>SXRM01000226.1 GCA_005792545.1 Pseudomonadota bacterium | reverse complement strand
GAAGCCAATTTTGGGCAGCCGCCTCTGGATCGGCATCTGGCCGCCTTCAAACGATTTGACGACGTCGGGCGACTTGCGGGACAACTGACCCGTGTGGCCTTTGCCGGCGGTCTTGCCGAGGCCCGAGACGATACCGCGACCCAGACGGCGGGTCTGGACGTTCGCGCCGCGCGGCGCCTGGAGATTGCTGAGTTCCTTCATGGTGTCCGCTGCCTGCTGCCGCGTAAACGGCGACGTAGGGTCTGGTGCTGGCCGACTGCTTCGGCAAGAACCGCGACGGGTCAAGTCCAGATTGCGCCCGCCGCTTGTGGCGCCGGTCCTTTGGAAGCCCGGAGGCTCCGGTCGACCGTGATCGCTATTCGGTCCCGTATGTGCCGGAACCTACCCGCTTTTCATGTCCCAGCCGCTGGTACGGTGAGACGCGGGGCCGTAATTATAGGCTGCCAGAGCTGCACCGACAAGAGCCCGAGCGGCTCGGCAGTGCGCACCGCGGCCTAACCGCGCAGGTCCTCGGTCGCTTTGCCGAGGCGGCGCGCCACTTCTTCGACGGTCCGCAGCTGACGCAGAGCCGCCACCGTGGCGCGAACCACGTTGTGCGGGTTGTTGCTGCCGATGCACTTGGTCACCACGTCGCGGACGCCGGCCTGTTCGAGCACGGCGCGAACGGCGCCGCCGGCAATGACGCCGGTACCCTTGCCAGCTGGCTTGAGCAGAACCTGACCGGCGCCATAGTGGCCAAGCACATCGTGCGGGATTGAGCCCTTGACCAGTGGCACCAGAAACATCTGCTTCTTGGCCTGGTCGGTGCCCTTGCGAATGGCCTCGGGCACTTCGCTGGCCTTGCCCATGCCGACACCGACCGAGCCCTTGCCATCGCCGACCACGATCAACGCGGAAAAGCTGAACCGGCGACCGCCCTTGACGACCTTGGCTGTGCGGTTGATGGCAACCGTTGCGCTGCCAAACTCGTCCTTATCGGCGGCCTGGGCATCATTGCGGCGCGGCTGACGCGGCTCGCGGTTGTTGCGATTTTCTTTGGTGGGTTCGGACATGGTCTATTGCTCCTGGGTCGCCGCGGTGGTCGAACCCGTGTGGCCTTCCTTGGTCAGCAAGCCCAGTTCGTGGGCGGCCTTGGAGACGGCGGCGATGCGGCCAGTGTAGTGGAAGCCGTTGCGGTCAAAGACCAGCCTGGTCACGCCTTTGGCCAAGGCGCGCTCTGCGCACAGGCGGCCCACGGCTTCTGCGACCGCGGTCTTGCTGCCTTCGAGGGTCCGCAACGTGGGCTCAACTGAGCTTGCCGCAACGAGCGTCGTGCCACTGTCATCGTCGATGACCTGGGCGTAAATGTGCTTAGCCGAGCGGAACACGCTCATGCGTGGACGTTCTGCGGTGCCTTTGAGGCCGAACCGCATGCGAACCTTGCGTTGCTCGCGTGCGTCGGCGTAGCGCTTGATGGACATCACAACCTTCCTTCGTCAACCCGTAGGTGCCTGTTGCCCCACAAGCCGCGTACTTGACCTTCGAGCACCGGCCTGCCGCTTCGGCTTGCCGCGGCGCAGGGGCGGAAACCCACACCGGATCGATACGATCGCGCGCGAAATGCGCAGGCCCCGGCAGGCCGGAACCGAAAAACCGCCGTAACTACTTCTTCTTGGCGCCTTTGCCGCCGGACTTGCCGGCTTTCTGACGCACTTTCTCGTCGCTGTAGCGAATACCCTTGCCCTTGTAGGGCTCCGGCGTGCGCACATCACGCAGGTTCGCTGCGGTCTGGCCCAGCAGCTCCTTGTCGGTCGAAGTCAACTCGACATGAGTCTGCTTCTCGATTTTGCACTCAACGCCTTTGGGCAACACGAAATTGACCGGGTGCGAGTAGCCCACCGACAATTTGAGCGCCTGGCCGATGAGCTCGGCCTTGAAGCCGACGCCCAGGATGTCGAGTTCCTTCTTGTACCCCAGAGTCACGCCCTGGACCATGTTGCGGAGCAAGTTGCGGCCCAAACCGTGCAGCGCCTTGCCCGTGCGCGTGTTCTCGACCGGATGCACAATGATCTGGCCGGACTGCTGCTCAAACGTCACACCTTTGAAGGTGCGCGCGAGCGAACCCAACGGGCCCTTAACCGTGACCAACTCGCCCACCACGGTGACGGTGACTTTGGGTGGCAGCACGACGGGGGCTTTGCCCACGCGCGACACCACGAACTTGGTCTGGCTTTCGCTACTCATCTCTGCTCCTGGCCCCTGTGGTTCTGCAGCCCGCGGGCGGGCGGCGAAGTCGGCTGGCCGTGGTTGCGCCAAAGCGCTTCAAAGGGCTGGCGGGCAGTCTGCCTACCACACCGTGCACAGCAATTCGCCGCCAACGTTGAGCTTGCGGGCTTTGGATCCCGTCATAACGCCCGAGGAAGTCGACAAGATCGCAATGCCAAGGCCATTCTTGACCTTGGGGATCTCCGTCACCTGCACGTACTTGCGCTGACCAGGCCGCGACACGCGGCGCAGGCCGCTGATCGCGTTGGACTTGTCGGCGCAGTAGCGCAGCGTCAGCACCAGGCTCGACTGAGCCTGTTCGCCGACGTCCTCCGCGAGTTCAGCCACGTAGCCTTCCTCGTGCAAGATACCAGCAATGGCCTTGACTGTGTTCGAGGTTGGCACGGCGACGCTTTGGTGGCGGGCGAGAATCGCATTGCGCACGCGCGTCAGGAAGTCTGCAATGGGGTCGCTGGTGGGCATGTCACACCTTCAAGGTCGAAATCAGGGTCGAAATCAGGGTCGAAATCGAGGTCGTCTTCAGGGTCAAACACCAGGACAGCTGCTCGCCAGCGACCGGAGCCAACCGATCGTCGCGCGCGCCGCCAGGGCACTGCTTTACCAAGAGGCCTTGGTCACGCCCGGCAATTCGCCGCGCACCGCCAACTGGCGAAAGCAGATACGGCACAGCGCAAACTTGCGCATGTAAGCCTTGGGGCGCCCGCAGCGCTCACAGCGGCTGTGCTGCCGCACCGAGAACTTGGGCTTGCGCGTGGCGGCGATGATCTTGCTGGTCTTGGCCATTTTGTTTGTCTCTCGCTGGTTGATGCGGTGAAGGTTCGGCGCGCCTTACTTGCGGAAGGGCATGCCGAGCGCGGCCAGCAGCGCCTTGCTTTGGGCGTCGTCGGTCGCGGTCGTGACCATCGTGATGTTCATGCCCCGCACTTTGTCGACCTGGTCGTAGTTGATCTCAGGGAAGATAATCTGCTCTTTGAGTCCCATGGTGAAGTTGCCGCGGCCATCGAAGCCCTTGGGGCTGACGCCACGAAAGTCGCGCACCCGTGGCAGCGCGATCGTCACCAGGCGATCGAGAAACTCCCACATGCGGTCGCGTCGCAAGGTCACTTTGGCGCCAATGGCCTGGTTCTCGCGCAGCTTAAAATTGGCGATCGATTTGCGCGACCGGGTCACGATCGGCTTTTGGCCCGACAGCAGCGTCAGCTGTTCAACTGCCTTATCGATGACCTTGGGGTTCTGGGTCGCTTCACCCAGGCCAAAGTTGATGACGATCTTTTGCAGACGCGGCACCTGCATCGGGTTGTTGAGCCCGAATTCGGTGGTCAGCTTGGCGATGACCTCGGCCTTGTACTTGTCTTGTAGACGGGCTGCCATGAACTACCTGCCTTTTGCAGCTTGCTTTCGCTCCAGCCTGCACCGCAATCCTTTTGCGGCGACTGATGCGCTGGGCGAACTCCCTGATTAACCGACGGGGTCCAGGACCTCGCCTGTCTTGTGCACGACGCGGACTTTCTTGGGGCCGCTTGCGGTGTCAACGGTCTGGAAGCCGACCCGCACCGGTTTGCCGGTGGTCGGGCTGACCAGGGCAACGTTGCTGATGTGGATGGGCGCCTCACGGTCCTGGATGCCGCCTTGCTCGCCTTCGCGGCGCGCCTTGACGTGCTTCTTGACCTTGTTCCAGCCTTCGACAATCACGGCCTCACCGTCGCGGGCCATGCGCAGCACTTTGCCGCTTTGGCCCTTGTCCTTGCCGGCCAGGATCGCCACCGTGTCACCCTTGCGAATCTTGCGCATCTGCTGCCTCGGAAATGTTGCTTCTGTGCGTCTCTGCAATCGACCAAGAGGGTCAGCTACAGGACCTCTGGCGCCAACGACACGATCTTGGTGAACTTCTTGGCGCGCAATTCGCGGGCCACGGGTCCAAAGATGCGGGTGCCGACTGGCTCCTTCTGGTTGTTGATGACCACGGCGGCGTTGCCGTCGAACTTGATGTAGCTGCCGTCCTCGCGGCCGACTTCCTTGGTCGTGCGGACGATGACGGCCTTGACCACGTCGCCCTTCTTGACCTTGGACTTGGGCAGCGCCTCGCGGACCGAGCAGACGATGACGTCGCCAAGCGACGCGTACTTGCGCTTGCTGCCGCCGAGCACCTTGATGCAGCGCAGCTGCTTGGCGCCCGAATTGTCCGCGACCGTCAGGTAACTCTCTTGCTGAATCATGGCCGTCTCCTTGCCGGTGGTCGAACCGATCGACCAGCGGCGGCGTGCCCCACAGCGTGCGGGGCAGGGTGGCGTCGACCCAAAGGTTGGCGCCCCAGTGCTGTTTCGGCGAGCCCCGCGGACGGGTGCTCACCGCGCGCGGACTAGTCCTCTTTCTTGCGCAGCGTGGACTTGTAGACCCAGCGCTTGTGCTTGGACAACGGCCGGCACTCTTCGATGACCACCTGGTCGCCAACCGCGCACACGCCGGCCTCGTCATGGGCCATGTAGCGCGCCCGACGGCGCACATACTTGCGGTACTTGGCGTGCAGGAACACGCGGGTCACGGAGACGACGGCCGTCTTCTCCATCTTGGTCGACACCACGATGCCGGTCATGCGCCGGCGGTGGCGGTCGAGGTGGCCGCCCTCTTGCTGGGCGACCTCGGTCTGGTTGTCTGCGGTCTCGCTCATCGGGTGCTCCGTTCGATCGTGCGCGCGCCAGCTGGCGCATCGCCTGCGCTAACCCTGGATGCCCAGTTCGATTTCGCGCAGCCGGGTCGCCACGCGGGCCAGTTCACGCCGCGTAGTGCGCAGCTTGATCGGGCTCGATAGTTGTTTGGTGTGGTGCTGAAAGCGCAGACGAAACAGCTCGTCGCGCAGCTCGGACTCGCGCTTCTGCAGCTCGGCCTGGGTCAGCTCGGCAATGACGTTGCTTTTCACAGGATTTCTCCCCGACTGACGACCTTGCACTTGATCGGCAGCTTGTGGCCGGCGTCCGCCAGCGCGCCCATGGCGATCGCGGCTTCGTCGGACTGGATTTCGTACATCATGGTGCCAGGACGTACCACCGCAACCCAGTGATCCGGTGGCCCTTTGCCCTTACCCATGCGGGTTTCGAGCGGTTTCTTGGTCACCGGCTTCTGCGGAAAGATGCGGATCCACACCCGAGCGTCACGCTTCATCTTGCGGGTCATCGAGATACGTGCGGCCTCGATCTGCCGGCTGGTGAGCCACCCGCACTCCAGGGCCATCAGGCCGAAGTTGCCGAACGACACTTCGCTGCCGGTATAGGCGAACCCGCGGGTGTCGCCCTTCATGACTTTGCGCCACTTTACGCGCTTGGGAGCCAGCATGGCTGTACCTCTCGAATCTGGGCTGCCGCGGTCGAACCGCGGGGCCGCGTGGGAATGCTATTGAGCCCGGGGCTGCAGGTGTTGGCCGCGCTCGGCCAGAATGTCACCGTGGTAGATCCAGGTCTTGACGCCAATGATACCGTAAGTCGTCTTGGCGAGGGCCTCGCCGTACTGGATGTCCGCGCGCAGGGTGTGCAAAGGCACGCGGCCTTCGCGGTACCACTCGTAGCGGCCCATTTCAGCGCCACCAAGCCGCCCAGAACAGGCGACGCGGATACCCTTGATGCCGAATTTCTGCGCGGACTGCATGGCTTTGCGCATGGCGCGACGAAAGGCCACGCGGCGTTCCAGCTGGGTAGCGATGTTCTCGGCGACCAACTGTGCGTCGGTCTCAGCGCGGCGAACTTCGTGGATCGTGAGCACGATTTCACCCTTGGCCAGCTTCTGCAACTGCGCCTTGAGCTTCTCGTGCTCTTTACCTTTGGGTCCGATGAGTACGCCCGGCCGCGCCGTGTGCACGCCCACCCGAATCTGGCGGGCGCGGCGCTCAACGTCGACCTTGGCGATGCCCGCGTGGTTCATCTTCTCTTTGATGGTCTTGCGAATGGCCAGATCTTCGTGCAGCCACACCTTGTAGTTCTTCTCTTCGAACCACTTGCTGTTCCAGCTGCGGATGACGCCCAGGCGCAGTCCATTTGGATGGCTTTTCTGTCCCACGGTTGCCTCTCTTGGTCGCTTGCGAATTCGTTGGCGGTCTACCGCTGACTACTGGGCGAGGCCCAGCTGCAGGGTGACGTGGCTGGTCTTCTTGAGGATGCGCGTCGCCCGGCCCTGGGCACGCGGCGTCCAACGCTTCATCGACTCGCCCTGATCGACGAAGATGGTCTGCACCACCAGGTCGTCGACATCGACACCCTGCAAGGAGCGAGCGTTGGCGACAGCGCTCCAAAGCAGCTTGCGCAGCGGCTCGGCTGCAACTTTGGGGATGAACTGAAGCAGGTTCAATGCTTCTTCCACGCCCTTGCCCCGAATGCGATCGGCGACCACGCGCACTTTGCGCGGCGCGATGTGCAAACCTTTGAGCCTGACCGCAGACATCTCGCCCGGTCCGGTCGACTCAATGGTGGCTTCTTCAGTGCCCATCTCCGGGCCGTCGTACTGCTGGGTGTCGTCCATGACTGTCTCCCAATGGCCGCCCGCAGGCGGCACGCGGATTGCCGTTTTGCGGCGCCGCCTACTTCTTCTTGACCTTCTTGTCGGCGCTGTGGCCAAAGAAGGTACGCGTCGGGGCAAATTCGCCCATCTTGTGGCCAACCATGTTCTCGGTCACGAACACCGGCACGAACTTCTTGCCGTTGTGGACCATGAAGTTCAGCCCCACAAAGTCGGGGTAGATGGTCGAGCGCCGCGACCAGGTCTTGATCGGCCGCTTGTTGTTGGTGCGATTGGCGTCTTCGACCTTGGCCTTGAGGTGGCCATCGACGAAGGGGCTTTTCTTGACGGAACGGGGCATGGTGGACCTCGAGACGGTTGCGGCGCGCTGCGGTTAGCGCACGCCCTTGGGCCGGCGGGCGACGATGAGGTGGTTCGTGCGCTTGTTCTTGCGCGTCTTGGGACCCTTGGTCTTCCAACCCCACGGTGAGGTCGGGTGGCGACCGCCCGAGGTACGGCCTGCGCCGCCGCCCCGTGGGTGATCGACCGGGTTCATCGCCACGCCGCGCACGCATGGGCGGATGCCGAGCCAGCGCGAGCGACCGGCCTTGCCCAGGCTGATCTTGTCGTGGTCGACATTGCCGGTCTGACCGATGGTCGCCTTGCAGTCCTTGGTGACCTTGCGCAACTCGCCCGAAGGCAGGCGCAGCAGAGCATGCTTGCCCTCTTTGGCCATCAACTGGGCAGCGGTACCGGCCGCACGGCAAACTTGGCCTCCCTTGCCCGGCTGAAGCTCGACGTTGTGCACCATGGTGCCCACCGGGATGGCTTCGAGCGGCAAGGTGTTGCCCGGCTTGATATCGGCATTCTTGCTGGTGATGACTGCGTCACCGACCTTCAAGCCCACGGGCGCGAGGATGTAGCGCTTTTCGCCATCGGCGTAGTTCAGTAGCGCAATGCGGGCCGAGCGGTTGGGGTCGAACTCGATGGTCGCGACCTTGGCCGGCACCGCGACCTTGTCGCGCTTGAAGTCGATAATGCGATAGTGGCGCTTGTGACCGCCGCCACGCTGCCACACCGTAATGCGGCCGTTGTTGCAGCGGCCCTTGGGGCCGTGCAACGGTGCGAGCAGCGGCGCGTGCGCTTCGCTGGTCGTGACGTCGCTGAAATCGTCCAGCCGCAGCTGGCGGGTGCCGGCGGAGACGGGTCGGTACGACTTGATGCCCATGGTCTGCCTCTCGGAGTTCCGAAGGGGCCGCGGCGCGGTGCCTGCGGCGGATTACCGTTCTTGCGTGCGCTAGGCCACGAAGTAGTCGATTGCCTGGCCCTCAGCCAACTTGACGAATGCCTTCTTGGTCTGCGCGCGGTTGCCGACAAACTTGCCTACGCGGCGCTGCTTGCCTTGCAACTGCATGGTGCGCACGTCGACCACCTTGACGCCGAAAAGCGCTTCGACGGCCGCCTTAATCTGCTTCTTGTTGGCATCGCGGTGGACCTGGAAAGCGTACGCGTTGTCGACGTTGGTTACGGTGGTGTTCTTTTCGCTCGACAGCGGCTTTTCTAGAACTTGGGTCAGGTGCAGGGCCATGGCTTCCTCGTTGGGTGTAGTGGGCAGGCGCAGCTGGGATCAACCCAGGCGCTCCTCCAGGGCCTTGGCGGCGTCGACGCTCAACACCAGCCGGTCGTACTTGAGCACGTCGTACACGTTGACGCCTTCGGCGCGGATGTACTTGGCGGTCGCCAGGTTGCGAAGCGACAGGTGCAATGGCCCCTCTTCGTTGCGCGTCACGACCAGCGCGTTGCTGGCGCCGAGCCGGGCCAGGGTCGCCGCTGCTTCCTTGGTCTTGGGCGTGGCCATCGCGAAGCCGTCGACCACCAGCAGTTCGCCGTTGGCGAAGCGCAGCGACAGCGCCGACTTGAGCGCAGCGCGCCGCACCTTTTTGGGCGTGGTGTAGCTGTAGTCGCGCGGGTGCGGCCCGTGGGCAATGCCGCCATGCACGAACACGGGCGACTTGCGCGAGCCGTGGCGGGCGTTGCCCGAGCCCTTCTGCTTGTAGGTCTTGCGCGTCGTGCCGTGCACGGTGGTGCGCGTCTTGGTCGAGTGCGTGCCCTGCCGACGATTGGCCAGTTGGTTGCGCACCACTTCCCAGTGCAGGAAGGGCTTGACCTCAGCGGCAAAAACGTCGTCCGCCAGCTCGATTTCGCCGACGACTTGGGCCTGGGTGTTCAGAACATTCATCTTGGGCATGGCTGCCTCGCGGTCATGGTGCGACGCCAGCTGGCGTCGGGGTCGAGTCGTCGGTTCGATCAGGTCTTGATCTCAACCGCCACGCCGGCGGCCAGGTCGAGGTTCATTAGCGCGTCCAGGGTCTGCTGGGTCGGGTCAAG
>SXRM01000225.1 GCA_005792545.1 Pseudomonadota bacterium | reverse complement strand
GGCTGCGTTGTGCATGGGCGTCGGATACCTGGGATGAAAGTTTCCGCCAGGCGGTCGATGCGCCGCCAAGGCCGCTAGCCAATGGCTTGAAATTACAAACCTAAAAAAGAATGGGCGCTCGGGTTTGGATTTGCGCCCATCGCGGCAACGAAGCCCGTTCACCACTCGTCCGCGGTCCATTCGCCGGGCACCGCCTGCAGCCGCGCCTCCGCCAATTGAACCCGCAGCGGCACGCGACGTTCGGGCGCGTCGGGCTGGTGAAACAGTTCACCGTCCAGCGTGTAGGGCCCGCACAGGTCCATGTGAAACGCGGTTGGCAGGTCGACCAGGCCTTGAACTTGCCGATCGGACATCAGCGCCGGCACCAGCCGCAGCAGTGCCGCTGGTTGCAGGGCTTCGACGACGCGGACCGAAAAGCCGGGCTGATACAGCTCGCGGCGAATCGCGCGCGCCGCTCCGATTGCCAAAGTCAGGTCAACCGTCGAAGCGGCCACGCCTGTGTACGGCGTAAACTCCCGGCCATCGATGCACAGCATTTCGTCGAACGGGCCCATTTTCCAGCGTTCTGCCCGCCACAACGCGCTACCGAAAAGAGCGCCGCGGCCCAACTCCGCGAGAAACCGCGACAGTCCGGCGTAGCCAGCTCCAAAGCGCTCGTACAGCCCGATGGCGTGGTAGGCGACCTCGGAGCCAAACACGAAACCATGGCGAACTGGCGTCCACGCGTCGCCGACGCGCCACTGAACCGCGAGCAGACTGAGTCTGCGCGCTGGCACGCGCGACAGCGGTGCGTCGCCGAAATACCGCAAGAAGCGTCCGAGCGTCTCATCCGGCGGCCCGTGGATCGCGCAGGTACGGCCGACGATATTCAGCGTTCCCCCATTGAGCAGCAACAGGCGAGGAAGCGGCAAGACCGTTGGACTGTCGCCGTGAATCTCGGCGGCCAACCCCAGCAACGCGTTGACCACGTGATGCACTGTGCCGTCGCCACCGCAAATCGCCAGCACATTGGCGCCGTTTTCGACCAGCAGCCGACTCAGCCCGCGCCGCAGCGAGCCCAAGTCGGGCGTTTCGACCCAAGCGTGCGGGGCGCTCAGCAGCGTCGTCAGCCGTTGGCGCAGCGGCGCTTTGCGCGTGACTCGGGCATGCGGGTTGATGAGCAAGCCGACCCGCACTGGCGCAGATGGCGCCATTGTTGCGCTCCAGGCCTGCGTGGTTTCTGCCAGGGTCGTTGGCGCTGCGTCTGCCATCGACGGGCAGCGTGAGCGTGGGGCCGCTGACATGTCAACACCGAGCCAGAAGGCCGACGCTGCATGACTGTTTTCCCTTTCTGCATCGGCGCTTGCACCGCGAACGCGTGTCCTTGTCGCTCCCCCTTGCCCGTGCTAGGATCGAGGCGCTGTCGCGTGGCTGTCCCGTGGCGCCGACGGCAAAATGCAGCGGCGAGCCCGCTTTTGTGCTGCTGGTTGGCTGCGCCCTAGTGCGGCGGCGGCGGACCTGCGGCGACAGCCGGATCGATCGTGGCAGTCGTTCGCGCGTCGAACGAGTCGGTTGTGGGGGCTTCGAGCCCCACTTGGTGGCGCAGAGACTGGCTGCGTACGCCGGATCGGCAGGACGGTCGGGACAGAAATCGGTAGCGTCCGCCAGGCTGGAGGGTTCCGGCTCGCGGTCGCCCAAACGCCTGGGTTCAGCCTGGCCGGTCGCAACCGGTCAGCCCTTTGGCAAACGCAAGCGTGGCAGGGCCGGCATCGCCGGCAAGTCACCGCGGGTCTGGAGTAACGTGGCGCCCATGCTCAAGCTAGCGATTCACGACTTTGAGGGCCGCACCCACTACGTGCCGCTAAAAGACGGCGAATACAGCATCGGCCGTGACGACGCCAACCAGATCTGCCTGGCAGACCGCAACGTGTCGCGGCAACACGCGCGCGTGCTCGCCAAGAACAGTCAGGTGTGGATCGAAAACGTCGCCGCAACCTACGGCACCCGCTTCAACAGCTTGTTCTTGCGCGAGCGGACCGAGGTCCAGCCGGGCGACGTCATCGAGGTCGGCGACTACAAGCTGGAGCTCATCAACGAGGACGGCGGTGCCTCGCGCCGCGACAACGCGCTCAAGGACCCCTCCGGCAGTCCGGCAAGCGACGCGCGCTCGGCGGCACCTCAAGCCAGCAAGGGCAAGGCTCCGGATGGCGCGACAGCGATCGTAAACCTCGCCGACATCTCGTCGCTGCTAAACAAAGAGGCGGCGGCGCCCAGCCAGGCCATTGCCGAGGCGGCTCAGCCGCGGTTGGTGGTTGAGTCGGAAAACCTGCGTGGCCTCGAGCTGCGCATCACCAAGACGCCCGTTGTCATCGGCCGCGTGCGCGAGAATGCCGATCTGGTGATCGACCACCGATCGATTAGCAAGGAACACGCGCGGCTCACGCGTCTGACCGACGGCACCTGGCAGGTGCTCGATCTCGGCAGTGCCAACGGCATCAAGGTTAACGGCGAGCCCTATAGCAAGTCAGAGGTCCGCTCGGGCGACCGCGTCGAGCTTGGGCATGTCAGCTTGCGCTTCCTGGCTGCCGGCGCGAAGGCCGCTTCCGGTTCGGTGGCGCCGGCCGCGGGCGGCAAAAAAGGCAGCGGCGCGCTCGTGCTTGCCGGTGGGGTTGTGTTGCTCGTAATCCTGGGTGTCATCGCCGCCGTGGTGTTGAGTGGCAAAAAGGGCGACGAGGGCACCAAGCCGGTGGTCGCCGACGACAAAGCAGGTGCGGGCAATGTCGACAAGCCAACTCCGGCCGAAGAGAAAGCCCCGGAAAAGGCTGCCGAGGACAAGGTCGAGGCCAAGGCCGCAGAGCCGAAAGCCGCTGAGCCCAAAGCTGAAGATCCGGCGCCCAAAGTCGCGGTTGGCGATCAGCTGATGGCGACCGTGCAGACCAAGGTCGACGAAGGCAAGTACGAAGAAGCCGCTGCGATTCTGGAGGCCGCCAAGATCTCAAACCCCGGCAGTGCCACTATCGCGGCCAAGCACGCGGAATTGCAACAACTGGTCACGCAGAAGCGCAAGCTGCAGAAGGCAGAAGCCGAATTGGACAAGGATCCGACCAAGACGCTCGATCTGGCCGCTGAGGTGCTTGCCGGGGCGCCGAGCGGATCGCCGATGCGCGATGCGGCAGCGTCCCTGGTGGATGCCGCCAAGGCCAAGATCCGCAGGAAATCCGGCAGCCCGTCGTCCGCCCCGACGCAGCCTAAGGAGGTCAAAGCGCCTGAACCCAAAGAAGCCAAGCCGCCCAAAGAAGAAGTCAAAGCGCCGGAACCGACCGGCGCCAAGTCGGGAAAGGAACTGTACGACGAAGCCCGCGAGGCTCTGGGTTCCTCCGAGTGGGACAAAGCCGTGTCGCTGGGTCGGCAGGCGATCAAGAGCGGCTACAAGAAGGCCAACACGGTGCTTGCCAAAGCTTATTGGGGCAAGGGCGACAAGGGCAATTGCCTCAAGGCGGCACAGGCAGCGGTGGACGCAGGCTTTGACGACGCCGCCATGCAGAGCCTACTCAACAAGTGCCAATAGCCACTTAGCCGCAGCGAACGGCCCGCGATGGTCGCAGCGATCGGTCAGTTCCTAGCGCAAGCCTTGCGCACCGCAGGCCTGCTGCTTGGCATTGTCACCCTGGTCTTTCTCGGTGTGCGCGCCGCACCCGGTGACCCGATCGACCACTTGCTGGGCGAGACGGCGACGGAAGCGGAGCGATCGTCGCTGCGCCATCAATTGCACTTGGACGGCCCCCTGTGGCAGCAATTCGGCGCCATGCTCGGCGAGATCGGCGACGGCACGCTCGGCACGTCGCGCGCGGTCGCAGGGCAACCCGTGCCTGTCTCTGGACTCATCATCGACCGGTTGCCGTCGACCCTGGCGCTGGCCCTGGCCTCGCTGGCGGCGGCCATTGCTTTCGCGTTGCCGCTCGGCATTATCGGCGCTTGCTGGCGCGGCCGCTGGCCCGACCATTTGGCGCGGATCTGGTCGCTGCTGGGCGTCTCGCTGCCAGCGTTCGTGTCTGGGCCGCTGGCAATTTTTGTGTTTGCCGTGGTGTTGCGTTGGGCACCAACGCCCGCGCACGACGCGCATCCGCTGGCAGCGCTGGCCTTGCCGGCGCTGGTCATCGGCTTTGCCTTGTCTGGGCGGTTGGCGCGGCTGCTGCGGTCGTCGTTGGTCGAGGCTTTGGGCAGCGACATGGCCAACGCGTGGCGGGCTCGAGGCGCCGATGAGCGCCGGGTGCTCTGGCGCCATGCCGTGCCCAATGCGCTGCTGCCAGTCGTTACGCTGCTTGGCCTTCAGTTGGCCGCTCTGCTGGGCGGGGCCTTGGTTACCGAAAAAATATTTGGCCGCAAAGGGTTGGGCACGCTGCTGCTCGATGGCATCGCCGCGCGCGACCACGCCGTCGTGCAAGGTTGCGTGCTGACCATCGGCGCGCTTTATGTGCTGGCCATGCATACCAGTGGCGCCATGGCCGCCTGGCTTGACCCGCGGCTGCGGCGACCGGCGGCAGACCCATGAAAGCCTCTTTCGCCTGCCGCAGCGCCGAATTGCGGTGGGGTCTTGCCGGACTGGCCGCGATTGCGGCCGTCGGTGTTGTCGGCCCTTGGCTGGTCCCGTGGTCTGTTGATCGCGCGACTGCGGATGTGCTGGTGGCGCCGAGTACTGCTCACTGGCTGGGCACCGACGACGAAGGGGTCGACGTTGCGGCCAAGGTCGCGGCCGGGGCCCAGTTGGCGTTGCTGGTTGGCCTAGGTTACGCCGGCTTGTCGGTGTCGTTGGGCACCGCCATTGGCATGGCTGCTGGGTACTTTGGCGGCCGCGTCGACGCGGTAGTGCGGTGGGCGTGCGACACGCTGTTGTGTTTTCCGGGCTTGCTGCTAGCTCTGCTCATCGGCTTTGTCGCCGATAGGCCGGGCCTGGGCACCCTGATCGTGGCGCTGGCGGCAACCGGCTGGGCGGGTCACGCAAGGCTGGCGCGCGCGCTTGCTGATTCGGCTCGCCGCCGCGACTTCGTCGTTGCTGCCCGCTGTTTGGGTGCCTCGCACTGGCGCGTGCTGACTGTGCACGTGCTGCCCGAATTGGCAGGGCCGATGCTGGTCCAGGGCACATTGGCGGTCGCCACCGGCGTCCTTGCCGAAGCCAGTCTCAGCTTTTTGGGACTCGGTCCACAGGGCCTCGCGTCGTGGGGCGCGATGCTCGAGCAGGGTGCCGCAGTCGTGCTGCAAGCGCCTTGGGTGCTGGCTGCCGCGGGTGGCGCACTGCTTGTGCTTGTCTCTGCAGTCAACCTGATTGGCGATGGGCTGCGCGATCTGCTGGACCCGCGCGTCGGATCGCCCCGTTGACGCACGGCGGCTGCCGGCCTTTTTTCGCAAAGCAGCCCAATCGCGGACACAATCCCAGGCGGCGGCAACGCCCATTGGAGCGCAACGCATGGATCCTCTGAACAAGGCCCGCACGGGCGTGGCGCTTTTGGCCAGCGAAGCTGACCTGCTCGCGCTCGAGCTGTTCGTGGTCGGCTACGAGGGCGAAAGCGTTCCCGACGACTACGCGCAAGATCTGCGGCAGGGGCTTGCCGGCGTCATCTTGTTTCGCCGCAACTTGCGCTACGACGCGGCTGGCATCGTAGACATTGACCACGTGTGCACCCACACGGCTCAGATTCATGCCCTTGCGGATGCACAGCCGGGTGGGTTGCCGCCGGTGTGCAGCGTTGACCAAGAGGGCGGAGCCGTCGCGCGATTGCGTGCGCCGTTCACGTTGTTTCCGCCGATGCGCCTCTTAGGCGACACCAACGATTCCGAACTGTTGGCCGCAGTCGGTCGGCAGCTCGGCCGAGAACTGGCTGCTGCTGGTTTCAACGTCGACTACGCGCCAGTGCTCGACGTCGACACCAATCCGGCCAACCCAATCATCGGCGACCGCGCCTTTGCGCGCGAACCCGAGCAGGTGGCGCGCCTCGCCGGTATCGTGCTGCGGTCGATGCAGCAGGAGGGCGTCGCGGGTTGCGGCAAGCACTTTCCTGGCCACGGCGATACCGACACCGACAGTCACCTCGACCTGCCAGTGTTGCGTCACGATCTCGACCGGCTAAAGGCGGTCGAGTTGATGCCGTTCTTGCGGCTCGCCGAAGACCTCCGCCTGGTCATGACCGCGCACGTGCTGTTTCCTGCGATCGACCCGCGCGTGCCGGCGACACTGGCGCCGGAGATCCTGGGACCGTTGCTGCGCGTCCACTGCGGGTACCGGGGCGTCGTGGTCAGCGACGACCTGGAAATGCAGGGCATCGCCAAGGTGTTGGACCCCGGCGCCTGCGTGGTGCAGGGGCTGGAGGCGGGCGTGGACTTGTTTTTGGTGTGCCGTCGCCGTGACGTCTGGCGTCAGGCGCGCGCCGCTGCTGCGGATGTCCTGGCGGGTCGCCGCGGCGCGTCGGCACAGATGCGCGCCCTGGATGCGATCGAGCGGGTTCGCCAGCTGCGGCGCGGCCTTTCGCGCAACCGGCCCGATGCACAGCGGCTGCGCCAGGTGTTCGCGGAGCCAGAAACCCTGCGCTTGCGTGCTCGGTTGGCGGCTGGCACGCTTGCAACGGCGCCCTCGGCGCCCCGACCGACGGTAGGAGAAACACAGTGATTTTGCATCGTAACAATGCATGGCTGACTTTTGCAGGCGCGAATCGCGGGTTGCAGGTCGCGTACGTAGCCGCTGCTTTGATCGCTTGCGCTGCTTGCAAGCGGCAGGAAACGCCTGCGGCTAGTGCACCCGCTCAACCAGCCAAAGCCGCAGCTGCAGCGACCAGCGAGCCCGTCGCAGACTCCGCGCCAGATCGAGTTGCCGCTGTGCCGCCCCCGCGCGCTCGGCCCGTTGCTCCGCGCGCCGCTTCTGACGGCGACGAGGGTGAAGACGGCGACAACGTGGCCCAAGCCGATGAGGGCGCCGATGACCGCGACTACTGGAAGGGGGTGACCTTTGACGTGACCAACTTTGACGAGGTGCTCGACTACGTCGACGTGCGCTACATCGACCCCAAGCCGGATAAGCACATGGCTTGGATCGAGGCGGCGAACTTTGCGCTGCTGAGTCTGGAGCCCGGCGAAGAACTGCTGCCAGAGGCCTTTCACAAGGCGCGCGCAGGCACGGCTGACGAGGAAGGGCGTCTGGACGGCAAGACCGAGCCGTTCGTTTGTAAAGGGCAGGGCATGGCCGGGGTAGTGCTGCATAAGTTGCCGACCGATGACTACCTCAAGGCCAAGCGACCCGTGCGCAAGAAGGGTCGCCTGAGCGATGACGAGGTCAAGGCGTTGCGCGACCGCTCAAAGGCGCGCACCCGGCTCTACCACGATACCTGGCAGGCGATTGCCTTTGACCGGCCGCAGTTTGAGTGCACCATGGCCTATGTCGGCACGCGCATCAAGCAGATCCACGCCGAAGCACGCGCGGCCAAGGCGGCGGGCAAGGCGGCTCCGGTGCGCGTTGCGGAGGCGACCAAGCCCGGGGCGATCCCGCAAGCGGACGGCGCGCCAGCGGCTGCGGCCAATCCTGCCGCAGCGGAGGCTGCCAAGACCGCGCCAACGAAGGATGCCGCCAAGGAACCCGAAAAGCCGCGGCCGCTGCCCGATACCAACCGGGCCTGGCAGGCCGCAGCGAGCGGCTTTCTGTACGCGCTCGACCCGCACTCGGCAATCATCCCGCGCAAGGCCTGGGACGACTCGACCGACAAGACCCAGGATTCGAGCTTTGAGGGGATCGGCGCCGTGCTCACCCAGCGCGACGACCAGACCATCGTCGAGAACCCCATGGAAGGTCGCCCTGCTTGGCGGGCCGGCATCCGTGCCGGCGATGTCATCCAAAAGGTGGACGGTGTCGACGTCGGCGGCATGGTGCTGAACAAAGTCGTCAAGATGATCCGCGGACCGCGCAGCACCCAGGTCAAGCTCACTATCACCCGCGAGAGCGACCCGGAACCCAAGGACTACGTCATCACCCGCGAGAACATCGAGATCAAGAACGTGGATGGCAAGCTCTTGCCCGACACACCTGGGGTCGCGCATGTCAAGATGACCGGGTTTATTCCTAACAGCACCAAGGACCTGCGGGCCATGATCGACAAGCTCGCAGCTCAGGCGCCCGACGGCAAACTCAAGGGCCTGGTTTTAGACCTGCGCGGTAACTCCGGAGGTTTGCTGAACAAAGCTATCGAGATTGGCGACGCTTTCATGCCGTCGGGCCGCATTGTCAGTGTGCGCAGCCGCGGTCGCGACGAAGAAGTGCACGAGGCTTCGAGCCGGCCGACCGACTACACATTTCCGCTGGTCTTGCTGGTCAACGACGGTTCGGCTTCGGCGTCCGAGATTGTGGCATCCGCGCTACAGGACAACGGGCGGGCGCTGGTGGTGGGTGCGCGCACCTTTGGCAAGGCGAGCGTTCAGACCTTGTATGAGCCTGCGCTGCACTACGACTACTACATCAAGCTCACTGTGGCCCGCTATTACGCGCCGAGCGGCTACACACTGCAGGTCATCGGCGTGCAGCCTGACGTTGAGGTTGCGCCGCTCGTGGACGGCAAGATGCCGGTTGGGTTCCGTGAAGAGAACCTGAACAACCACCTGGTGCCGCTGCAAGGACGCAGCCCGTCGCCGTGGCAAGGAAGTCTTGCGGAGCTGAACCAGTGCGTCACGCAGACGGGCAAGGCCGATGCCGTTGCCAAGCGCGATCCAAAGCCGCAAATCCAGCCGGACTACCAGCTGCTGCGGGCGGCCGACTACGTCATGTGCCTCGGCAAGCGGCCCAAACCGACGGCCAACTGAGTGTTGCGCCAGCGCGTGCCAAATCGCCATCGCCGTAGTAGCCTGTGGGCACGCCCGATCTAGGGTGCACGCGCGGTGTACATGTCCGACACCCAACCCGAAGCCGTCGCCGCGGAGGCGACGTCCACGCTCAGCCTGCAGCAGCTGGCAGAACAAGTCGCAGCGTTGACGGCCCGCGTCGCGGCGCTCGAGAGCGGCCAGGCCAGCGCATCGGCTCCCGCCGTGGCGCCCGTGGTCGCGGCTGCCATCGTGGTGCCCGCAGTCTCGCAGGCAGCGTTGCCCGACGCGGTTGCCGAACTGCGCCGGCTGACTCAGGCCCTGTTTGCGCTTGGCCTGCAGACCGTGGGGCTCGAAGGTGAGGCCGCTGACGCTCAGTTCGAGGCCTTCAAGGCCCTGGTGCACACCGATCGTCAGGGCTCGCCCCTGCTCAACATCGAGCTTCGCCGGTACAAGTGGGCGCCGTTCGTGGGACGCGTCCGCGACTATCTCGCCGATCCGGTCGCGCCAGGGTCGTTTGACTTCGAGCGCCTGATTCCCGATCGCATCGAGCAGCGCACGGAGCAGGTCAAAGCGCACATGCTGGTCCGGCATGGCCGGCGTATGGCTCCGCCGATTACGTTTCGGCGCGACCTGAATGCGGGCGGCGCGTTTCGCATCGAGGCGATGTCCTTGTAGTCTGGCGCCACGCCTGTGGTCACCAGACCCCACACGGCAGCGGTCGCCCCACTACGGGCTTTGCGTCGCACGGTTGCGCTGCTACGGTAGGCTGGCTGCGGCTTGCGCTCCGCGGGCCAATGCGAGGACGAGATGGCTGCCAATCGCGACGATGAACTGCTGCAACTCCAGGCGCAAGCGTCAGACGTAGCGGCAGAGCGCGGTGCGGACCCGGGGGCCCTGGCTGCCCAGTTGGCCGGAATGCAGTCGGCGTCGATGGGCCAGACACTGGCTCAGCGTTATGCGGGTATCGGCGCCCGGTGGCTCGCCGACGCCGCGCCGACCAAGCTCGATCGTGGGCTCATCGACCGCCTCTCCAACATGGGCTTTCGGCGCGAGAGCCTCGCGGATGTGCGCATCCACCGCGGCACCAAGGCGCAATCCGCAGCCGATGCGCTGACTGCGCGCGCGTTTGCGCTGGGCGATGCCGATGTGTTCTTCGGCCGCGGTGAGTTCGATCCGCACTCGCAGAGTGGTTTGGCCGTGCTTGCCCACGAACTGGCGCACATCGCACCGCCAACGTCGATGCCGGGCGGTGTGGCGCCGATGGCAGGTGGCGGCATTCCGAGCAGCTTTTCGGGCGGACCGCTGCTCAATCAGCGCAAGTCCGGCAACGAAGACGCAGCGCAAGAAGAAGAGCACGAGAAGATCGCACGCGAAGCGGAGCAGCGTGTGTTCCGGACCAAAGAGGGCGGGTCTGCGCCGGTCGCAGAGGGCGCGCCGCCTTCGACGATTCCGACCAAAAGCGAAGGTGACGCGCGGCAGGAAAAGCGCATCGACCCGGCAAAGCTCGAAGCCAAGGTGATGGAAATCCTGGCGAAGTGGGAGCGCACGGAGATCGAGCGCAGCGGTACCTACGTCGGCCATTGACAAGGCGAACTTGCGCGGGCTGATCCCTGTTGATTAGCCTGCGACCGGCTTCTGACTGCCGTCGTACACGCCGCGACCTTGCGCGGCAGCAACCGCCTCGTGCACAGAAAACGCGTGTCGCCAGCGGGTCAAGTCGCGCAAGCGAGTGCCGTCCAGTGTCGCCGTGTAGCGGATGTAGTCCAGCTCGGCGGCGGGAAAATCCGCAATCCGGAACTGGAACAGCCGCCGCGCCACGCCCGGCAGCACCACGTGCGGCACTTCGATGGTCGGTCGCTCGGCGATCTGCACCAGCTTACGCAGGGGCAGCGCATCAGGGCCGACGACGTTGAAAACGCCTCGCACGCCCGGCCGAGCGGCGGCGATGAGCGCGGACACCGCATCCTCTTCGTGCAGCACCTGGACCATCGGGTCAAAGCCAAGCAGCACCGGAACCCGCGGCAGCCGCAGGTAATTCGACACCGCGTTGCGCACAGCGCCAAGGATGTGGACGGGGCGCAGCACCACCGTCTCGATCTCCGGGTTTTTCCAGAAGTATGACTGGGCAAACATGTCCACGGCGATCAGATCGCGCATGCCGGCGAACCGCTGCGCACCAAGCAGTGGCGCGTCCTCGGCGATGAAGGCCGGGTTGTCGCTCTGCGGGCCATACACGTCACCGGTCGACAGCATGACGACTTTGGGCACGTCGTAGCGCTTGGCGAACTCCAGAATCTGTTTGGTTCCCAGAATGTTCCAGCTGTGGTGTTCGCTGGTGTCCTTGCGCGGGTCGTGCATCACCCCCAGGTGATAAATGACGTCGACGCGGCGGGTGCGGAACACGTCCTCCGCGGCCTTGCGG
Organism: Pseudomonadota bacterium; assembly: GCA_005792545.1. Classification (GTDB taxonomy): domain Bacteria; phylum Myxococcota_A; class UBA9042; order UBA9042; family UBA9042; genus SXRM01. The sequence continues at coordinate 5,000 of SXRM01000225.1, read as the reverse complement.
CGAATGTCGATGCGAAAGTGCTCGACGTCTGCGGGCTTGCGCAAAAATGCCCGCCGATCGATGCCCAACACCGTCTCGCCCTCGAGCCGATGCAGCCGACGCGCAAGCAATTGACCCAGGCGACCCGAAATACCAGTAATGACCGAAACGTGTTTGCGACGCGCCATTGAGACCTAGATGAAAAAGCCTTTGCGTTCTTGCAGTCCGCGCTCGATCATCGCCGCGATCGTGCGCTTGACCTCGGCAACTTTGACGGCGATGACCGCGTCGTCGTCGTTCGGGTCGCCTTCGAACCACATCGGCTCGCCGTAGTACACCCGGTACTTGACCGGCGCCGGCAGCATCGCCAGCGGCCCGATGAGCGGCATGAGCGGCGTGACCGGTAGCGAAGGGGCACCCAGCAGCTTGGCCAGTCCCTTGGCGTCGTACAGGTTGATGGTCTGCTCCTCCGCGCCGATGACAGCGACAGGCACCACCGGCGAGCGGGTCTCCAGCGCCAGGCGCATGAAGCCGTGGCCAAATGCGGTCATGCGGTAGCGCTCGCGAAACGGCTTGCTGATGCCGCGCGCGCCCTCGGGAAATACCAGCACGGCCTCGTCGGCCTCCAGCAGCCGCCGGCAGTTGTCCGGAAGGCCCGTGACCTGACCGGCGCGGTTGCAGAAGGTTCCGAAGAACGGCAGCGAAGTCGCGAACTTCTCGACCATCGATCGCACGATGCGCGGTGGATCGCGGTCCATCAGCAGCGAAGCGCCGATAACGGCACCGTCAAACGGTAACTGTCCAGAATGATTAGAAATAACCAGACATCTGCCGTCCGGCACGCGCGCGACGTCGTGTACCTCGGTACGGAACCAGACGCGGTGCAGGAATTCCAGAAACGGGATGAAGCCGCGCATGCTGTCGGGGGCAAAGCCGAACGGATCGACGCCGTATTCCGACAGGTTCTTGGAGGCGAGCAGCAGTCGAAAGCGCCGCTCGACCTCTTCGGGCGGCGCGCGCCACGCACCCGACAGCAGCAGCGACGCGACCTCCTGGGCAGCTTCACCGAGTTCAGCGGTCACGCGGTCGAGCAGCGACTGGCGGGCTTCGGGCTCAGCCCACTGCGCAAGCTGGCCGGCCAGTTGCTCACCGACCTCTTGCAAGCGTACGAATTGATCAAACAGGGTCGAACTCACGGTGATTCTGCTACGGCAAGTGGCCAGCACCGTAGCTTGGCGCAGACACCGCGCACCGCGCAAGCACGCGAGTCGGCGGCGCTTGGTCCAACGCCGACTGCATTCTTGCCGTCGCCAACCAAGCCGGTTACGGTTGTCGCGTTCCGGCAGGCGCCGAAGGCAAGGATGGGACGATGCACGATCCGCAACTCGCGCGCGAGGCGCTGGCCACGTTGCCTGCTGACATTGCGACGTCGCCGCTGTTCAACCCCGATCTGGCGCCGGTGCCGGCTGCGCGGCGGGTGTGGACGACCTACAACTACGCGGCGCTGTGGATCTCCATGGCGCACTGCATCCCGACCTACACGCTCGCGGGCGGCCTCATCGCCAGCGGCATGAACTGGTGGCAGGCGCTGTTGACCATTGGCCTTGGCAACCTCATCGTGCTGGTGCCGATTCTGCTCAATGCGCACCCGGGCACCAAGTTCGGCATTCCGTTTCCGGTGCTGGCGCGCGCAAGCTTTGGCACCACCGGAGCCAACATCCCCGCCATCATTCGCGCACTGGTCGCGTGCGGCTGGTTCGGCATCAACACCTACATCGGCGGCGAGGCGATCAAAACCTTTGTCGCCACTTTCTGGCCTGAGTTCAAGACGTTGGGTGGCGACTTGAGCCTCGCCGGCCTCAGCCTGTCGAGCGCTATCACGTTCATGGTGTTCTGGGCCATGAACATCTACATCATCTACCGCGGCATGAACGCGGTGCGCATCTTCGAGAACTGGGCCGCGCCCATCGTGCTGGTGCTCGCCGGGGCGCTGCTGTGGTGGGTGGTGGACCGCGCCGGCGGAACCGGGCCGCTACTCGACAAGCCATCGAAGTACAAAGACTTATCTGAGTTCTGGCCCGCGTTCGTGCCGGCGCTTACCGCCATGGTCGGCTTTTGGGCAACGCTGTCGCTGAACATTCCGGACTTTACGCGGTACGGCCGGGGTCAGAAGGAGCAGATGCTGGGCCAGACGCTCGGGCTGCCGACGACAATGATCGCGTTTTCGGCGATGGCGCTCGTCATCACCTCGGCGTCCAAAGCAGTGCTGCCCGAAGCGGACATCAACGACCTGTGGAATCCCGAGTATTTGCTGGGGCAGTTGACCTCGCCAGATGCGCCCAAGGGCCTGACAGCGCCGCTCATCGCGGACAGCGTGGTGCGGGCGGTCGTGGCGGTCATCGCCGTGTTCGGCATCGTCATTGCCACGCTCAGCGTCAACATCGCCGCCAACGTCGTCAGCCCGGCCAACGACTTTGCCAACCTGGCGCCGCAAAAGATCAGCTTTGAGACCGGCGGGCTCATCACTGGCATCCTCGGCATTTTGTGCATGCCCTGGAAGCTGATGCAGGACCCCGCGACTTACCTGGGCGGGTGGCTTGGCGGCGTGTCAGCGCTGCTTGGGCCGGTGGCCGGCATTCTGGTGGCCGACTACTTCTTGATTCGCAAGACTGAACTCGACGTGCCAGACCTTTATCGTACCAACGGTCGCTATGGAGGCTTGAACGTCGCCGCGATCGTTGCACTGGTGGTGGGCCTGCTGCCCAACCTGCCGGGATTTCTCAAGGGGATTCACGTGTGGGCCAGTCCACCAGAGTCGCTCGTTGGCCTGTACACGTACGCCTGGTTCACCGGCACACTGCTGGCCGCCGCAGTCTATTGGGTGTTGATGCGCGGCAAAGCCAACGGCGCGGTGCCGACGACTTGATTATGCCGGCAAGCAGGGCGTGACGCGCGCGGCCTGGTAGTACCGCGACGGCAGCAGGTGGTCGATCTGCGTGGCGATGATGCTGGAGGCCTCAACCAGTTTGTCGAGCGCAACGCCGGTATCATAGCCCAAGCCGTGCAACGCGAAAACCAGATCCTCGGTGGCCAGATTGCCGCTTGCGCCCGGCGCGTACGGGCAGCCGCCCAGCCCACCAGCCGACGAGTCGAACGTGCGGATACCCATCTGTGCGCCGATCAGCACGTTGGCCAGCGCGGTGCCGCGGGTGTCGTGAAAGTGCAACGCAATCTTGCCAAATGGCAATCCAGCGGTTTTTGCTTCGTTTAGCCAGCGCGCCACGTCGCCCGGCGTCGCCACGCCGATCGTGTCGCCGATAGAGACCTCGTCGCAGCCGAGATCGAACAGCGCCTGCGCAACCGCAATGCCCTGGGCCGGCGTGACCTTGCCTTCGTAAGGGCACCCAAATACCGTCGACACGTAGCCACGAACGGCCATGCCGTGGCCCTTGGCCTGCCCCACAATCGGCGCGAAGTGGGTGAGCGACTCCCTGAGCGAAGTGTGGATATTGTGCCGAACGAAGGTATCCGTGGCGGCAGTGAAGACGGCAATCTCGCGCACCTGAGCCGCCAGCGCTCGCTCCAACCCGCGATCGTTGGGCACCAGAGCGCTGAGGCGACAACCGGGCAGAGCGGGCAGCGCCGCAAAAACCTGCTCGGCGTCCGCTAGTTGCGGAATCGCCTTGGGATGCACGAAGCTCGACACCTCGATGCGCCGCAGGCCGGCGTCCGCCAGGGCCTGCACGAACCGTACTTTGGTCGCGGTCGGGATGCGCACGCGCTCGTTCTGCAAGCCGTCGCGCGGGCCGACCTCGACAATTTCGACGCGCTCGCCGTTCACGCCGTTCTCCCTACGCGGACAGTTCGACCAGATCCTGGCCTGTGTCGACCAACTGACCCACCACGCACCAGACCTGAGCGACCGTGCAGTCGCGCGGCGCGCGCAGTGCGTGCTCCATCTTCATGGCCTCAACGACCACCAGCGGCTGGCCCGCCACCACCGCTTCGCCGGGCTGCACGTGCACCAGCACGACGCGGCCGGTCATCGGCGCCCGCAAGATCGCCTCGTCGTGCGCGGCCTTGCCCGACCGCGCCGCCTCGACCGGCGTCCAGCGCCAGGTGTGGCCGCGGTGACTCAGCCACGTCGCGCCTGGAGCCACCGTCACGGCGACCCGCCGAATAATGCCGTTCGACTCGACCAGCAAGTCGCCCTGGGCGGTCCAGCGGCCAACCACATCGGCTTGGGTCGCTTCATCCGCCTGTCGCAACTCAACTCGATGCCCGGCGCCGGCCGGGTGCGTTGACGCCTCCAGGTGCCGACCCGCAGGCGAGCGAAACAGCCGCTTCACGCGCCCTCCCCGCCCAGCCGAAAGCCGCCCAGCGACGCCCAGATCTCCGGCACGCGCGCCGCCCCGCCGCCAGACGCTGCACCTGCCGCGGATCGCAACAAAGGTCCGCCAGAACCCGCCAGGGCAAGCGCGCTCAGCGCAGTCCCATCGGCCTCGTCCGGCGCGCCCGGTGCGGCATCGCCCCAAGCTGCGTCGAGCCAGGTGGTGTGGGCGGCGCTGTGGCTAGGGTCATTGTGCACGAACGCCTGCTCCGCCAGCAGCGTCCGCAGCAAGCCGAGGTTGGTGCCAACGCCGTGGATGACGGTTTCGGCCAAAGCAGCTTGCAGTCGGGCAGTCGCTTCCGTGCGATCGCGGCCCCAGGCGATAACCTTGGCGAGCATGGGATCGTAGTGCATCGACACGTCGTCGCCGGCGCAAAACCCGGCGTCGGTGCGCACGAACGGCGCATCCGGCCAGTCCGCGCGCAGCAGCCGTCCCACTTGCGGGATGTAGCCGGCGCTCGGATCCTCTGCATAGATGCGCACTTCAATGGCGTGGCCGCGCTGCTGCAGGCCGCCCGGCCAGATGTCGATCAGTCGTTCGCCGCGTGCCACACGGAGTTGAGCCACGACCAGATCCGCGCCGACGACCAGTTCTGTCGCTGGGTGCTCGACCTGAAGCCGGGTGTTCATT
>SXRM01000224.1 GCA_005792545.1 Pseudomonadota bacterium | reverse complement strand
CGGCGCGGGCGGCAAGACGTTGGCGCTGGCCGCGGCGATGCGCGGCGAAGGCCGGCTGATAGCGCTCGATCCGCACGCGGACCGGCTGGCGGAGTGCAAGCGCCGCTGTGAACGCGCCGGGGTCAAAGTCGATGCGCGCACTATCGAGAAATCCGCGCGACCGCTAACCGATTTTGGCGATATTGGCGATGCAGTCCTGGTCGACGCGCCGTGTTCGTCCAGTGGCGCATTGCGGCGCAATCCGGAGTTGCGCTGGCACCTCGACGCCGACTGGCTCGACCGATTTCCAGAGCAGCAGCTTCAGATCCTCGTCAGGGCCAGTCACCACGTCAAGCGCGGCGGCAGACTGGTGTACGCGACTTGTTCGCTGTTGCGGCGCGAAAACGAAGACGTCATCTCCGCGTTCCTGGCCAGCCGCGAAGAGTTTGACCTCGTCAGCGAGTCGCGGTTTGGCCCTGCCAACGGCGCCTGGCTCGCGACCCACCCGCTGCCCGCGTTTGGGCCCGACGGCTTTTTCGTCGCCGCGCTGCGCCGCCGTCCCAAGCTCCCGCCAACCGGCAAGGACACTGATCGCCTCAAGGCCGTGCCGGTACGCTAACGTCGCTCCGGCAGGCCGACAGGCTCGCTGCGCCACACCTGCCATGTGACCGCCCCTGCGAAGTCAGGCGCGGATTTCCAGGACTTTGATGCCTCGCCCTTACGGTACCCGCCACCCCGATCGCCGCCATGGCGGCCGCGATGCTCGCGCGGGTCAGCGCCAGAGCGCCCCAGCCCCTGCCCCGCAGGCACCGCCGCCGCGCGTCGAGCGACCACTGCCGCCGCAAGAGCCGGACTATGGCGTGCAGTCGTGGGCGCAGTTGGATGGCGAAGCCATCAACCTGGCACAGGTGCCCGGCTACCGCTGCGGTGCCGTGACGCTGGTCGGTCAGCCCAACGCTGGCAAGTCGACCCTGCTGAACCGCCTGCTCGGCGAGAAGATCGCGATCGTCAGCCAGCGGCCACAGACGACCCGCGACACGCTGCGCGGCATTCTGACTACGCCGACTGCGCAGATCGCGCTGCTGGACACGCCGGGCATTCACAAAGCGCGCTCGCCGCTGAACCGGGCGATGATCGGCCAGGCCGTCGAGGCGCTGGAAGCCGCGGACGTGGTGGTGCTCATCGTCGACGCGCAAAAGGCCGTGCGGTGGCAGCAGCAGCACGCCGGCGAAGTTCGGGAAGCCGCTGGCATGGACGAGGACGATGCCGCAGTGTCGGCCGAGCAAGCGCCGACCGCGACGCCGGCGGCCAAGCTGGTGTTCGATCCGCAGATTCACCCGGGCGACCGCGCAGTGATGCGGCAGATCCTGCACAGCAACCAAAAGTGGATGATCGCGCTGAACAAGACCGACATCGTGCGGCCGCGCCACCTGCTGCCGGTGATGGCGGCGCTGGCGACGGCGCCGCAAGTGGGCGCCATCGTGCCGGTCAGCGCCTGGACGGCCGACGGCCTGCGCGAACTGCTGCGCGCAATCGCTCCGTACCTGCCAGAGAGTCCGCCGCAGTTCCCGGTGGACGACCTGACGGACCGCAGCCTGCGCTGGCTGTGCGCCGAACTGGTACGCGAGCAAGTGTTTCAGCAAATCCGCGACGAAGTGCCGTACGGTGTCGCGTGCGAGACTGAGGTCTACGAAGAGCTGCCGGACCTCGCGCACATCCAGGTGCTGGTGCACGTCGAGAAGTCGGCGCAGCGCGCGATTCTCATCGGCAAGGAAGGCGTACGCATGAAAGCGCTGGCCAGCGCGGCTCGAGCGCGGATGGAAGCGCTCATCGGGCGCAAGGTCTTTTTGGAAGTGCACGTGCGGGTCGAGGCCAACTGGAGCGCGCGCAACGATAAGCTCAAGGAATTCGGCTATCTGCAATAGCGGCTCGGCAAAGAGGGTGTTGAAGTATGATGCCGTCGCGAGCGGAATCAGGCGCCCGCAAGGCGAGGCGGAGGCCCTGTGACGACTGAAGCGCACCCACGGTGCTCCGCAGGGAGGAACGGGGTCGACAACAAAGCATGGCGAGTTGCATGGTTACGGGCAGCATGCGTGGCTAAGTCAACACCCTCTAAGGATCGGTCATGAACGACAACCAGCAACAGGTGGCGCCGGCGCCGTGGCGGCCGCCGGTGGTGGCCATCGTGGGGCGGCCCAATGTGGGCAAGTCCACGCTTTTCAACCGTCTCGTCGGCCACCGAAGCGCCATCACCTACGATACACCCGGCGTAACGCGCGATCGGCACGACGCAGAGTGCGAAATGCACCTGCACCGCGTAAGGCTCGTCGACACCGGTGGCTATGAACCGAGCGAGACCGAGGGCATGTTGCCGTTGATGCGGCGTCAGGCACAGCTAGCGGTGCGGCAGGCCGATGCGATCGTGTTCCTGGTTTGCGCGCGCGAAGGCCTGTTGCCCGCGGACGAAGCGATTGCAGAAGAACTGCGGCGCAGCCAGAAGCCCGTGTTCGTCGCGGCCAACAAAGTCGACAGCCATCAACTGGAAGCTGACGCGATGGCGTTCTATGCGCTGGGTGTCGACAACGTCTACGCCGTATCGGCCGAGCACAACCGCGGGATCCTCGATCTGGTCGACGCCGTGGTCAGCGCACTGCAAGAACGCGGGCATTTCGAAGGCGAACCGGACGCGGACCAGCTCGACGACCGCGGCGACCCGGTGCGCGGCGGCGTGGTCGATCGGATTCGCGTGTGCTTCGTGGGCCGGCCCACCGTCGGCAAATCGACGCTGGTCAACCAGTTGCTCGGGCACGAACGCGTTATCACCGCCGACCAGCCGGGCACCACCCGCGATGCCATCGACATCGAGTTCCAGTGGCGCGAGCGGGCGTTTACGCTGGTTGACACCGCCGGACTGCGCCGCAAGCGCGCAGTGCACGAAGCCGTCGAGGCCTACAGTGTCAGCCAGGCCGTGCGGGCCATGGAGCGCAGCCACATCGCAGTGCTGGTCTTGGACGCCACCCAGACCTTGAGCGACCAGGACAGCAAGATCGCGGCGCTGATCCAGGCGCGCGGCCGCGCCTGCGTGGTGGCCATCAACAAGTGGGATGCCATCGAGAAGGACACGCACAGCGTCAAAGCCTTCGAGACGGCCTTGGAGCGCCACCTGCCGTTCTTGGAGTTCGTACCGCGCGTGTTCATTTCGGCCAAGACGGGCCAGCGGGTCGAAAAGCTGTTCGAGGTCGTACAGGCGACGTTCGACAACTTCAATCGCCGGGTGCCGACCTGGCAGTTCAACAAGTGGCTGATGGCGCTGCAACAGCGCGTTCAGGCACCGACCCACCGCGGCCGCAAGCTCAAGATGTCGTACGGCGCGCAACTGAGCGTCCGACCGCCGAAATTCGTGATTATCGTCAACCAGCTGGGCGCGACCAAGGCGAGCTACCAGCGATTCGTGGTCGCGCAGATCCGCGAGACCTGGCAATTCGACGGGTCGCCGATTCGCCTGGAGTTCAAGAAGAAGCAGAGCAAGCGCAAGCGGACAGCAACGCAGGTGACCGACTCGCCCGTGGTGTCGACGGGCGACGAGACGCTCGACCTGTTGCTCGGCGAGGCCCACGACGACCCCGAGACCCGCGCGCTTCAGGCGAGCCTGCTGCAGCCCGACGACGACGACGAATTCTACGAAGACGACGACGCCGAAGCGGAGGAGCCAGCCCAAGACGACCTCGCGGGCGACTGGGACGACGACAACGGGTAGGTCCAGCGCCGATGTTGACCACGCTGCGCATCGCAGACTTTGCCATTCTGCAGGCCGCTGAGCTGTCGTTTGGCAGTGGTCTCACGGCGATTACCGGCGAGACCGGCGCGGGCACGTCGATTCTGCTGGACGCCCTTGCCGCGGTGCTTGGCGGGCGGGCCAGCGACAAGATGGTCCGCCACGGCTGTGACGCCGCTGAAGTGGAAGCGCTTTTTGACGGGCCGCTGCCAGAGGCGGTATTCGCGGCCCTGGATGAGTTTGGCGTATCGAGTGACGGCGGCGTAGTGTTGCGCCGAGTCATCGGCAAGACCGGCGGCCGCAACCGCTGCTACGTCAACGGTCGGCTGGCCACCGTGCAGTTGCTGCGACAGGTGGCCGCGCCACTGGTCGACTTGTCGGCCCAACACGCCCAGCACCGCCTGTTGGAACCGGCAGCGCACTTGGAGCTTTTGGACCGATACGCGGGCGCCCTCGACCGGCGCGCGGCGGTCGCGCGGGCCTACGGGGCATGGCGCGCTTCGGCAACCGAACTGGAGGAGCTTCGCAAGCGGCAGGCTCAGGCCGCCGATCGCCTCGACTGGCTGCGCTTCGTGCACAAGGAACTGAGCGAGCTGCAGCCGCGCGAGGGCGAATTGGCTGAAATCGGATCCAAGCTGCAAAAACTGCGCGCAGCGGAGCAGCTTGGCAAAGCCGTCCACGACGCCTTGTCTGCGGTCGGCGGCGACGCCGGCATCCGCGAAAACGCAGCCAAAGCTGGCCGCGGCCTGGGCAAGTGGGTGCATTTGGATGACAAGCTCGGCGAGTTCACGGCTCGACTGCAGGAGTTGGAGACGCTCGCGGGCGACCTGGACTTTGAGCTCGGCAGCCACGCCCGCACGCTGCGCCGCGACGACCGCGAACTGAACAAGTTAGCCGAGCGCCAGGACCAGCTGAGCCGCGCCATTCGCAAGCACGGCGGCAGCGAAACGGCGATGGTGGCACGGTTTGCACAAGTGAGCGCGGAGTTGGACGCCGACGCCACCGAATGGCGGATGCACGAACTGGAGCGCACAGTGGCGTCGCAAGCAGCCGAGTTGGCCACAATTGCTGAGGAACTCTCCGAAAGGCGTGCACTTGTTGCGGAACCGCTGGGTCGGGCCATTGCCGAAGTGTTGCAGCAGCTGGGCATGGCGGCAGCGCAGGTGCGCTTTGCGCTGATGCGGCAGCCCGACGCGCCTGGCGCCACCGGCATCGACAGCGCTCACCTGTACTTCCGCGCCAATCGCGGCGAGGCCGAAGGTCTGCTGCACCAGGTTGCCTCGGGAGGCGAGCTGTCGCGCGTGCTGCTAGCCATTCAGCGTGTGCTCGGCGACGCGGCGTGGGCCCAGGTGCAGACCGGCGGCATGGGCGTGGCGGGACCTCAACCGCTGCCGACGGCCATTTTTGACGAGGCGGACGCCGGCCTGTCGGGCGCGACGGGCCTCGTGCTCGGGCGCTTCATGGCCGACATCGGCGCGCGACAGCAGGTGATTGTCATCTCGCACCTGCCGCAGGTAGCAGCCGCAGCCGACGCGCACGTGCAAGTCAGCAAGCGCGAGGATGGCGGCCGGACACGGAGCGAACTGCGGCTGCTGGCCGATGGCGAGCGCGAGGCGGAGTTGGCACGAATGTTGGGTGCGGCAGATGGTCAGGCCGAGACGGCGCTGGCGCACGCTCGCGAGCTTGTGAGGGTGCAGCGCCGAGCGCTTGACGCCTGAGGCTGGGCGTGGCGAAGACCGGTCGCCGCAAGCGTGGCTATGTCTTAGCGCGCAGCCGCTCCAGCTCTGCGAGCAATTCGGCGACCTTTGCCTCAGCGGCTTGCCGCATACGCGCTTCTTCTTCCCGCAGGCGCGCTTCTTCTTCCCGCAGGCGCACTTCTTCTTCCCGCAGGCGCGCTTCTTCTTCCCGCAGGCGCGTTTCTTCTTCCCGCAGGCGCGTTTCTTCTTGGCGCAGCCGCACCTCCTCCTCGAGGCGCGCATCCATGTCGGCCATGGCGCCAGTCAACCGCACCAGCAGTTCGCGGGTCAACGGTAGCGCAGCGCCTGCGATGTAGAAGCGAATCTGACCGTGCTCCAACGCCAACTCCAGCCCGAGGACTTCGGAGGTATAGAGCCCGCCTTGTGCCAAAATAGGTTTGTATTTGCGCGCATTCGGTCCGCTCAGACGCCATCCGTAGATGCGATCGCGCGCACGATCGACCACGAAGTACTCAGGGATGCCCAAGCTCGCGTAGAATTCGGGGTGCCGCACGTAGTCCTTCTTGCGGTCGCCACCGACGTGGACTTCCATCACCCAGTCAAGGCCTTTGCCTTCGAAGTCGACCACCCATTTTTCGCGCGGGTGGCCGTCTACGTCAAAAGCAACGAACACGTCGGGACAGAACCGCGGCTGGTCCGGGTAGTAGACTGTGATTTCGCAGCCGACGTACAGACCTTTGCCGCGGCGACGGAAGAAGCCCTCCAGGGCGTCTTTGGCGTCGTTCTTCGTCGACGAGTGGCGGTCACCTTCCGAGGGCGACAGCTCCAACTCTGTGACGCTGTTAGGTAATGCGGCGACCGTTGCCTCGCGCTGCGCGGGCGTCATCGTAGCCCATGCTGCAGACGACGGGGCACGCGGAAACACCGGCTGGGGGGTGGCGGTGGCGTCGGGATCGAGCATGGTTCGGTCGGGGCGTCCACGTGGACGGGCAAAGCATAGCGGCGTTGGGGAGGCGAGGCCAGGAGAATGGGACCAGCGGCGAGTTACCGCGAGTTGGACCCGGTCTCACGGCTGCGCGAGCGCGGTGGCCAGATGCGCTGTCAGCTGCGAGCGAACGACCGCGCGTTCCTGAACACCTAGCACGCCAAGTGGTTCCGCGACATCGGCCTCAATCGTTGCTGCTTTCGCGGTGCGAACCAGGGTTGCCACAGGCAAGCCGGCCAGGCCAAGGTCGACGACCTCGACATCGCCCTGCCACCGCCGATGTGCGGCACTGGTCAACATCAACACCCACAACAGTTGGGGACCGTTGCCCGAGTCTGGCCGAGCGACGACAAGCGCCGGCCGCTTTTGCAGAACTGGGCGGTTTGTGTACGGAAACGGCACCTTGACCGTATCCCACACTTCAAAGGCCGGCATAGGCCTCCTCGTCTTCCTTGGAGGACCACTCGGAGAATGCGGCAAACGGATCCTGCTCCAGCTCGGCGCCGGCGCGGGCCACTGTGACAACACCGTCGGCGTGCACAGTGTAGGCGAGGTTGTCGCCTGGCCGCAGACTCAAGGCGCGACGCACCGCTTTGGGTATGGTCGTTTGCGATTTCTCGGTGAGCCGGCTCGTCAACATAGTGCACAGTCGCGACGACGGATGCGCGCAGGTTGATAGTAAGGAACTTCCTTGTCGCGTCAACTCTGCGTAAATAGCGGACAACCGCGAGCCTCTGGGCTCCAAGATCAAGTACGCCCCTACGGGCAACTGCCCTTGAAATCCTTGCAGCAATCCCCGTTCTTCTCGCACAGGTCGTCGCACCAGCAGGTCTTGCCGTCGGTCTCCTGGCTTTTCTGGCCGCACTTGTTCTTGCACCCGAACACGCAGAAGGTGGCCTTGTCGGCGCAGCAGTCTTTGGCAGTCTCGCAGTAGTCGTCGCACCAACAGCCGTTCGGCGCCGATTGCTTGCCGCACATGCCCTTGCAGCTGCCAGCCAGCACCTTGCAGTCGGCTGGACAGGTGGCCGGGGTCTCGCCAGTGTCGCACTTGGCGTCGCCGCACTTGGGTCCAGTGGTCGCGCAGTCGGCTTTGCAGCTGGTCTCGGTCTCAGGCGCGAGGCACTTGCCGTCGCCGCAGCCCTTCCAGGCCGTGATGACTAGTTTGATGGCCAGGATCTGCTTTTCCTGGATGGCGACCGGTATGGCAACCTGCACCGGGCCGGCTGCGAGCGCCTTGCTCAGCGCATCGACCTGCAACGACACCGTGCCGATCTCCTCGTCCAGCGCGAAGTCAGCATCCACCAGCGTAATCTTGAGCACGGTAGTCGGCCCCAGAAACACCTTGGACCACTTGGCGTTGCTCCACAGCGGCACGTTGGTGTCGCTGACCTCTTTGAGCGGAAAGCTGGTGCCCGCCGGTTGCAAGACGGCGTCGCCGTAGGCGTCGGGCCGCGCGGTCGTCGAATTGCCGAGGCCCTGCAGCGCCGTTTCTAGCGCGGTGGTCTTGCCGGCCCAGCCGCTGGTGCCGACCGCCGCTTGCAAGTCGTTGAAGGCCTTGGTCACGGCGTCGAGGTTGGCCTTGGCGGGCTTGGTGCAGCTGCCGATGACAGGGTTGTCCCAGCAGCCGCCGCCCGAGGTCAGCGGAGCGACGAACACGCCGGTCAGCGCAATATCCACCACCGCCTGGGTGCAGGTCTTGCCGTCGCCGAGGTAGCCGGGCGCACACACGCACATCGCCTTGCCATCACCGCCTTTTTGGCAGACCGCGTTGGCGCCACAGGTCACGGTCTTGCATAGGTCGACTTCGGTGCAGGTCTTGCCGTCGCCGGCAAAGCCGGTGTTGCAGGTGCAGGTGTAGCTGCCGGGCGTGTTCTTGCAGGTCGCCTTGTCGCTGCAGGGCTTCTCGGCGCACTCGTCGATGTCTTTGCAGCCATTAGGTTCTTTGGTGTAGCCGGGCCCGCAAGAGCACACGAAGCTGCCGACGGTGTTGTCGCAAACCTGGTCGCTGCCGCAGTTCGACTTGCCGGTCTTGCATTCGTCGATGTCCTTGCACCCCGAAATGCCGTCGCCATCAAAGCCGACGTCGCACTTGCAGTCGTAGCTGCCTTCGTTGTTGGTGCAGACGGCGTGCGGCGCGCATTGCGCGGTCTTCTTCTCGCACTCGTCGATGTCCTTGCAGACCTTGCCGTCGCCGTCAAAGCCGGACTTGCAGGCACACGTCGGCGCGGCGTCTTTCTTGGGCGTGCAGGTCGCATTCTTGTCGCAGCCGCCGTTGTCGATGGCGCAATCGGCGACCACACACTTGGTGCCGTCACCGGCATAGCCGGCTTTGCAGGTGCACTTGGCGATGCCGTCGGTGCCGATGGCGCACGCGGCGTTGGCGTCGCAGGTAAGCGCTTTGCAGGCGTCACCGCCGCCGATGGGCTTGCATTGAAAGTCCGTGCATACCGCGTTGCTCGCGCAAAAACCGCAGGTGCCGCCGCAGCCGTCGCTGCCGCACTGCTTGCCCTTGGCCGAGCAGTCGGGCGTGCAGGCTCCAGTGTCGGCTGGTGCAGTCTCCGGCGTGGTCGCGGCATCCGTGTCTACTGGTGCGGTGGCTGCGTCGCCGTCTGCTGGTTTGGCCGCGCCGTCCGCCGTTGTCGATCCAGCACTGTCGCCGCTTAGGTTGGCGTCGCCGCCAAAGGTGGTACTCGAGCCATCAGCGCCGGCGGCGGGGGTCGTTGCCTCTAGCGGTGGATCGCCGCAGGCGGCCAAGACCAAAATGCCCATCACAGTCCAGAGGTATGCGCGCATGGCCCCATCCCGGCCGCGCTGGCGGCCCCAGTTGATCTTGGGCGTCGCCTCGGCACCCTGTCAAACGCCTTCGATCCTGCCGCCGCTTGCAGTCAGAGGACCTGCGAGTCCACTGACGACAGAACCATCGCACGACGTGCCCGTTATCGGGCGGCCGTTGCCGCTGCCAGTTTCACGGCTTTGTCCGACTCTGCCACGGGCCCGTCACAGATCACGTTTGCGGCATTGCCGGCACAAGCGACTGCTTTATCCTCTGAACACGGCGGCTGGATTGGCACGCCGTACCCAAACGCCCGCCCGGAGGCACAAGATGACGCAGCACCTCGACCCGAATCAAGCGCCCGCGCAAGCCGCCCAACCTCAAGCCGCGAACATGGGGCGCCGCGGCTTTCTGTTTCGCATGGGCGCCGCTGGCGCCGGAGCCGCAGTCCTGACCAGGGCCGCCCAGGCCGAGTTGCAACAGCTGGGCGCGCTTGCCGTCGACAACCCGTTCAAGGGCTACCCGTCGCGCGGCTGGGAGAAGGTCTACCGCGACCTGTACAAGTCCGACTCGACCTTCACGCTGCTGTGCGCGCCCAACGACACCCACAACTGCCTGCTGACCGCCTACGTCAAGAACGGCGTAGTCACCCGGCTCGGGCCGACCTGGAAGTTCAACGGCGCCACCGACCTCGACGGCAACAAGTCGAGCAGCCGCTGGGACCCACGCGCGTGCCAGAAAGGCCTCGCGATGGTGCGCAAGTTCTACGGCGACCGCCGCGTCAAGCGCCCGATGGGCCGCAAGGGCTTTGTGGACTGGATCGCCGCCGGCATGCCGCGCGACCCCAAGACCGGTGTCATCGACCCCAAGTACTTGCAGCGCGGCAAGGACCCGTTCGTGCCGCTGACCTGGGACCAGGCATTTGACTACACGGCGCAGGTGCTGCTCAACGTCGCCACCACCTACAACGGTGCGGCCGGCAAGCAGAAGCTGCTGGCCCAGGGCTACGACCCGTTGATGGTCGACGCGACCGGCGGCGCCGGCGTGCAGGTGCTGAAATTCCGTGGCGGCATGCCCGCGCTCGGCATGACCCGCGTGCAGGCCCAGTACCGCCTGGCCAACGCGATGGCGCTGGTCGACGACAAGATCCGCGGCGGCGGGCCCGAAAAATCGGTGGGCGCGCGCGGCTGGGACACCTACACCTGGCACACCGACCTGCCCCCCGGACACCCGATGGTCACGGGCTTTCAGACCAATGACTTCGACCTGTCGTGCACCGAATACAGCAACCTGATCGTGGTCTGGGGCATGAACTGGATCACCACCAAGATGCCTGACGCGCACTGGCTGTCCGAAGCGCGCATGAAAGGCGCCAAGATCGTGGTCATCGCATGCGAGTACAGCGCGACCTGCAACAAGGCCGACGATGTGCTGATCGTTCGCCCCGGCACCACGCCGGCGCTCGCGCTCGGCATCGCTCAGGTGTTGATGGCCGAGAAGCTCTACGACGCCGACGCCGTCAAGAACAACACCGACCTGCCGCACCTGGTCCGCACCGACAACGGGCTGATGTTGCGGGCGAGCGAAGTGTTTGCCGGCTACCAGCTGGCGGAGCTCAAGAACGGCATCTCGGTGCTCGAAGACGGCGCCGCGCCGCCGCCCAACCCGATGCAGGCCGGCATGATCGTGACCAAGGCGCAGCGGGCGGCATGGGGCGATCATGTGATGTGGGATGCCAAGGGCGGCAAGCCCGTCGCCGTCAACCGCGACCAGATGGGCAAGTTCTTCGCCCCCGCCGGCATCGACCCCAAGCTGGAAGGCGAGGTCGAGGTAACGCTGGCCGACGGCAGCAAGGTCAAGTGCCGCACGGTGTTCGACCTGACCAAGCAGATGCTCGACGGCAGCTACACGCCTGCGCAGGTCGAAAAACTGACCTGGGCGCCGGCAGCCGCCATCAAGGCGCTGGCCAAGGACATTGCGGCGAATAAGCAGAAGACCTTGTTCACCATGGGCATGGGCCCGAACCAGTTCTTCAACAGTGACTTGAAGGACCGCAGCACGTTCCTGGTCGCCGCGCTCTCCGACAACGTCGGCCACGCGGGCGGCAACATCGGTTCCTACGCCGGCAACTACCGTTGGGCTCTGCTGAACGGCGTGCCGCAGTGGACGATGGAGAACCCGTTCGACGTCGAGTCGGACCCGACCAAGATGGCGCGGCCCAAGCCCTACTTCAAGGCCGAGTCGGTGCACTACTGGAACCACGGCGACACGATTTTGCGGGTAGGCAAGGCGGTTCTGACCGGCAAGACCCACTTGCCGACGCCGACCAAGGCGATTTGCGTGTCGAACAGCAACTCGCTCATTGGCAACGTCAAGGGCCACTACGACGTCATCGCCAACACGCTGCCCAAGTGCGACTTCCTGGGCGTGAGCGACTGGTGGTGGACGGCGAGCTGCGAGTACGCCGACATCGTGTATGCCATCGACTCGTGGGCCGAGATGAAGCACCCGGACATGACCATCTCGGTCACCAATCCGTTCATCTACGCCTTCCCGACCACGCCGCTGCCGCGCATCCACGACACCAAGGGCGACATTGAAGTGGCCGCGGGCGTGGGCCGCGCCCTCGGTCGGCTGACCAAAGATCCGCGCCACGACGCCATGTGGCAGTTCGTCGACGAGCAAAAGGCTCGGCCGTACCTGCAGCGCATTCTCAATGGTTCCAGCAACGGCAAAGGCTACAAGTTCGACGAGATCGAGAAGAAGGCCGAGGGCGGCGCGCCGGTCATCATCCACAGCCGCACCTACCCCAAGTGGTCGAGCTTTGAGCAGATCCACGATAGCCGGCCCTGGTACACCAAGACCGGCCGGTTGGAATTCTACCGCGAAGAGCGCGAGTTCCAGGACGCCGGCGAGAACATGGTGGTGCACCGCGAGCCCATCGACAGCACCTTTTATGAACCCAACGTCATCGTCGCGGCGCCGCACCCGCTGTTGCGCCCCAAAAAGCCAGAGGACTACGGTGTCGAGCGCGGCAACCTCGAAGCCGACGTCCGCCAGGGCCGCAACGTGGTGCTCACGGTCGACGAGGTGCTCAAGTCGGCGCACCCGCTGCTCAAAGACGGCTACAAGTGGATCTTCCACACGCCCAAATACCGCCACGGCGCGCACACCACGCCTGTTGACCTCGACATCGTCGCGGTGTGGTTCGGGCCGTTTGGCGACATGCACCGCACCGACAAGCGCAAGCCGTTCGTCAGCGAGGCCTACGTCGACATCAACCCGCTCGACGCCAAGGAGCTCGGCATCGAGGACGGCGACTACGTGTACATCGACGCCGATCCGCACGACCGGCCCTTCAAGGGCTGGAAAGACAACCCCGAGTTCTACAAGGTCGCCCGTTTGCTGGTCCGCGCTCGCTACTACCCGGGTACGCCGCGCGGTGTCACCCGCATGTGGCACAACATGTACGGCGCTAGCATCGGCTCGGTCAAAGGCCACAACACCCGGCCCGACGGCCTGGCCAAGAACCCGGAGACCAACTTCCAGTCACACTTCCGCTCGGGTAGCCACCAGTCGGCAACCCGCGGCTGGCTCAAGCCCACCTGGATGACCGACAGCCTGTTCGTCAAGAACATCTGTGGTCAGACCATGAAGCAGGGCTTCGTGCCCGACGTGCACTGCCCGACCGGCGCCCCGCGCGAGTCGATGGTCAAGATCACCAAAGCCGAAGACGGCGGGATCAACGGCCAGAAGCTGTGGCGCGGCGCCGCCCTGGGTCTGCGGCCGACCTACGAAACCGACGACTTGAAGGACTTCATCGCCGGCAAGTTCGCCAAAAAGGCCTA
Organism: Pseudomonadota bacterium; assembly: GCA_005792545.1. Lineage (GTDB taxonomy): Bacteria > Myxococcota_A > UBA9042 > UBA9042 > UBA9042 > SXRM01. The sequence goes on along the minus strand of SXRM01000224.1, from coordinate 575 downwards.
GCGCCAGCACCACCAGCGACAACCAGAAACTACCGTCTCCAAGGAGGAACCCACCATGCCAACGCGTGAAAATTGGCAGATCGGCCGCAAGATGGACTACCCGTACGAAGCGGCGCCACCCAAAAAGCAGGTCGCGTACATCTTCGACACCAACAAGTGCATCGCGTGCCAGACCTGCACCGTCGCCTGCAAGACCTGCTGGACCAGCGGCAAGGGCGAAGAGCACATCTTCTGGAACAACGTCGAGAGTAAGCCCTACGGCGGTTACCCGCTCAAGTGGGACGTGACCATCGCCAAGAAGGCGGGCGTCGCGACCTGGCAAGGCAAGCGCCTGGCCAACCAGACCATCTTTGAGGGTCTGGCGCCCAACGAGCCGCCGCGGGGCTTCCGGCCCGATATCCAGGACTACGCGTCGCCGAACATGGGCGAAGACGACAGCGCCGGCCAGGTCGCGCAGGGCATGGCCTTCTCCGGCATCCACCCCAACTGGATGTTCTACCTCGCGCGCATCTGCAACCACTGCGACAACCCGGCGTGCCTCGCGGCGTGCCCGCGCAAGGCCATCTACAAGCGCG
>SXRM01000223.1 GCA_005792545.1 Pseudomonadota bacterium | reverse complement strand
GGCCCGGAATTTGGCTTGATCGCGACGCGGGTCAAAATTCATCCTCAATTCTAAACTACATGATATAGATGTGTAATTAGAAAGCGCCGGCTCGATCGGCATTCAGCCGCGCCTAACGACGACCAAGTCCCGACCGCCGCGAGCAGCCAACCTGCGCCAGCACAAGGCGCTCCCGCCCCCGCCCCAACGGTGCTATCCTCCCAGTCCCGCCGCGAACGCTGCGGCCCAGGTCGCGCCAATGACCCGCGTCTTCAACACCGCCCACGCCAACCGGGTCGACCAGCACTACACGCTGCCGCCGTTGTCGCGCTTGCCGGCCGACGTCGAGAACCTGGTCCACGACAGCTTCTACTTCGTGCTGCACGCGCCGCGCCAGACTGGCAAGACGACCTCTGTGTTAGCACTCGCAGAAAAGCTCCGCACCGACGGTCGCTATGCAGTTGGCTTTTGCACGGTAGATGAAGGGCGTACCGCCCGCACGGAGGCCGAGGGTGTCGAAGCGGTGGTGATGGCGCTCCAGTTAGCCAGTGACCAGTTGCCCATCGCCGACCGGCCGCCAATGGAGCCGCCCGAGGCCAGGGCCGTAGCCCGTGTGCGGCTGTACCGATTCCTCAAGGCGTGGGCGCAGGCTTGCACGCGGCCGGTGGTGCTCTTCATTGACGAGATTGACGGCCTGCAAGACGACGGCCTGGTCTCGGTGTTGAGCCAGTTGCGCAAGGGCTACGCCGAGCGCCCGACGGCGTTCCCGCACAGCGTTTGCATCTTCGGCATGCGCGACGTTCGCGACTACAAGGTTGCGTCGGGTGGCTCTGAGCGCCTCGGCACGTCAAGCCCGTTCAACATCAAGCGCGAGTCGGTGACGCTGGCCACGTTCTCGCGGAACGACATTGCGGCTCTCTATGCCCAACACACGGCGGAAACCGGCCAGGCGTTCACCGATGCCGCAGTCGACCGTGTTGTTGACCTCACCGGCGGACAACCGCTGCTGGTCAATGCGCTCGCCCATGATGTCGTCGGCAAGCAGGCCTGGCGCGGCCCAGTAGACGTGTTGCAAATCGACGCCGCCAAAGAGCGCATCATCCTGCAGTGGGGTACTCACTTTGACAGCCTGATGGCCCGGCTCAATGAGGACCGCGTCCGCAACGTGCTGGAACCCATGCTGGCCGGCGTGTTGCGGCCGGTGGACATCGAAGACCTGCGCTATTGCCGCGACATGGGCCTGGTCGACGCCAGCCAGCCACCGCAAGTGGCCAATGCCATCTACCGCGAAGTCATCGCCCGCAAGCTGACTTCGGGCGCGCAGGCCTATATGCCGATGCCGGCGCGGTCATGGCGGCATCCGGACGGCCGCTTGGACATTGCTGGGCTGCGCGCGGCCTTGGTCGAGTTCTGGTGTGAGCATGCGGAGCCGTTTGTGTCCGCTGAGCACTACACCGAGGTCGCACCGCACCTGGTGGTGATGGCGTTCTTGCAGCGCGTTGTCAATGGCGGTGGCCTGGTGGACCGCGAGTATGCCGCTGGGCGCGGGCGCATGGACATCCTGGTCCGCTGGCCAGTCGCCGACGAGCATGGCCACGTGGAGCTGTACGGCAAGCACTTTGAGCGCCACCTTTTCGAGCTCAAGGTCTGGTACCACGACAAGCCCGACCCGCTACCCAAGGCGCTGGAGCAAGTGGCCGAGTATGTGCAGCGGGTGCCGTGCGCGTCGGTGTCGGTGCTGGTGTTTGACCGCCGCAAAGCGACCTTGCGCAAGAAGTGGGCGGCGCGGTCGCGGGAATTGGGTCAGGTCGGGGTTGTCGAGGGTGCGCCGGTTTGGGGGTGGCGGGTGTAGCGCTTGTTTGCGCCGCAGCAGGTATCGGCGCGGATGGCTGCGGGTGCGGGTTTCGCCACATTTGGGCGGTTTTCGGGGGCCGTTTACAGTTGCGCGCCGACCCCACGCCGCACGCTCCCGCCAACCGGGTGCACCGCAACGACCCGCGGCTGTCGCACTGCAACGTCACACGAGTTGTGAGGGCTGCTGCACTCGCTGGCCGTCGACCACCCGGGCATGGCGCTGAGCCTGGACTTGCAGGCGTTCTGCCGGGCCTTGGCAGGCGCCACTTGGGCGGGCACTGTGGGGTGGGGCGAGGATCTACGATCTAAATAGCGCCTATGGTTTTGCCGCAGCGCACGGTGTGCCCGCACAACCTGGCTTGTTACATACCCAGATCGCCCATTCCTTGGAATCGCCAAGGCAGTACATGATTGCGGCGGCACCTGAGCATGTCCAGTCGTTATGAATACATAGACTTGTCCCTGGCACGCACGGAGTATCGAGAATGCACTGGTTGTTGATGCATTTGTGCGTCGCCCCATTACATCCAAGCCAAGGACCTGCGACCTTGCCGTCTGCGCTGCAAATGCCCAGGTCAATGAAGCCAGCGCAAGTAGGCTTGCCGGTTTCCGTGCACGGCATTGGCAAGGACTCGACAAACAGGCAGTCGCCGGGCACAGCGTCCATAGACAATCCATCGGCGACATCTGCCTGATTAGATTCTTGATTGACCTTGTCGTCCGACGACGAAACCGACTCCAAGTCCTTGAACACGCCATCGCCTTGAGCCGGATCATCGACGGCGTCCACAGGCGGCCCGGAGTCTAATGGTGGGTTCTCCAATCCGTCGTCAATGCCATCGAGTTTGCGCCCGCCAGTGTCCGGGTTCTGTCCGTTCAATGCGTCGGCGCTGGGCATCACTCCGTCGCCATTGAACATATCCAAGTCCGTGACCACACCATCGGCCGCTGATGACACGTCGGAACTGGTTGGCAGCGGCTTGACCGGCACGGTGCAGCAGTACATGAGGATGCCAACGCCACGGGCAACAAGCACAGCCGCCGCCCCGGATGCTCGCATCATTTGCAATGCACCTTGCCAAGGACGTCGATCCCGATGGTCGGATATCCGTCCACGCCAAAGTGAGACGGGGCGTCCAAAATGACCGCCGAGAGGCCACGTGACCGAATGTGGACGACAATGGGCTCATAAGGTATTGCTTGCGCTACCGCTTCAGCCTGTGCAACTGCTGAACCCACGTCCGCAGCCGTCGGTGTGTACGCAGTGAACTCCCAGCCCACATTGAATTTGGCGTCTGCCTCAATGGACCAAGGCCTCATCTTCATCGTACGAAGCTGGTACGGTGCTAGCGCACAAGGCACTACACCCCAGCAGACCTTAGGCGCCTTGACCCAACCTGTATTCCACTGCACCAAGGACCCTGCTCCGATTTTTGCCAAGCCCTTGTTCGTCACCGGGTCAAGGTACACGCATGAAATGTGCTGCTGCGAGTTGTTTGGCCCATACTTGGTCCCAAGGGTCGAAATCCAATTGCTCCAATTCGCGTCGTCCGGTGCGATGTTCAATAGTACAAGTTGACACAACTTGGGTACCCTTGTCGGCGCCACCAAAACGAACTGGTGCGCAGTCAGGATCACGCCATTTGCCAACATGAGCGCGGTTGGTGGTCCATCGCCTGACCCACCCGTTGGATCTTGCTTGAAAAATGTAAAAACGGGTTTGATGGCAAATCGAAGCCACGTTGCCTCGGCGCCACATTGTACTCCCCCTGGCGGGAGCCACGGTCCGCCTGGATTCAGCGCGGCCAAATCCGAGCAACAGCCAAGGAACACCGGGCCAGGGGCGTCCTTGGAAAACCCGCTACTTTCTCCTTGGACGCCCTTGGAATCGTACGACCTCTTTGCGCCACTGCCCTGCGACAGCTCATTGTGCAGCACCCCAATGCGCGCCATGACCTACGCCCTCTGCTTAAAACAAACCACCGCCCTCACCGTCCCCGCCACCGCCGCTGCGGCCGTGAACTTGAGCCGCAGCACCCCAGCCGGCGGCACCGCCAACGTCCCCGGCGCCTTGAGCACCAGCACGCCATTGGTCAGCGTCC
>SXRM01000222.1 GCA_005792545.1 Pseudomonadota bacterium | reverse complement strand
GAAGAAGCCCATCACATGTTCGTGGGCGACACCGGCCTGGAGCGCATCCTGCGGCGCTCCGCGCAGCTGACCAAGCTCGACCCAGGCGGCGATGCGCGCGCGCAAGGCGGTATCGACCTGCCGACAGTGCAAAAGTTCATCAACTTCTGGTTCTCGTACTGCCTGGACCTGTTTGGCAGCGAGATCTCGACCAACGCCAGCGACTTCTTCGCCACCGGGCTAAAGGGCCGCTTCAACGAAGAAAAGCGCTACAGCGAGCACAGCGCGCTCAACCAGACCAAGACCATCCTGATGCCGCGCTCGGGTCAGTTGGTGAACGAGGAAGTCGAGCTGCGCACCGCCATGAACGAGTGCCTGCGCGAGGACTACGTCGACGACTGCCAGAATGCGATTCGCCGCTGGTCCAAAGCCGTCGCCGCCGAGGGCGTCAACTTCGAAGTGACGCTGCCCAGCCCGCGCTTTCACCGCCACCAGGGCATCTACGCCGACATGACCTTCGATCTGGCTGGCAATCCCATCTCGGCGGACGAATTCGAGCGCCGCAAGGCCGACTGGCTGCCGAGCACCACCGACCTGGCCTACCTGCGCTCGATCATGCAGCCCGTCACCGAGCCCGGCAAGATCGCCAACTGGATCGCGCCACCCAAGAAGGGCATCAACAACAACGAGTTCGCGTTCGAGTACGTCAAGCTGTAGCCGTCGCGGCCGCGCGTGCCGACGCGCAGCGGGCAGTCAATCGGCGCGCCGCTTGGATCGGGTAGGGACAGGTCTCGGTGCCTGTCCGCAGCGTAGCCACCAGCAATGTGCTGTATTACCGGGGTATTGCTGGTCGGACACGGAGGTCCGCCCCTACCCGGGGCATGGGCTCAAAAGGGCAAGTGCTCGACCACGTTGGCCTTGCGCCGCAGCTCTTGCAGAATCCGCCGCTCTTCCAGGTAGGCCTTGCGCGCCAGGATGCTTTTGCGAATCTCGGCCCGGACCTCGACAAACGGCTTGGTGCGCTGGTCGTTCTTCTCCACCAGCCGCAGCACATACCAGCCCCATCGCGTTTGCACCGGCGGCGCAACCTCGCCGACTTTGAGGTTGAAGGCCACCGCCTCCAGCTCCGGCTGACCAGAATTGCGCACCAGGTGTAGCGGCGGCTGCGGACCGTCGCCGTAGGTCTTGGCCAACAACTCGAAGTCACCGCCGGCCTTGAGCGCGTCGTGGGCCTGCCTGGCCTTGGTCTCGGCCTTTTCTTTGTCGGCTTTGCTGGTCTCGGCACCCACGCGAATCAGGATCGCGCGCACGTCGCGCGACGCCATCTCGACCCACGCGGACGGGTTGTCGTCGTAGAAGGTGCGCATCTCGGCCTCCGAGACGTCGACGCGGCCGAGCTTTTCGACGAGCTTTCTGCCGAGCCCCTGCTGGCGCAGGTGATCTTTGACCTGTTCGGGCGAGCTGCGGGCGTTGCGCAGTTCGGTGTGCATGCGCTCTTCGTCGAGCTTGCCCGCCTCGTCGACAAAGCGCTGGGTAAACTCGCGCCAGGCCTCGTCTTCCTCGGCGCGCGTGAGCACTACACCGTGCTCGGCGATTGCCTGGGCCCGCAGCTCGTTCTCGACCAGCCTGGCGATGATGTTGTGGGCGATGCGCCGCAGACGGTCGGTGGGAATACGCGCACCTGCGCCGACCAGCTTGTCCAATTCGGCGTTGAACGCAGCGGCGCCGATGTCTTTGGCGTTGACGGTGGCGACCGGCCCCACTGCCCGCAGCGGGCTGCCGGCTTCGGCTGCTGCTGCGCCCGGATCCGCTGTTGCAGGCGCCTCCGTGGCGGTTGCCGCAGCGGCTGCCGTGGGCGTGGTCTCGGTTGGCGCAGCGGCCTGCTGGGCCGCAATGACGGCCGGCGGGTCCGGGCGTGAGCAGCCGGCGCTGGCCGCGACCAAAGCCGTGATCAGCCAGACGCCCGCCCCATCCATTGGCCACCGTGTTCGCATGCCCCTCCCGATGTCAGTGCCCGCCGACCGACCACAGCGTGCCCGGCAAGAATGCACGCGCCCGCCCCCAACCTGCAACCCGGTCGGTGCCGGTTCTGTTCCCGTACCAAGGGGGGCTTTGTTCAGATGCATGAAATCCTTTGGGAACCGTAACTGGTGGCGCAAAAACGCCAAGGGCCTTCCCGGGTTTGTGCAACGCCAGGAAGGCCCTCGGTTTTCGTTCACCCCGGGTGACTTACCACGCGTAATAGAGCGCCCAGTCCACGCCCCAGCCGCCGGTCGCGTTGCCGGTGGCGGCGAACAGGCCGTTGTTGTAGTAGTTCGGGTCGACGTTGACGTCCAACTGCCAGCCCATGAGCTTGAAGCCCATGCCGGTGGTCACCTTGTTGATGACCTTGGACACGTGCTTCTCGCCGTCGACGTCCGACGACGCGCCGCCACCGACCGGCTGCTTCTTGGTCGCGCCGAAGTCGTCTTGCACCACCGTCTGGCGGGCGCCGAGGCGCAGCACCATCCAGTCAAACGCCTTAGCCTCAGCGGCAAAGCCGTAGTGCAAGAGCTTGCGCACCGACAGTTCCTGATCCCAGTTGGGCGAGCGGTCCTTGTTGCCGTTGACGTTGGACTGCACGATGCCAAAGCCGACGCCCGGCTGGATGATGACGCCGTCGACCGGCTGGATCGCCAGATCGGTGCCGGCGTTGAAGGCGACGTTGAGCACGTGGCCGTAGAACGCCACCGAGTTCGGCGGGGTGACCTGCGGGCCTTCCTGCACAGCGCGAGCGTCGTAGCCCAACGACAGGTACGGCACGATGCGGGCGATCTGGTGGACCTGGAACTTGCCGCGGCCAACGAGGTTCAGACCGAACAGGCCGCGCGACTCGTACAGAATCTTGCCATCGGGCGGGGTGTCTTTGGCGAACGAGCCGGAGCGCAGGCTGATGCCGAAGTCCAGGCTGTTGGTCTCGTTGAGGTCAAAGCCGATGCCGGCGCCGATGTCGAACAGTGAGTTGCTGTCCTCGTTGCTGGCGTCGCCTTCGCTCTTGTTGCCGGCCAGCGACAACTGAGCGCCCAAGCGCAGCGACTCGCCGGCCTTGATACCAAAGCCCAAGCCGATGAGGTGGTTGGTCGGATCGGCCGAGTTCTGGCCAAAGCCGCTGGCGGTGTACGGCGTCTTGCCGCCAATCGACTTGACGTTGACGACCGGCTGCCACGGCGACCGCTTGCCAAAGATGAGCAACACGGCGTCATCCGACAGCGCATAGCGAATGTTCATCGTGCCGTAGAGCGGCCCGTTGGTGGCATCGGTGTCCACGCTGTTCTTGTACTGGGGCAGAAACTGCGGCATCTGGTAGATGTTGGCAGTGTCGTCGATGGTGATGGTCTTCTCGTTGAAGCCCATCGACGGCGTCAGCTCAAGCGACCCGCCCGAGAGGCTGTTGATGCGCGAATCCGTCGCGAACGCTGGCGCTGCGACCAGCCCCGCCGCCGCCACTGCGGACGCGAGTTTGAACCCAATCTTCATGTCGGTGTCTCCGTTTTTTGGTCGGCGTATCCCGGGCTGGTTGACCCGAGGGTCTGGTTGCCCGCTGCGGGTTTCCCTACCCAGCCGAGGCGGGCGCGTTGTAGCACAGGCACCCTTGCACCGCAAGGTTTTGCGCGGATTGCGTTTGCGGCCAATTGGCGCCTGCGTCAGCCAGACGTCACGGCGCCATCTGGCCGCAACGGGCGGGCCATGGTAGCTTTGCGCGCCGATGATCCAGCTGTTCCATGTCTACAAGCGCTACCCCAACGGCACCGATGCGCTGGTGGATTTGACGCTGCGCGTGCGCGAAGGCGAGTTCGTGTTCCTGACCGGACCGTCGGGCGCTGGCAAGTCGACGCTGCTGCGGCTACTGTTGGTGATGGAGCGCGCGACCGAAGGCCAGATCCTCATCGGCGGCCGCAACATCCACGTGCTGCAAGAGCGCAGCATCCCGTTCTTGCGGCGCAACATCGGCATCGTGTTTCAAGACTTTCGACTGATTCCGCGCCGCACGGTGTTTGAGAACATCGCGATTTCGCTCGAGATCATGGGCATGGGCGGTAAGGAGATCGACCGGCGCGTCCACCAACTGCTCGACGGCCTGCGCCTGGGCCACCGCGCCGGCGCCTTTCCCGGCGACCTGTCCGCAGGTGAACAGCAGCGCGTAGCGATTGCGCGAGCGCTGGTCAACGAGCCGGCGATCCTGTTGGCCGATGAGCCGACCGGCAACCTCGATCCGGACCTCGGGCAGGAAATCCTGCAGCTGCTCATCGAGATCAGCCGGCGCGGCACGACCGTGATTGTCGCCACCCACGATCACGGCCACATCGAGCGCCACGGCATGCGCACGCTGGTACTCAACCGCGGCCAACTGACCGATGATCGCCCGCGCGGCGCGGCGCCGACGGTGCGGCAGTCGCAGGTGGTGCCCGTGCACGGCACCGTCCATGCGCTGGCCGCCAGCGGCGACGATGAGCCCTTGCAAGAGGTGCTGACCGACGCGGAGGACCTGTCGTGAAGTCGGGCGCCCAGCCGATCTACATGCTGCGCCAGGCTTGGCTGCTAGTGCGCGGGTCGCCGTGGCTGACTGCGGTGTCGGCGCTGACCATCGCGCTGGCGCTGACGCTGGTGGGGCTATTGGCGATGGTGCTGTTCAACGCCGGCCACTTGCTGCGCGAACTGGGCCAGAACCTGACGCTGTCGGTGTACCTCAAAGACAGCGCGACACCGGAGCAAGAGGCGGCGGTTCGCAAGCAACTCGAAGGCCACGCCGGCATCAAGCGCGTCAAGGCGCTCAGCCGCGAAGAGGACCGCGCGCGCAACCGGCGGCTGCTCTCTGCCGAACTGCTGCAGGGCCTGGACGAGGCGGCAATCCCAGGTCAGCCGATGCTGGAGGTCGAGATCGACGCCGAGCTGGCTTCGCGCGGCGACGTCGAGGCGCTGGTGCAGTGGACGCAGGCGCTCAAACACGTGGACTCGGTGCAGGACGTCGATTTTGGGGCCGAAAAACTGCGACTGCTGTTCGCCATGGTCGAAATCGCGCGCACGATCGGGCTGGTGCTGTCGGTGGTGTTGCTGGCGAGTGCGATGTTTTTCGTGTTCTCGACGATTCGCCTGGCGGTGTTCTCGCGCAAGGACGAGATCGAGGTGCTGTGGCTGGTCGGAGCGACACCGTCGTTCATTCGCCTGCCATTTCTGGTCGAAGGCGGCCTGCAAGGTCTGGCCGGCGCGGTCATTGCTACGGGCTTGCTGGGACTACTGCATACCGAACTGCTGGGCCTGGTGCGCGACGTGTACATGCTCAACGTCAACTGGTCGCTGCTGCCGCCGGGGATGGTGGTGTGGTTGGTGATCGGCGGGCCGGCGGTGGGCCTGCTGGCGAGCGCGCTGTCGGTCGGCCGCTACTTGAAGGTGTAGCCCATGCTGCGTGCGGCTGCATCGGCGCTGCTGTTGGGGCTGCTGACCGCTTCGGCGTGGGCCAATGAGCGCGCAGAACCCACGGAGCGTGAACAGCTTTTGCAGCGCTATGGTCAAGTACTCGAGAAGCAACTGGGCCTGCTGCAAACGCTCGACCACATCGAGCAGCACGCCGAAGAGTTGGAAGGCCAGATCTTGCGACTGTCGGCCGAGCGGGCGCGCGCGACCGACGCCTTGCACCAGGCCGAAAAGCAGCGCGCGGCTGCCCAGAGTCGCCTGGAGCAAGCGCGACTGGCCGTGCAGGCGCGGCTGCGCGCAGTGCTGCGGATTGCCCAGCTGCCAAGCTTGCGGTTTGCGCTCTCGCACGCCGATTTTGCGGACTCGGTGCGCAAGGATCGCTTGCTGCGGCGGCTGATCGCCCAAGACAAGGCGAGGCTGACCGACTACCGCGCGCAGCTGACCAACCTGGAGGCGCTGACCCGCCAACGGGATGCGGCGCTGCGGGCTCTGGACCAGGTCGATCTCGACCTGCACCGCCAGAAGTCGCAGGCCGAGACTGAGCGCCGCGACAAGACCGCGCTACTGGCCGAAATCGACGCCGACCGCCACATGCAGCAGCGTGCGCTCAAGGACATTGAACTCGCGCACCAGGCGTTGACGGCGCACATTGAAGCCCTGCAAGAGTGGCACGAGCGCAAGTACACGTTCTCAATGGTGCAGGGCAAGCTGTTGCCGCCGATCGGTGGTCGCATCGAAGTCGGCTTCGGCGAAATCAAGCATCCACGCTTTGGCACCACTACGCTACACCGCGGCCTGGACTTGCGGGCAGGCGGCGCGCCCAACCAGGCGGTCCGTGCGGTGTTCTGGGGCCGCGTCGCCCACGTCGGCTGGCTGACCGGCTACGGCGAGACCGTCATCTTGGACCACGGCCGCGGCTGGCACACCATCTACGCACACCTGGAGGCGGTCAAGGTCGCGGTCGGCGAGGTGGTCAAGTCGCGCCAGCGCATCGCCGACATCGGCCAGACCGGATCGCTCAAGGGCCGCTACCTGTACTTTGAGATCCGCCACAAGGGTCAACCGGTCGATCCGGCGCTGTGGCTGCGCTGATCTCAGGGCTATCGCAAGGTCTCGGTCGGTTCAGCCAGAGATTGTGATTGGCAGTGGTTGGCGCAAGCGCAGATGCCGGAAGATGAATCATCCGGCGCAAATTCTTGCCGCCCGCCGCCGCGGGCTGGCTCCTTGGCGCGCGAGACGATGGCGTCGGCAGCAATCCGGCTTCCGCGTGCGGTGGACTCGGCCACTGCATGACGTGGAGCGAGCCCGCGACGGCGGGCGTTGAGACCGCGAGCCGGCAGATTCATCTCCCGGTCGCCCGACGAATTGCGTGGACTGACGCCCGGTTCCGGTTCTTGCGACCGCCCTGCCGCTGATCCGGCCTGCCAGGGGATCTTGGGCTACATCAGCTTGGATTTGGCGGAGATGCTCTTGAGCACCGGCGTAACCTTCTTGTCTTTGGTCGTCAGCTGGACTTCGACCTGCAAGAGGTTGCCGATGATGTTCTTGGTCGCGAGGTTGTAGGGGAACTTCTCGGGCGGGAACTCGACCGGCTCGGACCACGCGGCCTTTTCGAGCAGATCCTTGCTGTTGGCCGCGCGGAAGCGCATGCGCAGCGCGGTGCCTTCGGGCAGATCCGCTTCGGCGCTGACCGACTGCCAGATCTGCTTGGGAATGTTCTGCGTAATCGGGTTAACCGTCACGCCGCCAAAGAACACAGTGGTGTACTGGCCTTTGGGCGCGGTGAAGTAGTTGAGCGTGTAGCCGGTCATGTCCGAGTACGTGTACGGCGAGCTGCCCACCGGCACGGTGCCCACAGCCGTGTTGGTCTTGGGGTCGAACTTGGTGGTGCTGCTGCCGCCCTGGTTGACGGCCCACACGAAGCCGTCGTAGTCCAAGGCCACGCCCACGGGGTAGTTGGCGCCCGCAATCTTGGCGTCGACTGTCGGCGGGTTGTTGTTGGCGTTGATCTTGGTGACCGAGCTCGAGCCGTCGGCGGCCGTATACACAAAGCCGTCGTTGCTGGTCGCCACGCCGCGGCCGCCGCTGGCGATGCCCGACACCACCGTCCAAGCGTTGGGCCCGGGATTGGCGGTGTCGAAGCGCGACGCGCTGCCGCCCGACGCCACCCAGATGTTGCCGAACTTGTCGACGTTGATGCCATAGGCGCCGGCTTTGTACTGGTACTTGTCGATCTTGTTATTGGTCGGGTCGACGCGGATCAGCTGGCCGCAGCCGGCGCCCTGCGCCCAGATGATGCCCTTTTGGTCGATGACGAGGCCGTACGGGTTGCAGCCGATGTTGATGCTGGCCACCGACTTGCCGGCCAGCGGCTCCAAGCGGTGCAGGTTCTTGCTGTTCCAGAAACCCATCCACACGTGGTTGTCTTTGTCGACGCCGGCGGCGCGCGCGATGGTGGCGCCGTCGGGGTACGAGATGAACTTGACGCACTCGTCGGTGCCTGCAGGCATGACGGCGCCCGGGCCGGCTGTGGTGCTGGTCTCAATGATGCCGTTGCCGTTCTTGTCCACGCAGTTCTTGGTCTCGGCCATGATCTTGGCCACGCCGCCGTCGCCGCGGCAGCCGACCCACACGTTGCCTTCCAGATCCACCGAGGTGCGCGACGGGTCCTTGCACACGGAGAACCGTCCGACTTCCTTGACGGTCTTGCAGTCGACTTTGGAGACGGTGTTGTTGGGCGAGTTGGCGATCCAGATGAACTTGAGGTTCAAGCTGATCTGGGTCTGGTCGAGCACGAGGTTGCCGTTGCTGATGCCCAGGCCGGTCGAATTCTCGCTGTTCAGGTTCCACTCGTTGGTCGAGCCGGCGCCGATCTTCTGCTCATTGCAGGTCAGGTCGCAGGTGCCGCAAGTGGACTTGACGCCCTCGTCGGTCAGGCCGTCGCAGTCGTTGTCCTTGCTGTCGCACTTCTCTGGATCGGGGAACACTTCGTTGCTGCACGCCGTCCAGAAGCCGTCTTTGCACAGGTGCTGACCGGCCAGGCACTGGCCCTTGCCGAGCCAACTGGGGTCACCGGAGTAGCAGCTCAACGGCTTGCTGTTTGCGCCGCACGCACAGCCGGGGGTGCCCGCCTTCTTGCAGTCCGGGCAGGTGACGTTGAAGTTGGGGTTGCTGTCGTCGCAGTCCTCACCCTTGGGGCAGCCGGGGCCGTAGTCGTCGCCATCGAGGTCCTCGATGCACGCCTGCACTGCGTCGGGGTCTGACGTGCCGCCGTCCTGATCGGTGCCAGGATCGCTGTCGGGGTCCGCGGTGCCGCCGTCCTGATCGGTGCCAGGATCGCTGTCCTGGTCGGTCGCGCCGGTGCCGGTGTCCTGGTCGGTGCTGCCCGTTGCGTCCTGGTCGGTTCCGCCCTGAGCGGCGTCCTGGTCCGTGCCTGCGGAGCCCGCGTCTGTGCCGCCCTGGGTGCTGCCGGTGTCCGCGGTGCCGGTTGTGGCGTCGACACTTGCCGTGCCGCTGCCGCTGTCTGTGGCCGGCAGGGTGCCGCCGCCCACGTTGCCGCCGCCGGTTGGCAGCAGTGGTCCAGTGCCCGCGTTGCCCGCGCCGCTGTCGACGTTGGAGCAACCCAAGGCCGCCACCAAGCCGGCCAGTGCCAGCCAGACCTGCGAATGTGACACGGCTACGCTGCGATTTGTGGACTGCACGACGCCCTCCTCGTTGCCCCACCCGACCTCACCGCGGCAAAAGACGCAGAAAGGCGCGCAAAGGGCCACCGTGCAAGGTATGGGTTTTGGGCGGGCGCGGCAAGCGCAAAACACCGCCGGCGAAACGCCTTGCGCAGCCGCTGGGGCAAACTGTCACCGCGCCGTCACTGGGTCGCTGCGGTTCGGCACCTTGAATTGTTTGGGCTAGATCGATGCTAAGCCGCAGACGTCTGCTGGTGTCGGCCGTTGCCAGTGCGCCCGCGCTGCGCTACGGTGGCCGCGGAGGAGCCATGCAACTGCTGCCCAAAACCCTGTGCGCTGCGCAATACCGGCGCTCACGCTGCGGCCTTGCCGTGATCGTGGTGGCGGTCTGGCCGACGGCAATTCTGGCAAGCTGTGGATCGTACAGCAGTTCTTCGTATGACCAGGAAGGCGGCTGGGCGGAGGCCCAGCAGGAGACTGGCGATCGCGGCGGCGGTGAAGAATTGCAAGCGACAGCCGCGGTGGCCAGCGAAGCGCGATCCGGCCCGCCGCCGCGACCCGCGGCGCGACCGTCGCCGAGCCCGCAGCGCGACTACGCACCGTCGTCGGCGCCAGCCCGCGACTATGCCAAAAAGGCCTATAGCAGCGCGCCGTCGGGGGGGCACAGCGGCAAGTCTGGCCACGCGTATGCCGATCCGGTCCCACAGCAGCAGAGTTCGCGGCCAGGTGAGGTCAAGGGCGCCAAGGAAATCAGCCAGCCGATGGTGGTCTACTTCGGCTACTTGCGGCTGCGGGTGCGCCGCCAGATCGAGTCGTTCGACGCTGTCACCAAGCTGGCGCAGGCGGCCGGCGGCTATGTGCAGTCGCTGTCCGGGCAGACGATTGTGGTACGGGTGCCGGCGACGGACTTTGACGCTGCGATTGCGCGTTTCGCCGCCGTCGGCGAGCTGCTCGACCGCCGCATCAAAGCTGTCGACGTGGCGCGGCAGTTCACCGACACCGAGTCGCGCTTGCAGGTGGCGGTGCAGGCGCGCACCCGGCTGCTGCAGCTGCTGGAGCGGGTCAAGAACACCGATGAGCGTCTGCAGATCCTGCAAGAGATCAAGCGCTTGACCGAGATGATCGAGACCGCCGAAGGCACGCTGGCCACGCTGCGCAACCTCGCGAACTTCTTTACGATTACCATCGACGTGGAGCCGGTCGTGGCGGACGGCGGTCACATCGTGCATCGCTCGCCCTTTGGCTGGATTCAAGCGCTGACAGCCCACCTGGTGACGCTGATCGAGGGCAAGAAGACCATCAAGATGACGATGCCCAAGGGCTTTGTGCACTTTGACCAGGACGACGTGTTTCGGGCCCAGGCGGCGGACACTTCGCTACTGCGGGTGGGTCGGATTAAGAACGAGCCGCGCGGCGACGCCGCCTTTTGGTCCCAAGCGGTGCAGCACGAGATGGAGGGCCGCGACGAAGAACTGGTCGACAAGCGCGCGGTCGGCGCTTTGCAGGTCCGGGTGTGGCGCAACAAGGACGTGCGGCCGCGCTATTACGTGGTCGGCACCGTCACCGCGGGCGACTTCGTCTATGCGCTTGAAGTGTTCCTGCCCAGCGAGACCGCCTGGAACCAGCACAAGGAGTCGCTGTGGCAAGCGCTGGCGACCCTGGAGGTGGCGCCATGAAGACGCGGTTGCTGATGACGCTGGCTCTGCTGTTGCCGGCCATGGCGTTGGCGCAAGAACCGGCAGAGGCGCGCGGGCCGGCGCCCGCCCCCAAAGCCGCATCCAAGCCAGCCGCCGAACGGCCGACCGGCGATCAGGAAGCGGTGGACGGCAATCCGGCAGTGCGCAAGGCGGCCGAAAAGGACGCCAAACCGGGCGTGCCGCGCTCGACCAACCTGACGGCGACGCTGGTCGTCAAAGTCGTGCACCCCGAAGACGTGCGCAAAGGCGCCATCGAGCGAGCGCGCAAGGTGGGCGGTTGGCCGGTGCTGGTGACCGACACCGAGCTGCACCTCGAAGTGCCGCAGGACGCCCTGGCCGCCACCGTGGATGAGTTGGCCGCCGCCGGCATCGTGTTGCAAAAGTCGCTGCAGCGCGTGGACTTGACCGAGCAGATCGCGCAGCTGCAGGCCCGGCTCAAGAGCAAGCGCGAGATCCTGGAGCGCCTGCGCACCTTCTTTGCCGACTCGGACACCCACAGCACCTTGCGCATCGAGCAGTCGATGACGCAGCTGGTGGTGGAGATCGAGCATCTGCAAGGCGAGCTGAACGTCGCGGAGTCGAGTGCACGGATGGCGCACGTCCAGGTCAGCTTCCAGTACCACCAGAAGCAGCGCATCACCTATGTGCGGTCGCCGTTCGAGTGGCTGAACACCTTGGACATCGACCGGTTCGTGGCGGAGTACTGATGAAGACGCTAGCCGCCCTGGCGCTGCTCGCCACACTGAGCGCGTGCGCGCCGACCTACACCATGACCGCGCCCGACGGCTTTGTGCGCTATGAGAAGCGCAAGGGCCTGGCGTTCATCACAGCCGACGGCGTGCAGGTGCGCAGCCGCACGGTCAAGAACTACCCCAAGGCAGACCTGGCCTTCTGGGCAGACGCCATGGAGCGTCATCTGGTCGCCCGCGGCTATCTCTTGCACGGCAAGGGCTGTTTCAAGACCGCCAACGGCCGCGATGGCTGCACCGCCGAGTTCGTGTTGCCGCACGGTGGCGAAGACTGGGTGCTGGCCGAGACGTTGTTCGTGCACGGTGAGCAGATTGCGCTGGTCGAGGCGACCGGACCGTTCGACCGCTACAAGAAAGCGGCGCCGTCGATTGCCAAGGCACTGATGTCGTTTGAGGTTGCGGACTAGCGCTCTGCCTGGCGACGTCGGCCCCAGGCAGCAGCAAGCGCCACCGCCGCCAACCACAACCAGCCGCGCGTGCTGCCGCTATGGGCATTGCAGCCGCTGTCGTCCTTTGCGGTTGGTTTGGGTGAAGGACCGACCTCAGCGTCTGCCGCGTGATCGCTTGCAACAGCCGCATCGGTGGCCGCAGCTACTTCGGCCGATGCCGCGTCAGCGTCGCCAGCGACGGGCGCGGGCAGGCATGCCGCAACTTCGTCGAGCGGGACGGTAGCGCGGCGGCATGGACCTAGCGGGGCGTCTGCGCGGCGGCAAGGCCCCATAGCGCCCTACCCAACCCCGCGCTACACTGGCGATCAACTGGCCGCTGCCCCTGCATTGTCTGCGGCCCCGGAGGCCTGCCGTGATCGCCCGCACCCGATTTTGCCTCGCGTTTGTCGCGCTGTGCGTGCTGGCCACCCTGGCCGGCTGCGAGACCTTCGACAAGGCGCGCATGAAGTTGCTCGGCGTCACGGTCGAGAACCCCGAGCCAGAGACCGCCGAGTGGGTGATCCTGCAGGTGCTGCTCGCCGCCAAAGATCCCGACGAGGAGCGCGGTTGGGACAAGTTTCAGAAGCTTTTGCACAGCCAGGAGCGCACCAACAACGCGCTCAAGGGCTGGCAGCAGTTCGGCTGGCCGCGGATGCGCCGGCAAGCCAAGCTGTACCTGGACGAACACGACCGCATCGTGTTGCGCGACTTCAAGACCATGCAGAACGACGGCATCGATTTTTTCTTGGAAAACCGCGAGCGCGACCTGCCGACGCCGTGCTCGGTGTACCTGGACTTCGCCAACAACAAGCACTGGCGCGTCAAGCGCTGCTCCTTGTAGGGCCTTGAAATGATTTTTCAAGCATTTCGGTGGCCTGTTTGCTTGCCAGGTGGGTCGCCAGTTCGCGGCCTGGTCGGCCGGCTCACGGCTCCATTTTGGGGGGCGGATCGTTGGCCAGCTCGCTCGCGTTGGCGTGGTCAATAATGTTCCGACAAGGTTTCGAAAAGGGGCTGGCGTCGGTGGTTGCCCGCTGGATGCTGGACGGCAGCGCCGAAGCGCTGATCGAGCGCGTGGCCAGGTCGGGCGCGCTGACTCCGGAGCAACTGGAGAAGTTGCGCACCGAGACGCTGGACAACCTGCGCAAAGTCAAAGACGAAGGCGCGCCGTACGCGGACATGGCGACGGCGGCGCTGCGCGAAGTCATGGGCCACGTGCCGATGGCGCCGCTGTGGTCGGCAGCCGTGCAGGCGGGTTCGGGACCGTGGAAAGCGGCGGCGGGTCCGGTGGCTCAGGCAGCGGTGGCCAGTGCGCTGCAAGTGGCGGCGCGTTCGGCGGAAGCGGCAGCAGCGCGCGCGGCAGCACTGGCTGAGCGCTTTGCACCCGAGGCGGCTGCGGACAACGCCCCAGTTAGCGACGACAAGGACGACGGGCCCCAACCGTGAGCGCCATCGCCAACCTGCTGCGCCTGCCCAAGTACGCGCGCAACCTCGGCCGCCTGCGCCAGGTGTCGGCCGTCGTGGTGCGCCACGGCTTTGGCCACGTGCTGCTGCGCGCCGGTCTCGATCGCTACGCCGGCATGCTCGACCGCGGCAAGGTCATCGCCGATGCCGACGAGGAGCTGGCAGAGCTGACTTGGGAGACGCGGGTGCGGCTGGCGCTGGAGTCGCTCGGCCCGACCTTTATCAAGCTCGGCCAGGTGGCGGCGACGCGGCCCGACATCATCCCGATGTCGCTGGTGTTCGAGCTGCGCCGGCTGCAGGACAATGTCGGCGGCTTTGCCGTTGCCGAAGCCAAGGCCGTCATCGAAGCCGACCTCGGCGGCCCCATCGACAGGTTCTTCGCGACCTTTGACGAAAAACCGCTCGCGGCGGCGTCGATTGCGCAGGTACACCGGGCGACGCTGCTGACCGGCGAGCAGGTGGTCGTCAAAGTCCAGCGCCCCAACCTCGAACGCATCATCGCCAACGACCTGGATCTGCTGCATATCATGGCGGCGGCGCTCGAAGATCGCGTGCCGGAGGCGCGGCAGTTTCGACCGCTGGTACTGATCGACGAGTTCGCGCGCAACTTGAAGCGCGAGACCGACTTTGCCAACGAGCGCACCAACATCGAGCGCATGCGCCGGCACATCGCCCACATGCCCGAAGTGCACGTGCCGATCACGCATCCGGCGCTGTCGAGCCGGCGTGTGCTGACCATGGAGTTCATCGCTGGCTGCAAAGTCAACGACATGGCGCAGCGCGCGGCCTGGAACACCGACCCGCAAGTCATCGCCGAGCTCGGCACCAAGCTGTCGATGGCGTCGATCTTCGAATTCGGGTTCTTCCACGCCGATCCGCACCCGGGTAACTTCTTCATCTTGCCGGAAAACCGCATTGCGCTCATTGACTTTGGTTCGATGGGATCGATCGACGGCGACACCATCGACGAGTTGCTGACGTTTCTGGTCAGCCTGTTGCTCAACGATCCTGAGATGCTGGTCAGCCAGTTCATCGACCTCGGCCTTGTCGACGACACGGTCAACGCGCGGGCCATGCAGGGCGAGATCGGCGAGATCATGGCCCGCTACAACGGCGCCACGCTGGGCCAGATCGACATCGGCCAGTTCATCGCCGAGGTGTTTGAGACGGTGGTGCGCTTCCAGGTACAGCTGCCGGTCGAGCTCATCCTGATTGGCAAGTCGATCTCGACCATGGAGGGCATCGCCAGGGAACTCGTGCCCAACTACAACCCGCTGGAGAGCCTGCGGCCGTATCTGGTGCAGCTGTACGTGCGACGGGTGCTCGACCCCAAGACCTACAGCAAGCGCGTGTACCGGGTGCTGCACGACTGGTGGGGCCTGGTGCGGGTGATGCCGGGCGACATCCGGGGGTTGCTGCGCCGCGCCAAGCTCGGGCAACTGGCGTTCAATGTCCGCGATCCCGATGCTGAACTGCTGCGCGCCAAGAACGAGCGGACCTTCAACCGCGGCCTATTGGCACTGTGGTCGGGATCGGCGTGGGTGATGTTCACGTGGATGCTGCCGCAGGCCGAGCGGGCGCCGGCGTGGTCGATTTTGTGGTGGTACGCGATATTGTTGGGCGCCCAGGGATTATTTGCCGGGTCACTGGCGATCTTGAGCTGGTTGCGCTCGCGCGAGCTGTGAACGCCGCCCGACCTGACGTTACCGAGGGACTATGAAACGAATCGGAATCCTCGCGGCCGCCTTGGCCGGCGTGGTTGTGAGCGGATGCCAATTCGCGGTCAGCCGCGAGGCCTACCAGCGCGATCTGGCGGCCATGAAGGGCCAGCAGGACCAGCTGGAGACCCAAAAACAGGCACTGGCGGGCAAGCTTGGCACCTGTGAGGGCGATCTCGCGGGCTGCAAGGACAAGCTGCAAGCCGCGGTGCGCGATCAGAACCTGTGCACCGACGACCTGAAAAACACCAAGGCCTTGCTCGACCAGTGCGCCAACCGCGGCGGCAACTGCGCCAAGGACCTGATCAACTGCCAAATGGCGAAAACCAAAGCCGATGACGACCTGCGCAAGGCTGCCGCGGACCGTGACCGGCTGCAGCGCGAGAGCAAGGCGCTGGCCGACTCGCTGGCGCGCATCCAAGAGGGCGTCAAGAAGGTCCAGAACCGGCTCAAAGATCTCGTCGCCGCCGGCAAGCTGCGCATTCGCGAGCGGCATGGGCTACTGGTCATCGAGGTGGCGTCGGACATCCTGTTCGACTTGAACAAGTCGGAGGTCAAAGCGGCGGCCAAGCCGGTGCTGGCGGAGATCGCCGATGCGCTTAAGTCGCTGGCGGACCGGCGGTTTCAGGTCGCGGGCCACACCGATAACACGGGCCCGGATGCGATCAACTGGAAGCTGTCGGTCGATCGCGCACTGGCGGTACTGGCGGAGATGACGGCGGTCGGCGTGGCCCCCAACAACCTGTCGGCGGCCGGGTTTGGGCCGTACCTGCCGGTGGTCGCCAACGACAGCGACGCCAACCGGGCGCGCAACCGCCGGGTCGAGTTTCTGCTGATTCCCGACTTGGGCGAGCTGTTTCGGTTGGGGTTGTAGCGGGTGGAGCTGGGGCGCAGTTGAACAATCCCCGCCCCAAGCGTACACTTGCGCCCCGCTTCGGCCCCTCGCGGGCCGG
>SXRM01000221.1 GCA_005792545.1 Pseudomonadota bacterium | reverse complement strand
GTGCACTCCAGGCTGCCGTCGGCCTTGATGCCGTTGACCACAAGGCCAGTGCCGCAGGCCTTGCCCACTTGTGCTAGTGCCGGCTTTCCCAGCAAGTCTGCGTAGTTGCCGGTCTTGCCGGCGTCCGAGATGGTGGGCTTGTCCTTGAGGTCATTGTAGCTGCCCGACTGTGACACCGGGGCCAGCGACGCGGCCTTGACGTAGGCGCTCAGGTCCGGCCCGCCTTTCAAGTCTTTGAACTCGCCCGAGGTTGCGACGGGGGCGAGCGCACTGGACTTGACGTAGCCGGTCAGGTCCGGACCGCCCTTCAAGTCGCTGAAATTGCCCGACAAGGCCACCGCTGCGAGGTCGGTCTTCTTGACCATGCCCTCAAACAGCTTGGGATCGATGTGGCCGGCGCCGACACAACCGCTGCACTCCAAGGCATCGGCAGCTGCGGCGCGCACCGCAAATGCCGTTGCCGACAGCTGGCGGCGCGGCAGCTCTGGATCGCTGCCGATCTGCAGGCTCAACCACAGGTTGCCGCCATTGACCGCGGAGGTTGTCAGCGCCTTGGCGCTGCCCAACTGGTGCGTCCACTGGCCGCCCTTGACGCCGATGTTGACCGGGCCTTCGGTCCACACTGGGTTGCCGCCCGTCTCTTCTTTGTACAGGCCGAACGTGACCGCATAGACGCCATCTGCCGCGGGCGTGCCACCGCTGGCCGTCAGCACGCCTTCGACCGCCGAGAAGCCGGGCACCGCAGCATGCGCTGCGGGTGCCAGCAATGCCGTCGCCGCCGCGACCGGCAGGACTCGGCCCAACCATCGAACCAGGGAGTGCGTCGAACGCATTGAAATCCTTGTAGCCGCTCCTTGGCGGCGCTGCTGGTGCGTCGTTGCGGGTGCAAAACCTGCACCGGCGCAACGAATTGCGCAAGTTGTGACCTTACTCGCGCACCGCGGCCGCGTCAAGGTCGGGCGCTGTGTTTGGCGTACGTGGCCCGGTCGCCGTTCGGTCCCGTCACTTAGGCAACTCAAAGCCGCGCAGTTGGAATAGCCGTAGGCAGGCGGCGGTCACATCGGGGTCATAGCGAATGCCCGCACCGTTTTCTAACTCTTCCAGACCCTTAGAGAACCCGACTGCCGCCCGGTAAGGGCGGTGCGACGCCATGGCTTCGAGCACGTCAGCAACCGCCACCACCCGCGCATCTAGCAAGATGGCTTCGCCCACCAGCTTGGCTGGGTAGCCGGTGCCGTTCCAACGCTCGTGGTGCTGCAACGCCACGTCGGCCACTGGCCACGGAAAGGCCATGTCGCGCAGGATGCGGTGGCCGGCCTGACAGTGCTCTTGGACCAGCGCGTACTCGGCCTGGCTCAGCTTGCTCGGCTTGGCCAGGATTTCGGCCGGTACGCCGATCTTACCGACATCGTGCAGGAATCCCGCAATGCGCAGCGCTTCGCAGTGCTCAGCCTCCAGCCCGAGCTCGCGACCGATGGCTTCGGCGATGAGGCCAACCCTGCGCTCGTGGCCTTGCGTGTACGGATCGCGAAACTCACCGATGTTGCTGATGACCTTGATGGCGCTGTGGGTGACCTCTTGCACGCGCTCGATGCGCAGTTGGTCGCCTTGGGTGCGCAACGCGCGTTCGGTCACATCGACCGCCAGCACCAGCCGGGCTTCGCGGCCCTCATAGTCCACCGGCCGTGACCGCACCTCGACGTGCAACAGGGCGCCGTTACGCGTGCGGTGCCGCAGTTCGACGCGCCGCTCATGGGTCGCGCGCAGCCGCTTGCGGTCGTCGGCCAGTTGTGCCTGCTCAGGTTCCGGCCGGATGTCGAACAGGGTCAACTCGGCAAACTCGGCGGCTGTCCAGCCGTACACCTCGGTCGCGGCCTGGTTGACCAGCAAAAACCGCAAAGTTGCCAGCTCGTAGATCCACATCGGGTGCGGCGAGTGGTCAAACACCAGCCGGTAGCGGTGCTCGCTCTCTCGCAACGCGCGCGTGTCGGCCCGGAGCCGCTGTGTCCGCCACACGCGACCGGCAAGCAGCTGCAGCGTGCGGATCTCAGCCTCACCGTAAGGTTGTTCGCGGTTGCCGACACCGAGCACAGCGCGCACCTGCCCGCCCTCCATGGCTGGCACGGAGACATGGCGCTGCAGCACGAAGTGGCCAGGTGGCAGGCCATTGACCTTGGCCACTGCTGGATAGTTGTTGTGCAGCGCGACCTTTTGCGAGCGCACACAGTCGGCCCAGATGCCGGCCGTCTCAAGCGACTCGTGGGTACCTGCCTGCGCCGTACAGCCCCGATGCGTGGCCGTGCTCCACGTCGTCAAGTGCAGTGTCTTCTGGTCGGCGTCCACCAGATGCAGGTAGCCGGCCTGGCTGTCGGTGAGTAGTTCTGCGGCGTCCACGATCCACTGCAAGGCCTGCACGTCAGTCAGGCTCGACTCGACGTCATCAAAGTGCGCCAGCGCCTTGAACGACGCCTCGGCCCGCGCCAGCATGGTTTCAGCGAGCACGCGCTCGCGATCGCGGCGGCTGAGTTCCAGGGAAAAGCCCAAGTCGTCAGCCAGTTCCTGCAACAACGTCGCTTCTTGCTGGTCGAAGAACTCGGCTTTGTCCGCGCACAGGTTCAGCGCGCCCCACACCTGCCCGCCTACACGGATCGGAAAGGCGGCAAACGCGTGCACACCCATCGCGGCCGCCAGTGGCCGCCAGTGCGCCAGCTGCGGGTCGCCGGCGAGATCGTTGTAGATAACCGTGCCATGCAACTGCGCGAGCTTGGCAAGATTGCCAATGCCCTGCGTGTCCCCTGATTCGATGGCCGGCACCGCCAGGGCTGCGAGTTTGGGATCGCGTGAGGCAATCGCGGACACCACCTGCCCGCGCGCCTCCGGGTCGTCAATGCGGCCGATCCAGGCTAGCGGAAACAGTCCAATATCGACCGCGGCCTTACACAGCGCCTCGTGCAGTTCTCGCGAGCTGATCGCCCGCAGGATTGCCTGATTCGAAGCGCTGACCAGGCGGTACATGCGCTCCATGCTGCTTGCGCGTGCTGACAGTTGGTGCTCCGCCGTCACATCGCGCAGTCGCACGACCAGCACGCCGACGCCTGCCGCATCCAGATCGTTGGCGGCCGAGACGCTCAGGCAGGGCCCGCGCGTTGGTCGCACGCCCAGCCAGTAAGCGCCGTGGTGTACGCCGCCCGGATGCACAGCCAACTCGCGAATCGCCGCGACCAGCAACTCGCCGTCTTCGCTGGACGTCGCCTGGGCTGCTTGGAACGGGGCGCCCGCCGATGCCCCCAACCAGCGCTCTGCGGCCGGTGTTGCGTAAACCACTCGCAGCGCGTGGTCCAGCAGCACCAGACCGTCCACACCGCGCTCAACCACCAAATGCAGGCGGCGATCGGCTTCGTCTTGCTGGCGCGCCAGCTGTACGGCCAATTCCGCCTCGTGCAGTTGCGCGCTGTGCCAGCCGATGACCGCCGCGCCGAGCACGACCAGCAGCACCCACGGTCCTGTCAACAGCGTCAGCAGCCATGGCGGCCACGGCACCGGACCCAGCAGCACATGCATCGCCCCGAGCCCGGACAGTAGCAGCAGGGCCGCGGCGGCGACCAGGGTCGTGGTGCGTGCGTGCCACGGAGGCAGCGCGGGCTTCGGTAAGCGCATGGGAGCCTTTGGGTCTCCTTGCGGCGCCGCAGACCAGGTGAATGGCGCCGCATCCCACTGATGAGCGTAAGCCTTTGATTGCACGCCGATGTCATGGCGGCGTCACTGCGGACTTGCCGTTCGAGGCTCGCTCGTGGCCGTTTTGGTGCCGCGCCAACAGAACGAACCCGTGAAAATTGACAAGGTGCGGTCGGCACGCACAATCCAATGAGGTGCGCGGGTTGCGCGCGTGCTGCGCGGCGATGCCGGGTGGGCGCCCGGCCGGGCCCTTCGGAGTGTTTTGAGCCCCAGTCCTCAGTCCAGCAACCGCGCAGCTCGTCGGCAGCCGCCTTCGCGCCGCAACCTGGCGTGCGCACTGTGGTGCGCGATCGCCTTGGCTATGCCCGCCCAGACGGTCGCTGCGCCTGGCCAACGCAGTCGCTGTGATGATGCGGCCTCGCGCGCCACCGCTCGCAAGGCCGACGCTTTGGACCGCGAGGGCGACTTTGCCCACGCTGCAGAGTTGTTTCGCAGAGCCTGGCAGGCGTGTCCCACCAAGGCCGGCTACCTGTACCGCGCCGGCCACGCGCTATGGATGGCCGGTCAGCCCGAAGCCGCGCTGGAGACCCTGCGCGAGACGATCGCCCTACCGCGTGCGCCCAAAGAAGTGCGATTCCAGGCTGAGTTGGAGATCGCCCATTTGCGCGCGCTGGGCTTCAAGGCGCCGCCTGTCGCGCAATTGCCTGTCAAGCCAGCGGCGAAAGCCGAGCCGGCCCCTAGACCGACGCCGGTCGTAGCTGCCAAGCCACCGCCGGTCGCCAAGCCTGTCGACCCACCCAAACCCGCCGTTGCGCCGCCAGCGCCAGCGACGCCGGTGGTCGCGCCCGCCGCGGCGCCGCCGCAAGCGCCCCCAAGCTCGGTAGTGGTGGCTCCGGCACCGCATACCTTCGAATCGCCGCTTGCGGAGCCGCTGCTGCCGCCACCGCCGCCTGAGCGGCACACCGGCGTTGGCATCGCGGCCTTCGTTGTCGCCGGCGTGGCGGCCCTTGCGACGCTATACCTTGCCGGCAAGGCGGTGGACCGTCAGGAGGCGCTCAACCAGAGCAAGCTGCCGGACTCTGATACCTTTGACCTGACCCGAATCGGCAAACCCGACGCCGTCACCCGCAGCAATGCAGTGCTCGACTGGTGGAATGCCGCCCTGGGCACCGGCGTGCTTGGCATTGGCGCCGCCGCAACCGGCGCCTGGCTGGTTCGCGAACCAGACGAGGCGGGCAAGGCTGTGCGCCAGTCCGTCGGCCGACCAGACGGGGTGGACTGATGTGGCGCCGTCTGGCCATGCTCGCCCTTGCTGCGGCTTGTGGCCCGGTGACCGAGGCCGACCTGCGATTTGGCTGCCCGACCGGCCTCGTGCTTGCGGGCGACCGTTGCCTGCCGCTCGACGCAACGGGGCGCGACCCCGACGTCAGCCATGCCTTTGATGGCGACGACGGCGCTGCGCGCGTTGCGGACGTGGCGATCGTGCCAGACCCCGACGGCGGGTCAGTGACTGCCGATGCTGGCCGAAGCGCCGACGCAGAGGATGGACTCGCAGATGACGCCCCCGGCACCGATAACGAGGACAGTGCTGCAGACAACGAGCCTGCCGAAACCGCATTGGACCAGATCGGCGACGTCGCGGCCCCTGACGATGGTCCGCAGCAAGTGACCGACAGCGATGGGGGCGCGGCCGACCAGAATGCGCCGGACCAACCGGACCAGAGCGGTGGCGAAATCGACGGCAGTGCCTCGCCAGATCTCGGTGTACCCGACACAGGACCGCTCGACGCCGCTTCGGACACCCCTGCTGACACCGATGCCGCGATCGATGTCGGCGCCGACGGCGGGGTGGACGGCGACAGCGTGCAAACAGGCGATGGCGACGCGGTAAGCCAGTGCGCGCCATGCTCAGACGGCAATCCGTGTACCAGCAACGACTGCGCGCTGGCCGGCGGAGCGTGCAGTGGACAGCCCCTGGCCAACGGTTCACCTTGCAACGACAGCAACGCCTGCACGACCGCCGACCAATGCAAAGCCGGCAGCTGCACTGGCGGCCCGCCGCCGCCCTGCAGCGACAACAACCCGTGCACCGACGACAGTTGCAAGCCCCCCAAGGGCTGCTCGTTTGCCGCCAACGCCGCCGCTTGCGACGACGGCACGGTCTGCACCAGCGGCGACCAGTGCGCGGCCGGCGCGTGCAAGCCAGCCAAGCAAATCGACTGTGGCGACGGCAACGCCTGCACCATCGACGTGTGCAACGCCGTCAGCGGCTGCCAGCATTCTCCCAAATCGGGTAGTTGCGATCTCGGTAGCGTGTGCTTGCCGGGGTTGTGTGTAGCCGCTGCCTGCAAGGCCGGGCCACCGCCCGACTGCAACGACGCCAACCCTTGCACCAGCGACTTTTGCTCGCCGACCGCTGGCTGCGCGCACGCAGCGACCACCGAGCCTTGCGAAGACGGCAACAAGTGCACCGGCAACGACACTTGCGCCGGCAGCAAGTGCGTCCCCGGCGGTCCAGTCGTGTGCGGCGACAACAATCCGTGCACCGACGACAGCTGCAACCCGGCAACCGGCTGCCTGTTCGCGGCCAACAACGCCAAGTGCGACGACAGCGACCCGTGCACGACTCAAGACGTGTGCACTGCTGGTAGCTGCGTCGGCTCCAAGGCCAAGGACTGCGCCGACGCCAACGACTGCACCGACGACGACTGCGTGCCGTTCAAGGGCTGTGCCCACACCGCCAACACCGATCCGTGCAACGACGGCGACGCCTGCTCGGTCGGCGAGACCTGCGACCAGTTGGTGTGCAAGCCGCTGGGCGTCGCGGTGTGCAGCGACAGCAACCCCTGTACCGACGACCTGTGCCTGCCCGCCGTCGGCTGCAAGGCAGCCTTTAACGCCGCAAGCTGCGACGACGGCAACCCGTGCACGACCGGCGACGCCTGCGCCAAGGGCAAGTGCGCGCCGGGATCCGCCAAGTCGTGCGACGACGGCAACCCGTGTACCGCGGACACTTGCGCCAAGCCAGCCGGCTGCGCCAACGCCGCAGTCACCGACGGTACGGCCTGCGGGGCCGGCAAGGCGTGCAAAGCCGGTAATTGCCTTTAGCCGTTGGTACTTGCGATGCGGACGGGGCGGGTCCGGCCCGGTGCTGCATCGGCCAGCGCATTGCGGGGTGCGGTTCCTCAAGTGGGGCCGACCCGCGGGCTGGTAAATGCGCAGTGGTCGCAAATACTGCCGGCGGCTGAAGCCGCGGCCTTAGGGTGCAAAGCCTTGCCTCCGCAAGGCTACGCAATCACGAGTGACAGCCCAGCCCGGCGCAGGCCGGGCTTGGTATCGCTAGCCTGCGGCTTCAGCCGCCGGGTCCAACCTGAACGCCATGCGTATTCAACGGTTCCGCGCGCCTCGCCGTAGACCCCAAAGCGCGATCCGCACCCCGCACGGCGGCCGCACCTTGACCATCGCCGCGAACGCGTGCTACGAAGCGCGCCGCCAACGGCGGTCTGGGTGACGCCGTCGCCCGCGTGACTGCGAAAAACTCATCCAAATCTGACGGTTGCGCGCGCAACGGTCAGAGCCCTCCCGTGACCCGCGCTCGTGGGTCCTCGTCTCGCCGGCGCGACCGCGACCGGCCAATTCGTGGAAAGGACAGCCCGGTCGTTGAGCCCCTCGGCCACCGGACGCCTCGCATGAATCCGCCCGCCGCGATCAACCAAACCCGCAAGACGCTGCTCGCCCGCGCTTTGCGCGCCCACGCTGCGACGACGCTGCTGTTGTTGACCGCGCTCGCTTGGTTGGGCACCCAGTTGCTTGGCGGTATCGTCGTCGGCGCGGCGCTCGGTGCCGCCAATCTCGCGGTCGTGTCTTGGGCCGCCGCGCGTCTGGTTGGTCCGCATCGGCCGACTCGCGTGCTGGCACAGGTGCTGCTGGCCGGCAAGCTCGTGCTCACATGCACGGTCATCGCCGCCGTGCTTATTTGGTTGCGGCCCTCGCCGACCGGGCTGGTGCTCGGTTGGACGTCGGCCCTGGTGGCGCTCGGTCTGGCCGTCGTGCCTGCGCGCGGGGCCGCCGGTGGTCCCGGCGCGGTCCTGGCAGCCCGTTGATCGCCCCGGAGGTAGCTGTGGAACTGCGCATTGCCCTCGCCGCCCTGTCGTTGACCTTTGGCTGCGTGCTCGGAACGGCAGTTCCCGCATTTGCGAGCGGTGGTCAAGCGGCCGTCGCCGCAGCGGACAGCGACCACGCGGGCGCGGCGCACGCGGGTGGGCATGCCCATCCAGAGCCGTTCACCTGGTTGTCGGTGATTGTCGGCAAGGACGCCAGCCACGACGGCCACGTCGCCGTCCGCACGCAGGTCGAGCACGCCCTGGCCGGCACCGCGCTCGAAAAGACCTTTGTCGAAAAGCGGCCATTTTCGACCGACGGTCACCTGACCCACGTCTTCTTCGCATTGGTGGCGCTGACGCTGCTGTTTGGCGGCGCGATGGCCGTGCGCCGGCGCCTGGCTGCGGACCCCGACGCCGGCGTATTGCCTGAGCGCAAGATTTCGGCGCTGCTGTTCTTCGAAGTTGTCGTCGGCGCGGTGTGGAACCTGAGCAGGGGCATGATGAGCGAGAGCGAAGCTCGTCGGCACTTTCCACTCATCTGTACGCTGGCGCTGTACATTTTCACCATGAACGCCCTGGCGCTGCTGCCGCTGGGCGCGCCGGCCACCGACAACCTGAACACCAATATCGTCATGGGTCTGGCGGTGTTCTTTGTCACGCACGCTTCTGGCATTCGCGTGCAGGGGCTGGGCAACTACCTCAAGCACTTCGCCGGACCGGTGTTGGGGCTTGCGCCGCTGATGGTCGTGCTCGAGATCGTGGCCCACGTGGTCCGGCCGTTTTCGTTGTCGCTGCGCCTGCTCGGCAACATGTACGGCGACCACCAGGTCATGGAGAACTTTCTCAACTTCCACTTGCCGCTGGTGCCGTTGCCCGTGATGGCGCTGGGTCTGGTGGTGGTGATTGTGCAGACAGTGGTGTTCACCTTGCTGAGCACCGTGTTTATCTCGCTGGCGGTCGCCCATCACGACGATCACGGCGAAGGCGACCATGGCCATGCTGGCCACGGCGACAAGGGACACGCGCACGCCCACTAGGCGTGGCGCAGGGGTCGGGCGAACCCGGATTCGCCAGTCAAATCGCACGGTCGGCCGCGGGCATCGCGGTCCGGGCGCGCGTACAAAGGGCGGCACGGTCCGTCGGTTCATGTTTGGAGGAGTACGATGTTCAAGCGCAATCTTTCCATCGCGTTGACCTGCACGGTGTCGATGCTTTTGGTGGCCGTCAACGCTTTTGCCGCCGATGGCGCGGCCGACAACACCAACACGGTGGCTGGGTACCTGGCGCTGGCAGCTGGTCTGGGTCTGGGCATCGCGGCCGCTGGCGGCGCGGTGGGCCAGGGTAAGGCGGCCTCGGCTGCGCTCGAGGGCATCGGCCGCAACCCTGCGGCAGCCAAGGAGCTGTTCACCCCGATGCTGTTGTCGCTGGCGCTCATCGAGTCGCTGGTCATCTACTCGCTGGTGATCGCGTTCATCCTGTCAGGCAAGATCGAAGCCCTCGCCAAGTAGCTCCGCGGCGGAGGACGCAGCGTCCTTCGATGCCAGCCATCGCTTTGTCCCGTGTCGCGCGGGCTTGCTCTGCAACGGGCAGGCCCGCGGCACAGGGACCGCAAGAGCCCGATGCGACGGTGCGCAATTGCGCGCACTGGTGCCGCACCGGCCTGCGGCGAATTTGACGGGCAACCCCATTTGCGGCTAGTTGGGGTAGGCTGGTGCAAGCGCGCCGGCAATGGTGGTCCTTTCGTCCATGGCCGTTTCGATCCATAGCGCGCAAGTGGTTGTAGTTGCCGACGACCCGATCGAAGCCGGCATGCTGGCGCTCGATCTGGTTCAAGCAGGCGTGGCCGCGCACGCCGTTCGCGACGCCGAAGCGGCGGTTCAGCAACTCGCTGAACTGCGTGCCACCCGCCCCGGCGCTGTCGTAGTCGTCTCCGCTTTCCGCGAAGTGGGCCAGACCATCGCGCTGTGGGAAGCGGTTTCGGGCCAGTCGCCGCCGCCCGCTTTCGTCGCTGTGGTCTTGCGTTCGCAGCGCGAGGTCGCTCAGCGCTACGTCGAGACAGCCGGCTGGGCGGGCGCCGCAGTACGACCTGTCAACGCCGACGAACTGGTCTCGGTTGTCACGGCCGCCACCCAGATCGGCAACGGCGCACCCGCCCACGAGACTCGAACCGGGTCGCTTGAAGACGAGACGCTGGTCGAGTTGCTGAGCAGCCTCATCGACCGCATTCCGCGGCCGGGAGCGGGCAAGACCGCGATCTTGACTCTGCAATCGCAGGGTCGCAACGGTGTCGTGGCACTGCTCGATGGCGATCTGGTCCACGCCGAGATCGACCACGAGGCCGGTCGCCACGCCTTGGAGCGCATGGCCGCGTGGCGGCGGGGTACCTTCCGCTTGGACGCTTTGCCGTGGCGCGGTCAGCCGACGCTCAGTGGCTCGGCGCTAGCCCTGCTGGCGGTGGCGCAAGAGTACGCGCGGCGCATCGAAGAGGCGCGGCAGAGCCTGCCGTATAGCGATTGCGTGTGCACGGTGCGCTGGGAGCGGGTTCGGCCGCTGCCGGTTGTGGCCGAGGCCATGTTCCGGCGTATCGCCAGCGGTCAGGTGCTCGGCGAAGCGACGCGCGGCGACGGTGACGACGAACTGGAAGCGTTCGCGGCGCTGGAGGCGCGCATCAAGCGCGGCGCGGTGGTGCCGCAAGTTGAGACTTCGCCGCGGGCGAGCACGACGCCGATTGCCACTGCCGACGCGCGCTCTGGCTCTGTCCCAGCCGTGGCACCCCAGGGCAGTCCTGCCAGCCACCCCTCGTCGGGTTGGTCGGCCGTGCCAATGTCGCTGGTCGACGCCCCGACCATGCCCGAGCGGCGGCGCAGCCACCCGACTACCCACCTGTACCGCATTGGTCCCGATGGCAAGGCGCTGCCCTCGACCGACCCCGCCGAGATCGCAGCCAACCTGCTCGGCACGCCGGCGCACATTCGCGCCATCAGTTCGCAAACGACCGGCAAGGCGGCGACCAACCAGCCGGCGGCCAACGACGAGGCGCCACCCATCCCTGCGGCCGTGCGCCCGCAGACGCCCATAGCGACGCGCCAGTCGCCCACGCCGATCCAAGGCGGCGCCGCGCTGCCACCGGTTCCCCAAGCGCGCCGCGCGCCGTCTTCGCTGTTGAGCGCGGGCAAGGTCGGCGGCCCTGGCGTGCGCCAGACTGACCTTGGCATCGGCGCGGCTGGCGGCAAGAACCGGCAGTTCGGCAGCACCGGCTGGTTCGGCATCGGACCGCCCGCGGACTCCGGCGTCGTCGCTTCGGAGGTGGGCCTCGACGGCCGCCGGCCGCGCAGTAGCGTGCGCCTGCCAGACAACGATCGGCTGCTAAGTGGTGGCTCGCTCAGTGCTCGCGTCAGCAACCCAGGACCGGCGCAGACGCCGCCCGATCGCGTAGCCGCCCGTCCCTACGCCTGGATTCCGGCCGCGCAGGTTGAAGACGAGCCCGAGCCGGAAGCGCCCAAGCCGATGCTGCTGCTGCGCCCGCGCGTGTGGCCGTGGGTGGTGGCGGCGGTGGCGTTGGTTGCCGTGGTTGGCTGGCTGTTGGCGCCGCGGACGCCCGGTGGCGGACCGCTGGACCCGGCGACCGCCGAATTCCACGAGGCGGTGACGCTGATGGACGGTGGCCACGCCGACCGCGCGCGCCAAAAGCTGGTCCGGCTGGCCGCGCTGCCCAATGCCCAGCCAGAGGTCTTGCTGCATCTGGCGGTGCTGGATCTGGAGGCGCGGCGCTTTGAAGCGGCACGCAAGCTCCTTGAAGCCTATGTCGCACACCCGTTGGCGCAGCACACCGACAAAGCCAAGAAGCTGATGGTGCACGTGTTTGGCGCTGGTCAGCAGCAGGCGCAGGTGGGTCAGTAGCACCGTGAGCCAACCGGCTGCTGTGGGTCCGGTACTCGGCCTGGAAACCTCCTGTGACGAGACCGCCGCGGCCGTCGTCCACTGCGGCAAGGTGTTGGGCCAGTCAGTGGCCACCCAGATCCCGATTCACCGGCGCTTTGGCGGGGTGGTGCCGGAAATCGCCGCGCGCAATCACCTGCTGACCGTCCTGCCAACGGTGCAAGCCGCCCTGTCGCAAGCAAGCGTGGCGCCCCAGCAGCTGGGCGGCATCGCCGTGACCGCACGACCGGGCCTGATCGGGGCACTGCTCGTCGGCGTGCAAACCGCCAACGCGCTGGCCTGGGCGTGGAACCTGCCGATCGTCGGCGTCGATCACACCGCCGCCCATGTGTGGTCGGTCATGTTGCAGGCGCCCGGTCTGGACGCGGGCCAGTCACGCACGCCTCAGCTGCCGTTCGCCGCGCTTGCCGTGTCGGGCGGCCACACCAGCCTGTATCGCGTCGACGGGCCGGCTGAGCTGAGCTTGCTCGGCCGAACGCTCGACGACGCCGCCGGCGAGGCGTTTGACAAGGTCGGCAAGCTCTTGGGCTTGCCCTATCCGGCGGGACCTGAGGTCGATCGGCTGGCGGCGCTCGGTCGGTCGGGCAGTCTGCGGCTGCCGCGCGGCATGTTGGGCAGGCAAGACGGGGCCTATTCGTTCAGCGGTCTCAAGACGGCTGTGCGCTTGCACATTGAGGCGCGGCGAGGCGCCGGCGAACGCCTGGAGGGCCAAGTCCTGGCCGACCTTTGCGCCGATTTCCAAGCTGCCGTGGTCGAACAGTTGGTGCGGGTAACGCTCCTGACGCTCAAGCGCCACAAGTTGCGCGACCTCGTGGTTGCGGGCGGCGTCGCAGCAAACGCTGGATTACGGGCGGCGCTGACCGAGGCGTGTCGCCGCGATCGGGTACGTTTGTGGCCCGTGCCGGTCGCGTACTGCGGCGACAACGGAGCGATGGTGGCCTGCCTGGGCGAGGCTTTGTTGCGCGCTGGACATCGCGACGATCCATTCACCCTCGACGCCCAGCCGACGGGTGAGGTGCGCCGCGCGACCGCCCTGGTCCCGGCGCCCGGACTTGCACCGTGACCCGACCTGCGCTACGTCCCAACAAGGCCCTGGGCCAGCATTTTTTGCATGACGCGGGCGTGCTTGGCCGAATCGCCGCGCTTGCCGCTCCGCCGCCGGGCTCTGGCGTGGTCGAGATCGGTCCCGGCACCGGCAACCTGACAGCCCACCTGATCGCCGCATTGTTGCCCGTCGCCGGGACGCCGCTGCCGCTGACGCTGGTCGAGCTGGACCGCAGAGCACCTGACGCGTTGCGCGCGCGGTTCGCGCAGTTCGCGCCGGCAGATGGCCAGCCGTTCTGCCGCATCGAATTGGCCGACGCGGTGACCGTCGATTGGCCATCGCTGCTCCACGATCCGTTGCTCGGCCCGCGACCGGTGGTAGTCGGCAACCTGCCCTATAACGCTGCGATGCCCATCCTGTTTGCGCTGCTCGACCTGCCGCGACCGCCAGAGCGCCTGGTGTTCATGGTCCAGCGCGAGGTCGCCGATCGGCTGGTCGCCGGCCCGGGCAACCGCGATCGCGGCCAAACGTCCGTCAAGGTGCAGCTGCGCTCGGCGGTGCGGATGGCCTTCAAGGTCGGGCGCGGTGCTTTCCAGCCCCCGCCCAACGTCGAGTCGGCCGTGGTGGTGATCGAGCCCTATGCCGTGCCGCCACATGACTTGCCGCGGTGGCCGCACATGGCGCGGATCATCACGGCCGGTTTTGCCGTCCGGCGCAAGACGCTCGCCAATGCGCTGCAAATCGGCGGATTCGCAGAGGACAGCGCGCGCCGGGCCTTGGCGGTCGCCCATGTCGACGGCCGCGCCCGCGCCGAAACCCTGACGCTGGCGCAATGGGCCGATCTGGGCAGGGCGCTGCTCGGGCGACCATCGGAGGCAAGCGCCAGCGGCTGAGGTTTTCTGCCCTCGCTTGCGCAGCCGGGGCGCAAATCCAAACCCGAGCGCCCATTCTTTTTTAGGTTTGTAATTTCAAGCCATTGGCTAGCGGCCTTGGCGGCGCATCGACCGCCTGGCGGAAACTTTCATCCCAGGTATCCGACGCCCATGCACAACGCAGCC
>SXRM01000220.1 GCA_005792545.1 Pseudomonadota bacterium | reverse complement strand
CTGCTCGGCGTCATCGTCAACGGCCTGTTCGTGGTTGAGGGCGCCAGCGTCGTCCTGCAACGCTTCTGGTACAAGCGGACCAAGAAGCGCATCTTCGCCATGGCCCCGATCCACCACCACTTCGAGAAGAAGGGATGGCCCGAACCGCGCGTCACCGTTCGATTTTGGATCGTGTCGGTGATGCTCGCCCTATTCGCCCTTGCCAGCCTCAAGCTGCGCTGAACGTCGTCGAGGAACCCGATGGCCGCTACCGCCGACATCGCCCTGGATACCGAGCTGCCCGACGCGCCCGTGGACTATGCGGGTCGCGACCAGACCTTGCTCGGCACCGCGTCGCGCCCGCCCAAAAGCGACAAGGCGCTGGTCAAGCTGCCGGTCGGCATGGATTGGGTGTTGCTGGGCGCCATCTTTGCGCTGATGACGACCGGCGTGGTGATGGCGTACTCGGCGAGCGTCTACGCGTCGCTGCACCAGACCCGCAACTTGAGCGATACCGTGTTCTTGAACAAGCACCTGGTGCACGCGGCGGTGGGTGTGGTGACGCTGCTGGTCGGCGCCTCGGTGCCGTACCAGATGTGGCGCAAGGTGGCGTATGCCGGCCTGGTGCTGACGATTGGCCTGCTCATCGCGACGCTGATGGTCGGCGTGGTCATCAACAAGGCGCGGCGCTGGCTGCCGCTGCCGGGCTTCATGTTCCAGCCGGCCGAGTTGGGCAAGTTCGCGTTCGCGGTGTACCTGGCGCACTCGCTGACCAAGAAGATCAGCACCGAGCGCGTGCACACCTTTAGCGTCGGCTTTTTGCCCCACGCGGTGGTGTGGCTGGTGGTTTTCGCGCTGTGCATGAAGCAGCCCGACCTCGGCACCGGCATCGTGCTGGCGGTGCTGCTGTTCTCGATGACCTACGTGGCAGGCCTGAACGTCGCCTACCTGCTGTTTCTTGGTCTTGCCGGCGCGGCGGGCCTGGGCGTGTTCATCTTGCACAGCCCGATGCGCTTCAAGCGCTTCCTGGCGTTTCTGGATCCGCTGCTCTACCGCGACACCACCGGCTTTCAGCTGTTCAACGGCAAGCTGGCAGTGGCAACGGGCGGTTTGTTCGGCAATGGCCTGGGCCTTTCGCGGCAGAAACTCGGCTTTGTGCCCGAGTGCCACACCGACTTCATCCTGAGCATCATCGCTGAAGAGCTGGGCCTTATCGGCGTGGCGCTGGTGGCACTGTTGTTCATCGTGTTTATCCTGCGCGGCCTGCGGATTGCACTGCACGCGCGCGACGAGTTTGGTCGCCTGCTGGCGGCTGGCATCACCGTGCTGTTTGGCACCCAGGCCGCGGTCAACTTTGGCGTGGTGATGGGCACGCTGCCGACCAAGGGCCTGACACTGCCGTTCGTGTCGCACGGCGGTAGCTCGCTGGTCATCATGGGCCTGGCGGCGGGGGTGCTCATCAACATTGGCCGCGGCGGCAACCCGGACCTGGACGACGGCGAGCCGTCGCGCCTGTGGGCGTGGCTGCGCCGCGACAAGCCCGAGCGCCCCGCCAATCAGCGCAGCGGCGTACAGCGGGCCGTGCAGCCCGTTGACTCGGAGGCGCCGTGACCCGCCGTCGCGCCACCCCCAAAGTCGCCCTGGCTGGCGGCGGCACCGGCGGTCACGTCGTGCCTGCACTGGCGTTGGCGGACGCCTTCGTGGCTGCTGGCGCCGAGGTGTTCTTTGTCGGCACCGAGCACGGCTACGAGGCGACGATGGTGCCCAAGCGCGGCTACCGCATCGAGTTGGTGCCCGGTTCGCGCCTCGTCGGCGGCGGGCTCGGCACCAAGGTCCGCGGCCTGCTCAACCTGCTAAAGGGCATTCTGGCGGCGCGGCGCCTGCTCGCACGCGAAACACCAGACCTGGTGCTCGGTGTCGGCGGCTACGCCTCTGGCGCGGCGCTCTTGGCCGCCAGGACGCTCGGCATCGCCACCGGCGTGCATGAGTCCAATGCCGTGCCGGGCTTGACCAACAAGGTGCTGGCTCGCCTGGTCGGGCGGGTGTACCTCGGCTTTGCCGCCGCGCGCGACGCCTTTCCGCAGCAAAAATCGCGGCTGTCGGGCAATCCGGTGCGCGCCGAGATCGCGGCCGTCGGGGTGGCGCGGTTGCCGCGCGAGCGTACCCAGGCGCACATTCTGGTCGTCGGCGGTTCGCAGGGCTCGCAGTTCCTCAACGACAAGGTGCCGGCGTTGGTGCAGGCGCTGGCCGCCGCTGGCGTCGCCGTGGCCGTTCGCCATCAGGTCGGCAAGCTCAACCCAGCACCCGTGCAGGCTGCGTACACGCTGGGCGAGGTGCAGGCGACGGTCGAGGGCTTCATCGACAACATGGCCGCGGCCTATGCCTGGGCCGACCTGGCGATTACCCGCAGCGGCTCGGGCACTGTCGCCGAACTGGCGGCGGCGGCGCTGCCGGCGTTGCTGGTGCCGTTTCCCCATGCGGCAGGCGACCACCAGGCGGCCAATGCAGCGGCGTTTTGCGCCGATGGCGCCGGGCACTGGGTCCGTCAGGACGCCTGGGACCAGGCACAAGTGCTGTCGTGGGTGCAGCGCGTGCTCAATGACGCCGATGCTTGGCTGGCCGCCAGTGACGCGGCGCGCAAGGTGGCGCTGCCCCATGCCGCCAAGGCCATCGTGGCCGACTGCGGCAAGTGGTTGGGCGTCTCGCAATGGGCAGAGGTGGCGCCATGAAGTGGTTTGGGCGCAACGGCAAGGGCTCCGGCACCCGCAATGTGCGCGTGCGACCGCGGCCGACCGAGGTCCGCCCTGGCATGGGCGAGCGCGTCAAGACTTGGTGGCGCGACCACGACCGCGACCCGGAGCCGATGCCGGTGTTCGCCGAAGACGACGAAGTCGAGTTGGAGCAAAGCGAAGCCCCGACCCCGGCGTGGGTGGCATGGCTGACCTGGGGCACCGCGGCGTTCTGTGTGTGCATCGTCGCGCTGGCGATGCTCAACCTGCACGACTTCCAGACCCGCGTCGAGACCAACGTGGCCAGCAAGTTCGAGGTGTTCGGCAACAAGCGTGTGAGCGACCAGCAAGTCGTTTTCATTTCCACCATTCTGTGGGGCGACGCGCTGACCAGCATCGACCGCGACAAAGTGGCGCGCAACGTCGAAAAGCTGCCGTGGGTGCGCCACGCCGACGTCGAAGCGCAACTGCCCAATCGCGTGGTGCTGACCGTGCAGGAGTACGAGCCGTACGCGCTCTTGCTCGGTGACGGCAAGCTGATGATTGTCGATGCCAATGGGCACGTGTTTAAAGAGGCAGAGCTGGGCGAGGCGGGCGACCTGCCGGTCATTACGGGATTTTCCGCGCAACTGCATCGCGAAGCCCATGTCCGCTCGCCCGTCGAGGCCCAAAGCCCCGAGCAGCGGCGGCTGCAGACCGTGCTGCGGCTCATTCAGGCTCACGGCGCATCGCCGGTCGCAGAGCGGTTTCCGTTGAGCGAACTGCACTTTGACCCGGTGCTCGGCTTGACGCTGGTGTCGGCCAAAGACGGCGCGGAAGTGCGGCTGGGCAAGGCGCTCGCGGGCGACCCCGAGCGGGCGTTCGGGCTGATGGCGCGGGTGCTCGAGCGGGCCCAGGCCGAGGGTCAGTGGCTGCGCTATGCGCTGTTGGACGACGAACTGCGCCCCGAGCGGGTGGTGGTTCGGACCGAAAAAGCGGCGTTGGTGGGCGGCCCTGGCGGGGCTGTCGCGGCCGCGTTGCCCAAAGCGGTGACGGCGGCGGCCGATGCACGGGTTGACGAACCCGCAGTCGAGGATTGAGCACCGCGGCAAGGGTGGGCCGCGGCGCAGGAACAGGCAGGTTGTTTGCACAGGAGGTCGGGATGGCGCGCAAGGGACAGGATCAAATCATCGTGGGGCTCGATGTCGGCACCCACAAGGTGGCCGCGGTGGTCGGCGAGGTGCGCCACGACGGCAGCCTCGAAATCATCGGCATCGGCACTGCGGTGTCCAATGGCATCCGCAAGGGTGTGGTGGTCAACGTGGGCGAGACCATGGAGGCGATCAAGGTCGCGGTGCACGAGGCCGAGACCATGGCAGGCATCACGGTCAACGCCGTGTACGTCAACGTCTCAGGCAATCACCTGCAGAGCTTCAACAACAAGGGCGTGGTCGCCGTTGCCACCCGCGAAGTCACCGAAGACGACGTGGAGCGCGTGCTGGACAACGCCAAAGCGGTGCAGATTCCGGCCGATCGCCAGATCCTGCACACCGTGCCGCAAGAGTTCGTGGTCGACGGCAACGACGGCATCCAAGAGCCGGTCGGCATCAGCGGTCAGCGCCTCAAGGTCAACGTGCACATCCTGACCGCGCTCAACGCCAGCGTGCAGAACGTGGTGCAGTGCGCCGAGCGCTGTGGACTTACCGTGCTCAAGACCACCGCCGAGTTGTTGGCAAGCGCCCGTGCCGTGCTCGAAGCCGACGAACGCGAACTGGGCGTGGTGCACGTCGATATCGGCGCCGGCACCTCGGACATCGCCATCTACCACAACGGCTACATCGTGCACTCGGCGGTGCTGCCGATGGGCGGCGACCACATCACCAGCGACATCGCGGTCGGCATGCGCACCCCCAAAAGCGAGGCCGAGCGCATCAAGCTCGCCCACGGCGCGGCGCAGACGGCCATGGTCGGCGACGACGAGACCATCGAAGTCGCGTGCGTCGGCGCCCGCGAGTCGGTGCTGCGCAAGCGTCAGCTGCTGTGCGACATCATCGAGCCGCGGCTGGAGGAGATCTTTCGCTACATCGAGCGCGAAATCGCCGCCAGCCAGTTCCAGGACGTCATCGGCTCGGGCCTGGTGTTGACCGGCGGCACGGCCCTACTGCCCGGCATCGCCGAGTTCG
This sequence comes from Pseudomonadota bacterium, assembly GCA_005792545.1. GTDB lineage: Bacteria > Myxococcota_A > UBA9042 > UBA9042 > UBA9042 > SXRM01. Next base: position 453 of record SXRM01000220.1, on the reverse strand, counting down.
GCGAAGAGTTGCTCGGCCTGCCGGTGCGCGTCGGCTATCCCAAGAAGGTGGGCGGCTTGCACGCCCCGGTGCACTCGCCGGTGTACGCGGCCGCCGTCGGTCTGGTCATGCAGGCAGCCGCCGAAGAGGCCGAGAGCCAGCGCAAGCTCGAAGCCCGCGCCATGCGCACGCGCAGCGGCACCGGCCTGTTCGGTCGCTTTCTCGGTTGGGTCCGCGACGCGGTCTGAACAGTCACCCCTTTTGCCCGAACAGGCCCCCCCCTTTGTTCAACACCTGAACACCACAGGAGAACCCCATGTTCCACAACATCGAATTCGAACCGCCACGGCCGACCGGCGCCCGCATCAAGGTCATTGGTGTCGGCGGCTGCGGCGGCAACGCGGTCAACAACCTCATCGAAGCCGATTTGCCGCACATCGCCTTTGTGGTCGCCAACACCGACGCGCAGGCGCT
>SXRM01000219.1 GCA_005792545.1 Pseudomonadota bacterium | reverse complement strand
GGCTGCGTTGTGCATGGGCGTCGGATACCTGGGATGAAAGTTTCCGCCAGGCGGTCGATGCGCCGCCAAGGCCGCTAGCCAATGGCTTGAAATTACAAACCTAAAAAAGAATGGGCGCTCGGGTTTGGATTTGCGCCCGTAGCGCGCAACGAGCGGTGGCACGGCCCGCGCGCGACCAGCTGCGCGGCTATCGGCTGCGCACAGCTTTTAGCAAGCCGCCAATCGGCCTACACTGCGCCGCATGACGTCGCGCAACATTGCCAACGACACGGTGAGCGGCGATGAGAGTCGGCCCGCTTTTCCATGGAATGGACTTGAGTTGCTCGACTACGTCATCGACGACCGCTACAAACTCCAAGAAGTCATTGGTGTTGGCGGTTTTGGTGCCGTGATTCGCGCCAGCCACACCCGGCTGCCTCGCGACCTCGCGGTTAAGCTCCTGCTACCGGCACGGGCAAGCTCGAGCGACAACGTTGCGCGGTTCAAGCAAGAGGTGCAGGCCATCGCCCGCATTGCCCATCCGAACGTGGTGGAAGTGATTGATTTTGGCTACGACGCCAAAGCCGGGTACTTCATCGTCATGCCGCTGCTCAATGGCGAGCCGCTCAGCCAGCGCCTGGAGCGCAAGCCGTTGACGATTGTGGATATTCACACGGTAGTGTCCCAACTCGCGGCCGCGCTCGGCGCCGCCCATCTGGCCGGCATTGTCCATCGCGACGTCAAAGCCGAAAACGTCTTTCTGCAGAATGACCCCAGCGCTTCAACCGGGTGGAGCGTCCGCCTGTTCGACTTTGGCGGTGCAAAGCTGGAGGTCGTCGGTGAACATGCCGCCGGGGCGATAGAGGACAAGCGCGTTTTCGGCACGCCGAGGTCGATGGCGCCTGAGCAAATTACGCGCGCCCCGACTGGACCGTGGACCGATGTGTACGCGCTGGGCATTCTGCTGTTTGAGGCTTTGACCGGCCAATTCCCTTTCGACAGCGAGACGGAGGCCAAGGTCTTTCGCATGCAAGTTTGCGATGCACCGCCGCGACCGTCGAGTCTGCCGAACTGCGACTGGATCCTGCCGTCGCTCGACTCGCTGGTCATGGCCATGCTGGAAAAGGACCCCAAGCGTCGCCCAGACAACATGGCTGCGGTGCTGCAACGCTGGCTCGAGCTGCAGCCCGACGCTTTGCAGGCGTGGGCAGGCCGCTTTCTGGGCACCCAGCAGCAGCCCAGGCGCGATGGCGCGCAGTGGCCCAGTGGCCAGTTCGCCAACGTCACGCGCAATCATGCCGACCCCATGCCGCGATCGGTGCCGCGTTTGCTGGTTGTCGATGACGACGAGCCCATGCGACTGCTGCTGCGCGCCGTGCTGCAGCGCGACGGTTGGAAATGTACGACCTGCGAATCGGGCGCCGCAGCTTTGGCAGCCGCGCACCGCGAGGGGCCGCCGGACGGCGTGGTCATCGATCTGATGATGCCGGATATCGACGGGTTCGAACTGCTCGAGTTGCTTCGCGAGTCCGGTTTTTCCGGGCCGGCCGTGTTCTGCAGCGCGGTCACGTCGCCCGAGGTTCGTGATCGCATCATCGAAACAGGCGCTGGGTTCGTTATGAAATTGACGGAGTTGCAAGCCGTGACGCACGAGCTGGTGCGCCTCGGTGCTCGCGCGCCCGCCAGTTGGTCCGCTGGCACTCGCTGAACCGAGCAGCTGAACTGGTCGCCTCTAGGGGGGAACAGGCCCTCGGCGCATGTCACCCTCTCGTGCCGGACCGAAGTCGTCGCGGCTCACGCAGCGCAGACATCTGCTCGCGCCAAGGCCTTTGCTGGCGCGATTGGGGTGACCCACGCCAGCACAGGCATTGAGGTGCCGCTGCATGACGCCGACGACGTTCGGGAAAATTTCGCGGTCAAGTCGTCGCTCACGCAAGGCCTGGAGGCCCATGTAAGCGCGATTTTCGCCCACGATGCGCACAATACCCCGCTTGGCGTGGCTGCGCTGCAACCGTTTGTCCACGCCAACCACGTCAAGCACGACGAGGCGGTGCAGAACTACTGGTGGGCTATCGGCGGCCTGTTCGGCAACAGGAAAGGCCGCTGGTCGGCCGCCATTGCGAGTACCGCTGAACTGCTCGGCGATAAGCGCGCTGACGCGGTGCAAGTCATGGACCGCGAGGCCGGCGACTTCGCCATGCTGGCTTGGCTGCAACAGTGCGGTCACCGCTTCGTGGTGCGCGCCAATTCGTCGCGACGGTCCGTTGTGCGCGAAGGCAAACGAATTGCAGTCGCCGATGCGCTCGGTGCCGTGCAGCAGCTGGCCAATGTATTCGTGCGTCCGGGTGCGCGCACGCCCAATCGCAGCGCCAAGGACCAGAAGACCCACCCGCCGCGCAAGGCGCGCATGGCGACGCTGACAGTGCTTGTGGCAACGGTGCGGGTTCCGTAGACAGGGTCCCGCCACCGGGCAAATGCAGCTACCATCACCGTACGTGCGCAACGAGCGACACTTCGGCGCCCGCGGGCAGCCAATTCAGTCGTGGCGCTTGCTTGCGCCCGCATCCGCGCTCAACCTTCGGCCAGCGTCGACGGGGCACCGACCGGCAAAATGTGCCGCAGCCGCTCAATCGCCTGTTCGCGCAAGTGCGCAAGCCGTTGGCGTGACCAGTGATGGCCGGGTAAGACGACCACATTGGCGCGGTAGTACAAGCGCAGGTCGAGCAAGTTGACGAACATCGCCAGGTCGCGCAGTTCAGAAAAGGCCTCGTCTGGCGTTCGCGCGCGGTCGAGTTGCAGCCAAGCCGCAGCCAAGCGGGCGGCAACCTGTGGGTTCGGGTCAATGCAGTTGTAGTGGTTGCTCAGCAATTCCAGAGCGCGATCGGGATCGCCAGCGTCGACCGCAATGCCGGCGTCACGGTACCGCAGCATTTCGGCAGCGAGCACTTGCTCCTCTGCTGACCATTGGTTCAGCACGCAAATATGCAGCGCTTTTTGCCAAAGCAGGTAGGCGCAAGCGCACGGCCGCTGCAGCGGGCCATCGGCGACGCATACCGCGAGTCGCTGCATAGCCTGTTCCATTTCGCCGCGCATCATTGCGAGAAAGGCCTGCAAGTGGCGGTGGTGCTTGGCGGCATCATCGCTCAGGGCGTCGGTGTCGAGGCAGCGGTCGGTTTGCTCGGCCTCTTGCCAATGCTCAAGGTGCAACTCGACGCCCATGCGCTGCAACAGGTCCAGCGATTGCTGCGCTGAACGTGGCTCAAACTGCGGCAGCAGGGCTTCGGCGACCTCAAGGGCCCCGCAGTAGGCCGCCTGGCCGACCAGCGTACGGCGCTCTGCCGGGTCTGGCACGGCACGCCAGAGCGTCGTGATGCGTTCAGCGTCCAAAACCTGGTAGTTCCGCTGATACGCAAGGGCCTCGCAACCCACCGGCGACAGTTTAGCCTGCTCGTCGAAGTAGCCGGGCAGGTAGCCGGGGAATTCCGCCCGCACGCGCAATTGGCCTTTGATGCTGGACGGCTCAGCAACGACGCGGGTCCCCTGTGGGCCAGTTACAACGACGTAGGCGCGTTCACCGTCCGCGCTAGCCACCAGCCAACACGCATTGGTAATCGGCATCTGGTTCACGTCCAAGTTCATTTTCGACTTTTGGACCATCGTGGCCAACAGGGTGCCGGTTTCGCCCCCTTTGGCGAGCGCATAGGCGCGGCCCGTCGTGCGGCTCAGCGCGGCCGCCACCCAAGTCTGAATGCCGGGCAAGATCCATCGCATGACCCGCACGGTGCCGTCGTCGCCAGGACAACAGTAGTACACCGCTGGCACTTTCTCGCCCTTGTCGTTGCCCTTGGCCAAAACCAGCGCCGTCGAACTGTTGGCGGGCGACGCTACCGTGCAAACGGGTTCCAGCACACAGTTGTGGACATGGATCGGATGCATGCCCCCTGACAACGTCACAAAGCTAGCACGGTCGCGCGATTCCAGCCGCAACAGACCCGGTGGCTCCAAACCTGGTACGGCGTGCAGGTCCGAGGACACAATGCCCGGACCGCGCATCGGTTGCAGCGTGTCACTGGCAAACAGTGTCCAGCGCTGGTTCCGCTGAACATAATCGCCCGTTTGGACCCAGAACTGCCGCGCATGGACCACGATCAAAGCGCGCAATTCGTGGTGCTCGGGCAACGGCAACTGATACGACCTCGTCGGTGTCAGGGTGCGTGCATCAAACTCAAAAATGCGCCCCGCGGTCGAACGCACGATCACGCGCTCCGTGCTGTACGTGGTCGCCCAGTAGCGCTCGCGGTCGCCGCCGTCAAAGACGCACCGACGCAGGACCAAGCTGGTTTGTGCCGACATAACCTCGAATAGCAAAACGCCCGCCCATTCGGTACCGATGACGACGTCGCCGTCCCGGTTGATGGCCTGATGGACGAGCTCGGGTGGCGCGAAGTGCGTCAGCGGAATTTGACTGGACACCCCTTCGGCAAACACTTCCAGCCGCCATGGCGCGCGCAGCAGGGCAAGCGGCCGCAACTCGGAGGCGCGTGCGCCAAAATGCGCTGCATCGTTAGCCGTCCGTGCATGGTCGGCCAACCACCCCGCAATCCAGGCGGCTTCAATCAGGTTGTCGGCGGCGGATTCGATTTCAAGGCGGTGGCGCATCCTGGCCCAGAGTTTGCCGCGCAGCAACTCTCCGGCGATTTCCTCGCGCTCTGTAGCCGGCAGGGCGTCGGAGCCAAGCGCTTCGAACAAGGCTTGCGCGTCGTCGATCTTGCCATCATCGATGGCCGCTCGGACGGCGGCGACGGCAGACCTGCGGGCCTGCTTTCGGTGCGCAAGCGCCAGGGCATGCTCCGAATCCAAACGTGCCCGTGCGCTGGGCAGCGACTGCAAGGCGGGATGCTTTTGACACAGGGCCGTCGCCGCCCCGGCTTCTATGCCCGGGTCGGCATGCAACAGTGCCTGCCACGCCAATACGGCGTCGACCGACTCGTCTATCTTGCGACCGTCCTCGCGCAGCGTGCCCAACCACCCAGCGATCTGCCCGCCGATCGCCCGAGCGACCTCCTTCTCCACTGCAGCATTGTGCACCGCCCACAACGCGCGCAGCGCCTTGTCTAGCTGGCCAGCGCGCCAGGGTGCGACCACGGCCTGCACCGCTGTCGCGTTGGCGATGCGGTCGAGCGCCAGGTGCGCGCGTTCGTGCAATACGGTCAACGCTTGTGGCCAGCGTGTAGGCGGCACTGCTTTTGCTGCCTGGACCACGCCTGCCCAGTCGGCAGCGAGGGCGAGGCGCTCGCACGCCTGGACAACGCCGTCCAATGCGGTGCGCTGCAATGCAGCCTCGGCAGCCGCAGCCATGCGCCGAGCCTGAACCGAATCGGGATAGCGCGCCAGCAGGCGCTCGGCCGCGTGCAGCAGGCCCGGCCAATCTGCACGGTCATGCAGCAACTGCAACGCGCTTTCTTCTGGACCCCGTGCCTTGTGCCGCAAGGCTTGCAGTGCACCCTCAATGCGCAGTAGTTCCGGGGTGGGCGGCGCGCAGGCACGCGCTCGCGCTAGCGATGCCAGCGTGAGGTCACCGTCGCCCGCATCGAGCGCAGCTTCGGCCAACAACGTCCACGCCTTACTCGCCAGAACGCCCGTGGCATCGACGAGAATGGCCTGCGCCAGCTCCAGGTGCCCCAAGTGGACTGCGGCGACCCCAAGGTGCGCGGCCACCGCCGAACTGCCTCGCCCGCGCGCAGCAATGCGTGGCCGAAGCGCAATTGCGCCCTCGTAATCGCACAACGTGTCGACCAGCAGTTCGACCAGCGACAGCGCTACACCGGCCGCGCCGCCGGTCATCGCTAACGCTGTCTCATACGCTTGCCGGGCGGCCTCATAGTCGTAGGCCTCGACCCGCTCTCGGCCCACCTGCAGCCAATGTTCTGGCCCCTGTGGCCGCGCGCTGGGCGCCATTGCGGTCGCGGCGAGTGTACCACCTGCAGTGCCAGCGTCCGTGCGCTCGAACTCGCCGGTATCGAGACGAAAGCGCACCCAGGCCCGGCCGTCGTCGTCCAGTTCGTCGACCAGCGCATGGCAAGCGTCGCGCGGCAGCTTGCGATGGCGCAACCCAACGACCGCCGCATCCGGTCCTTGGGCTTGCACGACCAGCAGTGCGCCGAAATGGCGAATGGCTGCGCTTTGCAGGCGGTGCTTGAGCAGGTAGCGCTCTGCGCGTTCAGCCGGGTCCAGCGAGGCGCCGGTCGGGTTGACGGCGTGGATGTGATCCAGGAGCTCGGCCAAGGCGGGGGGCGCCTTGCTGGCGAGTGCAGCCTCGGCCGCTTGAACTTCGCGGGCTGCTCGAGCTGTGGGTCCCCGCATATCGGTCGACTGCGCCATCGCGACGATTGTGGACCTGGGGCGGCGGAGTTGCAACGGCGCGAGCGGGGAGGGTCAGGGCGATCGCAAGGTCCGCATCATCGCGAGGGGTTGACCCAATTTGCGGCTAACGATCGAATCGGATGCCGCAGGGCTCTGATCTGCGGCCAACGAACAGGACCCCTAGCAACGCAATTGTAGAACTTCACAGGATTTCTTCCCGTGTCGAGGATTGGCGCGACGATCGCGGCAAAAGGCATGACCTCAGCGAGAGCATTGTCGTTCTTGTGCTTGCGTTCATTGCGGGCGCCCAGGATGCCGAGGAGATTGCGTCGTTCTGCAGGGCGAACTTGGCGTGGCTTCGGCAGTTTTTCCCCTTTGGGCACGGTGCACCAACGCACGACTTTTACCTGCGGCTGATGGCCGTGCTCAAGCCAGGCGTGTTCG
>SXRM01000024.1 GCA_005792545.1 Pseudomonadota bacterium | reverse complement strand
GCGCCGCCGCCGCCGCCGCCGCCGCTGGAACCCGAGACGCACCCGGCGAGCCCAAGGACCACTGCAACCACTGTCGAACACTGCACAAGCCTGGCCATGACGCACCTCCGGGCCGCGATGGTAGCAGAACCGCCACCGGCAGCGGCAGCGTCAAAAACGCCAGGGTGCATCCGCAAACTGATCCTGCCTTTTGAATCAAAGGCTTGCAATCCACCGCCCATGGCAATTGCACCTAACCTTTCGAAAATACAAAAGACGGCGACACTCCAGGTTTGAAGCAACCCGTCCACCGTGGACAAGGAGTACCGCCGCTATGAATAGCCTGCTGCAAGTCGACGCCGCTGCCAATCTCGCGCCGCAACTGTTTAATCGTGTTCTACAAAATGTCGCTCGACGGACGGAGCAACGCGGACACCTGCGCAGCCCCGACGCGGACGTCCGCGAGGAAATGTTGCGGGCCTCCGAGGGCCTGCTGGTCGCACTTTGCGAGGGCGCAAGCCTGTCCATTGACCGTGAAGAACCGCCTGCATGTGCCCATTGCCGGCAGCCTATGGTTTTCAAGCAGAACCGGGATTTCATCCTGCGCTCGACGCTGACCGGCGAACCGGCCAACGTGCCCTCGCCGTACTTCTTTTGCGAGAACTGCCACAAAGGCTGCTTGGTCCTGCGCGACGCCTTGGGTGTCAACCGCGATGGCATGACCGAATCCCTGGCCGCCAAGGTCGGATTCGCAGGAACGGTGGAGCCGTACGAGCCGGCATCGAGCACGCTGTTGCGGGAACTGGCGGGGGTCAACGTCAGCGGAACCAAGGTCCACAGCGTTTGCCAACAGTTCGGCGCTATGGCGGAGTCGCTGATTGAGCGCGGACAGGCTGCCGACGTTCGCCGCGTGGCGCCGAACGAAACGGTCTATGTGATGGTCGACGGCAGCATGCTGCACATGGATGGCGACTGGCACGAGGTCAAGGTCGCGATCATCTTCGCTGGCAGCGACCGCGTGGCGGTGAGCAAGCACCGCGCCGAACTGGTCAAGCGGCAAGGGCTGGTGACTCGCGGCACACGTGAGGTCCTGGGGCCTATGATTTATGAGGCTTTGCGCAGTTGGTTGCCTCTGAACCGGTGGGGAGAGCCTGCTATCAGGGGGCGGGTTAGTCCTCATCGAATGGTGTATCTCTGACGGCGCCGTCTGGGCGCGCAATCTGGCTGAGGGGGACTTGCCAGGGGCTCGCCAGTAGCTGGTCCTGAACCTGAGCCTGACCCTGCCTCTGACCGCCGAAGGCGGCTGACCCTGGGCCTGGCGAAAGCCCGCCGTAAGCGTGATACGCAGCGACCGATGACGCACGGAAGGCTAAGTGCTGACCGATCCTGATCACGCAAGCTCAGGTGCCGTCTGGGTTTCAGTGACAGCCGCCGCCAGGGTCAGCCTTTCGTCGGGCTACCACTGTGGCGGCGGGCAGGGTCAGGCCCAGGAACAGGGTCAGGGTCAGAAAAGGTTTGCGGATGCGCCCCGGCGCTGGAATGTCCGGCCAGCGGGCCGCGTTTGACATTTCACCGCGCCGCCGCAAACTGCGCCCGCCGGTCTGACCCTCTGACCTGGAGCACTTCGATGTACGCCAATCGCGCCAGCTGGCTTGCCACCCCAAGCGCTGCCCTGTCTGTTTACCTGATGTCTACCGCAGCGTTGGCTGCCGATGGCAAGACCGCCGAAGACTGGTTCCGCGACGGCATGGAGGCGATGCAGAGCGGCAAACTGCCAGAGGCGTCGCAGGCATTTCAGTTCTGCGTCCAGGCCAAGCCGGACCTCAAAGAGTGCTGGTTCAACTTGGGCGTCGTGTTCGGCCGCCAGCGCGATTTCGCCCGCGAGGCCTCGGCGTACTTGGAGGCCGTCAAGCTCGACCCGGCGTACGCCAAGGCCCACTTCAACCTCGCTGTCGCGTTCGAAGACCTCGGCCGGCAGATCGACGCGCTCAAGCATTATGACCTGGCCATCGTCGCCGAGCCGACTGCGATCGACGCCCACCTCAATCTTGCGATGCTGCTGCTGTCCATGGAACGCACCGACGACGCCATCGCCGGCTTTGAGAAGTGCGTGCAACTGCAGCCGGAAAACGCGGAGACGTACTACGATCTCGCCGAGGCCCAGCAGATCAAAGGCAACAAATCCCAAGAACCAGAGCGCACCCAGTGGCTGCGGCGCGCGATTTCGACGTATCAGATGTGCCTGGCCAAGGATCCGGCGCACCACCGATCGTGGTACAACATCGGGGTCATTCAACACAAACTCAAAGACTTGGACGCGGAGGCCTCGGCCTACCGCAAGGCGCTTGAACTCAAGCCGCGCTACACGCCGGCGTTGTACAACCTAGGGTTTGCGCTGCGCGACAAGGGCGACAAGCCGGGTGCGAAGGCGGCGTTTGAAGCCTATGTGGTGGCCGCGGGCGCGTCCAAGCAAGAGGCGCGGTTCGTCGAAGCGGCCAAAAAAGAACTCGCCAAGTTCTGATCAGCACTGCGACTCGGCGTCGCACGGGGTCATCCGCGCAGCAGCGGCGATCTGCCACGTCACGGTCAGCGCAAAGGCGACCAGATCCGATAGGTCCCGGACGCGCGGCGCCGGCTGCGAACGCGGCAGACCCAAGACCTCAACCACAACCTGCAAAGCTGCGGCGTAGCTCGCAAGCGCCAGTGGACCCAAACGGGCATCTGCGGCGACCGCGAACTTGAACTGGTGGGCGGTCAGCAAGTGCCAGACCACCGCGTCGGCGTTCGCCCGGCCGGCGGAGACCAGCGGCAACTCGCGCAGTTGCGTCAATGCGTTGCGGACGCACTGGCCGGCAAAAGCGGCAACAGGTCCGTGGTTGCTCAGCTGTCCCCACTGCGCAAGCGCGGGCAGCAGGGTTTCGCACGCCGCCTCGTAGCATGCGAGCTGCGCGGCTGCGCACAGCGCCTCGTCGGCGCACCATGGCCACTGCGGCGCAACCGTGCGCGGCAGGTCCAACAAGTCGACAATGCGCAGCGCCGCGGGTTCCGGCACTGCGGCAAGGCGCGCCACGGCACGGCCGATCGCCGCGCGCACTGCCAGCTGTTGCGGGGTCACCTGGGCGCCTCGGGGTCGAGCACGATCGGCTTGGGCCGGGGCGGCGGCGGCGGTTTGGGACCCGTAGGGCGATGAAATTCCGGCAGCGCGTTCTCGTCGATGCGCACAGCCTGCCGCATCGAGATCGCGGCAATGGCGATCGCTAGCAGTGCGAAAATCAGCAGAGCGGCCAGACGCGTCGCACCCCGGGCCTGTTCGTCGCCGCTTTTGCGCTGGGTGCGCACCCGCTCGGCCTGTAACCGCTCCAGCGCGGCCTGGACCTTGGCCTGGTCGGCTGCGGGCAATTCGGCCAACTGCGCGGCCGCCTGTTTTTGGGTAGCGCTGCGCACCGCGTCGAAGCGCAGCGGCGTACCGGCGCTGGCCATCGCCTGCCAACGGTCCGCCCACATCGCGGCAGAGGCGTAGGCCGCCATCGCCATCAACGGCGATCCGCGCTGCCACGGTGCGACGATCTGACGGTCGGCTAGCTCCAAGCGCGGCAGGTCTTGGCCGATGCGGTTGCACTGGTCCAGCAGTTCGGCGAGCACACCCGCGCGCGCCCATGCAGTCGGCGCGAGGCCCTTGCCAACCGCGGCAGCCAGCCGCGGCAATCTAGCCATCAGGGCCTCGCTGTCCTCGTTCGAGAGGCCAGCCTGGGCCAGTGCCTTGATTGCGCCGAGACCGTCGCCAGCGTGGGCGAACCGCCCGAGCGCACAGCGAGCGATGCAAGCGCACAGCGCATAGGTGTCCGATGCCGCGCTCAGCTGGGTGCCGCCAAACACTTCGGGTGCCACGGTCTCGGCCTGCGTATGCAGTTGCGCAAAGCCGCTGCCGTCCATGCCGAGCGGCGTGCCGCGCGCCGCCTCGACGAGCGGTCCCAGACCGGCGTGGGCGATGCGCAAAGGCGGCAGATCGTCCTGGCCTGGCGGGCACAGCACCAGATGGTCCGGGCCCAAGTAGCCGATGATGATGCCGCGCGTGTGGGCTTCGGCCAAGGCCGCGACGATGTCGCGAAACAAGGCGACGATGGCGAGTTCGGTCAGCGGCCCGACGCGTTCCAGTACGTCGGTGAGCGCAGCGCCGCGCGGCGACAGCAATTCGACCCGAATCGCCCGACCCCGACCGGGTTCCGTTGCCGCCGCGACTTGCACAGCCGGCACGAAAACCGGGTGACGCAGGCGCATGCGTCCGTCGGCGACCGCGAGCGCCCACTCCGCTTGTTCGCTGGTGGTGTGGATCGTCTCAACGAGCAGCGGCGGCTCACCGTGGGCCGGTTCGAGGTAGCTGATCTGCCCCCAGGCCGCCAGGCGTACGGATCGCTGTGCGGTTTGGGCAGCCGAGGCCTTGCTCACGATCGGGCACCTAGGGCGCGCAAGACAGCGGCGACCAGTGCGGCGTCGGCTTCGGCGGGCGCTTCTGGTGGCGGACAGCCAGTGCCCGGCGTGCGGTAGGGCGGCGGCTGCGGATGCGCCAGGTCGAATAGGCGGTCCACTTCCGCAGGGGCAATCGGCGCGGCTCCACCAAGCATGCGGACCATGCAGTAGATGCCAGCGGTGTGTTCGAGGGCGTCCAGCCGAGCGAGCGCGCTATCGAGGTCGCGCCCCACCGTCACTGAACCGTGGCGCAGCATCATCACCACGTCGTAGCAGCGCAGGTACTCAGCGAGCATGGCCGGAACTTGTTGCGTGGTCGGCGTAGTGTAGGGGGCCGTCGCGATCTGGCCGCAGGCAAACACGACCTCGCTAACCAGGGTCTCGCTCAGCTGTCCGCCGGCCAGCGTGTAGGCAATGGCGTTGGGTGGATGGGCATGGATGACAGCGCCGACGTCGGGTCGAGCGCGGTAGGCGGCCAGGTGGAGCGCCAATTCGCTCGACGGCTTGAGCGCCTTGCCATCGGCTCCGGCCGCGGGTCGTCCGACCACCCTGCCCTGCAGGTCGACGACCACCATGCGCTCCGGCGTCAGACGACCCTTGTGTACGCCACTTGGCGTGGTCACCACACGATCGGCGCCGACGCGCACGCTCAAGTTGCCATCGGTAGCGCCGGATAGCTTGCGACCGTAGATTTCGCGTGCAACTTCAGCAATCTGCGCGCGCGCCGACCGCTCGTCGATCCAGGGCGGCGGCAGGGCGGCTTTGGGAGGGGTAGCGGGCATGGCGCTGTCGATTCCAGAGGCGGCCGTGCGGGTGGGTGCCACTGGCCGGGCACCCATGCGGGCGCGGACTGCGCTACTTGGGCTTGGCGGGGTTCAGTTGTTTGCCATCGAACTTCTTGGCGTCGATGAGCCAGACCGGTACGAGGCACACCTTTTCAAGGATCAGGTACTTGGGGTTGCAGCCGCGCACCATTGGGATGTCGTAGCCGGCGCCCTTGTCGTCGCCCATGCGGCGCACGCGGACGCGGGCATTTTCGGCGTCGTCGCGCTCGACGGCCACCACGTTCTCGGTCGCCAGAAAAAAGTACGGGTGCTTGGACGACTTGGCCATGTCCTCGCCGCGCGACAGCGCCAGTACAGCCGCAACCATCTGCCGCGAGTCAGTCGTGAAGTTGTCGAGGAACGCCTCTTGATCGCCCAGCATCGCCGCCGCCGCGGCGCGGTACACGGCCTTGTCGGGAGGCTCTTCGACGAACAACTTCCACGCGCCGTAGAGCGCGCCAATCAACAGGCACAGCACCAAAATGGCGATCAGGAACTTCTTCAAGCCAGTCTCGCGCGGGCGGTCGGACGCAAGCTGCGTCGCGGCAGGCGCACGTTGTACCGCAGATCGGTCTGGGACGCACCCTGGCTGTGCCGCATAGCCGGGCTCAGACCCTGTGCGCGCCCATCATGCTGCACTGCCGTGCTGCGCCTGTGCCGCCAGTAGGGCATTGCGGACCGTTTCAGCTTGGACGCGGACTTCGCCGGCCGAAACCGGCGCATATTCGCCGACCGGCAGCACGCGAACCACGCCGCTGCGCGGCACCCACGCCGATCGCGGCCACAGCTGCGCGCAACCCACCCACAGCAGCGCGACCACAGGCACGCGGGCCTGCGCGGCCATATGGAACGGCCCGAGCTTGAACGGTCCAAGCGAGCCGTCGCTCGAGCGCGTCCCTTCGGGCGCAGCGACAATCGTCAGGTCTTCTGCCGCGATACGCGCTGCCGCCGCATTCAGGCTGGCAGTCGCCGCCGCGTGGTCGCCGCGATCGATGAATAGGATGTCGAGCACGCGCATCACCCAGCCGATGATCGGCACGTGCTTCATCTCCTTCTTGGCGATGGTGACGCCGCCCGGCGGCATGATGGCGCTGCCAACCAAAAGATCGAGCGTCGAGGTGTGGTTGAACACCAGCACCCGCGCCCGCCGCAGCCGTAAATCCGCAGCCACCGCCGGGTCCAATTCCAGGCGCACACCGGCAATGGCGAGTGTGACGCGACCCCAGCCGCGCATCATCGCGGCGCCGAGCGTCGACTTGCGGCGACCCAGCGTGGCCACCATGGTTAGCGCCATCAGCGCGGTCCAGATCGCGGAAAACGTCCACCAGACTGCATGGATGGCGAGCGCCCGGAGCACTTGCACTTTTGCCGCCTACGGCCGCAGCGCCAGCAATTCGACGTCGAGGCCACCGTTGTTCAGGTGGTGCCGGCCGACCTGCTGCCAGCCAAACGCACCTGCGAAGCTATCTGCGCCGCTCAACACGTAGGCGCGCTCAATGCCCTTGTCGCGCCAGGCGTGACCCAGGCCGCGGTACAGGTTGTCGACGCCGTCGCCACCGATGCGCTCACCGTAGGGCGGGTTGGTGACGACGACTGTGCCCGCCGGCTGGGGCGGCAGCTCGCGCGCGTCGCGGATCTCTACTTTGACGACGTCGGCCAGGCCGGCGTTGTCGAGATTGGCGCGCGTAGCAGCAACTGCGTGCGGGTCCACATCACTTGCTGCGATGTCCAGCCGCGATTCCGCTATGGCCTTGCGGGCGCGCTCGACCGCGGCACCCCGCTCAGCGTCGAGCCACTTGCGCAATGCCTTGCCGTGCTGCGGCCAGCGCTCGCAAGCAAACGTGCGCGTGCAGCCGGGCGCGATGCCGAGCGCCTTGCACGCGGCTTCGACGACGAGCGTCCCCGAGCCACACATCGGATCCAGCAGGCGCCCGCTGCCGGTCCAACCCGAAAGGTCCACCACGGCGGCCGCAACGTTTTCGCGCAGCGGCGCCGGCCCCTTGACCTCGCAGACACCGCGCATGGCCAGCGGCGGATCACACAGATCGAGGTAGAAGCCCCAGCGGCCCTGGCGGCCGCGCAGCACCAGCGCCACCACCGGGTCATCGCGGTCGACGTCAGGTCGCTGTCCGAACCTGCGGGTCATCTCGTCGGCAATGGCATCCTTGACCCGCAAGCCCACGAAGCGCAGGTCCACGAGGCCCGCATGCCGTTTGCCATCGGCCCCGACGCCCGCGGGAACGGTGTCGCCGGTCGCATACACCGCGAACGTCGACTTGGTGGTCAGCCACTCGGCCCAGTCGATGCGCTGCGCCGCACGATACAGCGAATCGCCGTTGTCGGCCGTGTGGTTGGCGAGGTGCAGCAGCAGGCGCGTGGCGATGCGCAAATGCACCAGCGCGCGGGCGACTTGCTTCCACTCCAGGTTAAGGTGCACGCCATCGGCGTCGACGATCGTGACCGGCAGGCCGAGATCGCGGCACTCTGCCGCCACGAGGTCAAGGGTTCCAGGGGCAGCGAGGGCGAGGCAGTGCATGCGGCAAGTGTCGGCCACCCGAGCGCAGCGTGCAAGCGCGCTACATTTTTGGGCAGAGCGTCGCCTTGTAGGCCGGGTTGACGCACTGCTGGCTACCCATGGTGGTCAGGCCGCAGCACGAGCCGGGGCAGTCGCTGTTCTGTGTGCAAGGCGTAGTGCAATAGGTGATTTTGGATGGGTAATATGGCGGTTGCGGGTTGGGGTAGTTGACGCACTTGCCCTTGCCGCCCACGCCGCAGCCATAGGGGTTGGGGTCCGTTGGCCAGTATTCCGGGGTGCCGCAGCACTGGTCGAGGTACGGCGCAACGAGGCAGTGCTTGGTTTTGAAGGTCATGTGGCAGCACGAGGTCGGGCAATCGGCGCCGCTTTGGCAGGGTTTCGCGCAAAACGGCATCAGGGTATCGGGGTACTGGATGCACACCTCGGTCGGAGCGCACTGCTTGCCACCGCAGCATTTTTCGATGGTCGTGTGCTTGCAGCCGGTGGCTGTGAGGCACTGGTCGACCGTGCAGATGTCGCCGTCGTCGCAGGCCTCGACCTTGGGCGTGTGCAGGCAGCCGCCGAGCGCCCCGTCGCATACGTCGGCGGTGCACGCGACGTTGTCGTTGCAGTCCAAGAGTTTGCTGGCGGCGCAGCTGCCGCCCTGGCACACCTCGTTGAGCGTGCAGGCCTTGCCGTCATTGCACGGGCCATTGTTGGCGACGTACGCGCAGCCCTTCTGCGGGTCGCAGGTGTCGTTGGTGCACGGGTTGCCGTCGTTGCAGATCTGGACCGTGCCGCCTTTGCAGCCGTCGGGGCCGCATTTTTCGCCGGTCGTGCACACGCTGCCATCGCTGCAGGCGCCGACAATCGCTGTGTGGGTACAGCCACCGCCCGCCGCACAGCCGTCGAGCGTGCAGGGATTGGCATCGTCGCACGCCAGTTGCCCGCCGCCGCAGACGCCCTTCTTACAGACGTCGGCACTGGTGCAGGCGTTGTTGTCGTTGCAAGGCGCGCCGTCGAGCGGGCTGTGGACGCAGCCGCCTTTGGGGTCGCAGGTGCTCGCCGTACACGGGTTGCCGTCTTCGCAGTTGGCCGGCTTGCCAGAGCATGCGCCCAGCGCGCATGTGTCCGCCGTCGTGCACAGGTTGCCGTCGTTACACGGAATGCCAGTTTGGGCGTTGGCGCTCAAGCACTTGCCGGTGCTGGGAAAGCACACGTCGTCCGTACAGGGGTTGCCGTCATTGCACGGGACCGGTGCCCCGGGCTGACAAACCCCGGCGGTGCATTTGTCGGTGGCGGTGCAGGGGTTGCCGTCGTCGCAGACCGTCAGCCCCTGCGGCTTGTGCTGACAGGCGCCGGCCAAGCAGCTGTCGATCGTGCACGGATTGCCGTCGCTGCAGTCTTTGGGCGGACCGGCGGCGCATTGTCCGGCCGCGCAGACGTCAGCGGTGCAGGGCGTGCCGTCCAGGTCGCACAAGACGCCAAGCGGCGCCAGCACGACCTTGCAGCCTAGCTTGCCGCCGCACGAGTCGGTGGTGCAGGTGTTGCCGTCGTTGCACAGCGTGCCCTCGTCGACGTCGCCGTTGCAGTCGTCGTCTTCGCCGTTGCACAGCTCAAAGCTCTTTGGGACGCAGGCGGGCTCGGCGCAGATTTTGCCAACTGGTGTCTTGACGCACTGCCAGCCGGCCGGACAGTCTTTCGCAGATTCGCAGCCTTGCAACACGGTGTCGCCCGGATTGGCGACGTCGGCATCGGCCACTGTTGCGTCGCCGTCGGCAAGCGGCGCATCCTTGTCCTCATCGCCACTTTCTGAGCCGTCCAAGGTGGCCCCATCCGTTGGGGCCGTGTCACCGTCATCGGCCAGGTCGGTGGTGGCGGCATCCAGATCGCTCGGCGCGGCGTCGCTGTCGGGCGGCGGCAGCACCGTTTCTGGCAGGGTCACTTCGAGGAACACTGGACCGCCATCGGCGACGTCGGTGACGACCGCAAGTTCGGCCCCAGCGCCATCGGGCTTGACCACAGCGCCATCGGCCAGCACCAGACCGTCTACCGAGCCCCCAGTGCCGCCGCCGTTGGCGCTGCCCAAGGCCACAGTCGGCGCGGCGGTATCGTCGCTGCAGGCTTGCGCGAGGCAGAGAGCCAAAATGAGCCCCATGCATCGCATCCGCGGGTTCATGCTGGAACCTCCGTGCCGACCCGTGCCCGCACTGCCAGCGCGGCAACGGCCAACGTGGCGAGCGCCAGCGCGGCAACCGCCGCAGCAGGCCAGCCCACCCACAATGGCCAGACAACGCACAACCCGGCAAAACCCATCACCGCGGCAAGCGGTGTCCACTGCCGACCTTCCAACGCGCCGCCGACCGCCCCCAAGGCGAGCAGGCACAGGCCACCGAACACGGTCTGCTGCGTCAGGTCCGCTGCGCGCTGCGTCCACAAGAACGCAATCAACATGCCCGTCACCAACAGAAAGCTCGTGCGCACCAGCCACCGATTGGCGGCGGGCACCGGCGGGTCATAGGCAACGCCATCGCGCGGCGGCGGAATGGTCACCCGACCACCGAGTTCTTGTGGTCGCCATTCGGGCGGCCCCAGCCACGTCCACAGCTTGTCCGCCAGCTTGCCCGCCTGGCCACTGGCCTGCCACAAGTGCGCCCACACCGTCAGGTTGGCCCACGGCGGGCTGTACGACCCCAGCGGCTTGACGGTGCCATAGACCGGCGTCTCGGCCTCGGCGGTGTAAGTGCCGAAGATCCGGTCGTACACAATCAGAATCCCGCCGTAGTTCTTGTCGATGTAGGCTGGATTGACCGCGTGGTGCACACGGTGGTTCGAGGGCGTGCTCAGGATGCCCTCGAGAAACCCAAGCTTAGGTACCCAGCGGGTGTGGACGAAGAACTGGTACAGCAGATTGAGCGTGAACGCGGCTGCGTAGACCTCCATCGGCACGCCAATCAGCGCCAGCGGCAGATAAAAGGGGATGTCGACGAGTTTTTCGAGCCACGGCTGGCGCAGCGCCACGGCCAGGTTGTACTCCTCGCTGCTGTGGTGGACGTGGTGCACGGCCCACAGGACATTGACGCGGTGGCTCCAGCGGTGGAACCAGTAGAAGCAGAAGTCCACGCCAAGAATCGCCAGTACCCAGGTCGATGCCGCCGTTGGCGACAGCTGGACAGGTGCAAGGTGCTCACCCACCCACGCGTAGGCGACCAGCATCAGCGCGCGAAACAGGGGGTCAAGCGCCTGCTGACCGATGCCCATGCACAGGTTGCACAGCGTGTCGGCATAACGGTAGCCGCCCACGCCGCCGGTCGGACTGTGCTGGCCGGTTCGCAGCAGGTAGCGGCGATTCAACAAAAACTCGACGGCCATCGCCGCGAAGAACACCGGAACCGCAAACGCAATCAGTCGTTCGTCCACCGCTGCCTGCCTACGCCGCCCGTGCGCACCCGCAACCTAGCAATGGCGCTACTAGTTTGCAATGCAGCGGCGAGCGGGTTTGGCACTGAAGGTCGCGGCAACCTCGGCTCATCTGTCGCAAGCCGAACGGGCCGGCTCAGCGGGGATCGACCTTGATCGGTGTCTTCTTCGGATCGAAGACGTTATCCAACTCGCCATTGACCGCGCGCAAGGGATCGTAGCCAGCGGGCGCCCACGACGGCTTGACGATCATCCCCGTCAGCACATCAGCCCAAGACTTTCCGGCGCCATCCGTTAGCCCGATCAAGTAGTTCGCGCTCGACTCGCCCATCTTGGTCCAGAACGCCGGCAGGCCGTTGACCACAATGTCGAGCTTGCTAGTACCGCCCGGGTGCATCTTGAGAAAGTCGACGTCGTAGTAGTTGAAGCTGACACACGAGTTGACCAGCATCACCTGGTAGCGATCCGGGAAGTTCTTGGCCGCGTAGTTGACCGGCTCCAGTGGGCCGTGGCCAAAGTGACTGTGCCCCTGATACAGGAACACGTCGCCGTGCCAGAACGCCTCGAGATAGCGCCAAGTCGCTGCCTGCCGCCACTCGGGCTTGCCGTCCTCGTAGCCCCAGTAGCTGCGCAGCTGCAGCGTCATGTTGCGCGGCTTGCCGGCAATGGTGGCGGTAACGGGTAGCTCCCAGTACACCCAACGTTCGGCCCAGTGCTGCACGGCCTGCTTGCGCAGCGAGTCCTTGAGCGCTTGGCTATTGGCTGCGGCCGGAAAGCCACCATTGTCCACCACCCAGTTACACACCTCCGCAAACGTCGCCACGTACTTGCCGCCCGCGAGGTCGAAGTCGAGCAGCAGCGCCTGTGGCTCGGTCTTGGTGACCTTCATCGTCGGGTACCTGGCCAGCAGTGTGCGCAGGAAGCGGAAGTGCTCAACTGCGCTGACATCGCTGGGGTCTTGCACGTCATTGTCCACGCCAAAAAACGCGTACGCGACGAGCATCGTGCGGTCAGTTCCGGCGCCCCACAGTTTGTCGTACTCGGGGTACTTGACGGGCGGCGCCTTGACGGCGGTGAATTTGGCGCGCACCAGCACGAAGTTGCGCTCGGCGTCGACCTTGGCGATTTGCCGCGTCGGATCAAGGCCTTTGCTCGCGGCGTTGATCTTGGCGACCTCATCGGCAAACGCCTTCTTGCAACTGGCCAGCTGGGGCGTGTAGTGGTACCACATCGAGTCGGCTTCGGTCTTCTGGTCGTCGCTGCAAGGCGGCTTGATGGCAGCGATCTTGGCCACGTAGTCACCGAACAACAGCGGGATCTGCTGTTCGGGCGCAGTGTTCTTTTTGCGCACGATCGCGGTGTCGCTGTACGAATACCGCACGCGGGTGAGCTTGGCTTTGGCCGTTGGGTTGGCGGCGTCGATGACGTCCACGTCCTCGCGCACCCAGCCGGTCGGGTTGAGGTTGCTCAAGGCGTCGCGGTCCTGGATGCCGATTTCCGGGCCGCGGAAGGCGCCAATGGCCGACTTGATTTGCTTCTGGATGGCCTTGGCGATGACAGCGTCCGCGCTGCCGACCGGCACATACACAAAGGCTTGCCACGACACCTTCTTTTCCGAGCCGGTCGCCGAGGTCAGATCGTCTTCGCCGCTGCCCACATCGCTCGCGCAGCGAACCGCCAGCAGCGCCGACATCGCAAGGATCAGCGCCTGGGGCCTGGTGAAATGGAACATCGTGATTCTCACTATTTATGGTTTGCGCCCGCGCGCGGGATTGTACGCTGAGGCTTGGAAGCCGGCAATCGCTTTCTCGCAGTGG
>SXRM01000218.1 GCA_005792545.1 Pseudomonadota bacterium | reverse complement strand
GCCGTGCACCGCACCTGCCGCGCCGCCCTCGGACTGCATCTCGGCGACCTGTGGCACATCGCCCCACAGGTTGCGCTCGCCGGTCGACGCCCATTCGTCCGCCTGCTCGCCCATCGAGCTCGACGGCGTAATCGGGTAGATGGCGATGACTTCGCTGCACTTGTAGGCGATTGCCGCCACTGCGCCGTTGCCGTCCAGCGTCGCCATCCTCTGCGTGTCGGAACTGCTGGTCATGACCGGCCTCGCTGCTTGGGCGAGTCAGTGCAAAGACCCGGCCCCACCGCCCAAGATCGGCCGCAGCACCGGGCGGGTCAAGGCGCAAAGCCGGAAAATTGACCTAGTCCTGTCACAGGGTTGTCGCGCGCGCTGCCCCTGCCGCCAGGACTTGAATGGCCGGCTTGCCTTGCATGTCTCGTTTGGCTCCAGCCAGGCGAGTTCAGCGCGCCGTTTTGCGGATTGGGCAAGTCGACCGCACGACTGGCATGCTTACCGCAGTGGGGCAGGCGTATGCGCGCATGTGTTGGCGTCGCCGACCTAGCGCGGATCACCAAGCCTGTCGTCGCGCTGGCTGGAGGACCGTTGCCATGCCATTTCGCACCGTACTTGCGGGCCTGTGCGCCCTGACCCTGCTCGCGCCCTTGGGCGCCGATGCCGCCAAGAAAAAGCAAGCCAAGCCGCCTGCCAAGACCGCGCCGGCGAGCCCGGACGCCCCAAAGGCCGATGCCGCAAAGGCCGACGCTGCCAAGCCGGCGGAGCCCAAGGCGGAAGCCAAGCCAGCAGAAACCAAGCCAGCCGAAGCAAAACCCGCAGCAGCGCCGGCGGCAGGCGACGGCAAGAAGGTGTTCTTAGACCAGAAGTGCGCCAAGTGCCACAAGGTCACCGCGCTCGGCATTGCCGCCACCGCCGAAAAGGAGACCATCGTCGACCTGTCCGGCGTGGGCGCATCGCGCGATGCGGGATGGCTCAAGAAGAGGCTCAAGAAAGAGCTGGACAAAGAGAGCAGCAGCAAGCCCGGCGAGAAAATCAAACACAAGGCGAGTTGGAAGGGCAGCGACGCGGACCTGGACACGCTGGTCGGCTGGCTCAAAGGCTTGATGACCAAGGGCAAGTAGCGATCGTCTGAGCCAGCAAAGCGCAATCAGTTCATGGATCTGAGCAGAGTCTGCAAATGGGTGCGGACAGGCTTCCACGCCTGTCCGATATGCCTAGAATTATTGGTATTGCGCCACGGGCTTGGGCCTGTTTGGGCGGCTTCTTCAACAGCCGCAACAATGGGGTATCACCAATGCCACCCCAGATCCAACGCCCCGCCATCCGCCACTCCGTCGGTGCGCGTCGTGCGCGCGCCCCAGGCAAAGCCGCTGGCCGCAGCACCGCCTTTGGGGTCAACCGCGGGCGAGTTCTTGGCCTGACCGGCGGCGCTCTGTGACAGATACCAGCCCCCCTTGGGGCCAGTGACGAACAACGGGTCGCCGTCCAGGTTGCCGTCGCTGCCTGCGAAATAGCCGTTGCCGCCATTGACCTTGAGCCCGGGGTCGCCAAACTGCCCCTCGTCGCCGTTACACAGCGTCCACTGCACGACCGGCTTGGTGTTGGCGGTCGCAGCGGCCCAGAATTGGTCGCCGGAGTTACCACCCGCCTCGGTATCGGTGTTGCCGAACAAGATGCTGTAGTCCAAGGTGGCGTCGCTGTCTTGAATTGCAATGCCGCCGCCAAACTTGGCCGTGTTGCCGGTGGCGGTCAGACCGCGCAGCACCACCGGTTGCGTCGTGCCCGCGTTTTGCGGAATGACCAGCAGGCCGCCGCCCAGCGAGCCTGCTTTGTTGTTGACGAGCAACACGTTGTGCAACTCCATCGGATTGGAGAACATTGGATTGGGAGCAACGATGAGCCCGCCACCGCCGCCGCCGGTCTGGTTGTTCACAAAGACTGTGTTGCGAACAGCGCCCACCGCCATGAGGTAGGCGCCACCGCCCAAGTCGCCGGTGCTATTGCCGTCAAAGGTGCAGCTGTCCATGTCGAAGGTGCAGCCCACGCCATTGAACGCCCCGTACGACTTGCCGGTGTTGTTGCGGAACACGCTGTTCTTGATGCTGACCGGTGTGCCGGAAAAACCGCATGAGAACACAACTGCGCGGTTGTCCATCGCGGCGCCATTAGCGTTGCGGATCAATAGGCCTGACGCGACTGTGGGCATTGCGCCGACCGACAGCGCCTGGCCCTTGATGTCGAGCCATTTGCTGTTCGTCAGCGTCAGCTTTCCGCTGCCCGTGAAGTTGGTGGCCATCGAGCCACCAGCAAACGTGCAGTCCTTGACCAACGTCGTGCCGTCGTTGTTCAGCACCGAGGTCTGCGCACTGCCGCCGATGACGGTCAACTGGTCCAAAACAACCGTGGTGACGTTGAGCAGGAACACCGCTTCTTCGCTGTCAGTGACCAGGGTCCGCGTCAACTCGAAGCTGCCGCCGGTCGCCGCACTGGCATGGCCCTTGTAGCCTTGCGCAAAGTTGCCGCTAAGCACGCTGTCGCGCACCGCAACCTTGCCGTCCAGGCTCAAGATGCCGCCGCCGCGACCCGAATCGGGGCCGCCGTTGTAGATCGACTTGTTGTCTGCCAGCGTGGAACCCAACACGGTCAGCGTGCCTTTCGAGACGAACAAGCCGCCGCCGCCAAAGCCGGTCAAGTCGCCACCCTGAATCAGCGAACCGATGACCTGCACGCTGGCCTGTGCGCCTGCCACGTGGACGCCACCGCCGTGGTCGCCGTTCTTGTTGTTCAGCAGCTTGACGTTGTGTAGCGTCAGTTCGGCCGGCGCGGTCGTCGACACCACCCGCACGGCACCGGCGCCACAGTTCTTGATGGTGACGCCAGACAGCACCAACTGGCCGAGCTTGCCGGTATCGCTGACCTGTAAGAAGCGGCCGGCGGTTGCACAATCGATGACGACCTTGTCCGGCCCCTCGGGTGCGATGATGTGCAGATGCTTGCCGCTCGGCACCGACAGGTTCTTGTTGCCCGTACCCGAGTACGTGCCCGGCGACAGCACCACCGTATCCCCCGACACGGCTGCGTCCATCGCCGACTTGACGGTCTTGTGGACCTGGTCCGCGCCCACCGCGTGCACGCTGCCGGTGTGAATCAACAGCACGGCATGGCCCACCGCGACAGCGCCGACCTTGTCGGTCAACGTCACCGGCAGCAAGTGCGCGCCTGCCGGCAGCCCCGCGGTCGCGACCGCTAGCGTCCAGGTCTGCTGTGTGCCTGCCGTCGCGACTTGGGTCGGCTTGGCCTTGGCATCGCCACCCACCGCCGTCAGGTCCACCGTCAGGCTGGCCGTATCGCTGGTCGGCTTGGCCGCATCGTTGTCGCCATCGGCCACCACGATGGTCAGCGTGGCACCGTCGCCGGCCTTGTAGGGTCCGACAAACAGCGCCGAGACCACCGCGGGGCGGCTGTTGCAACCGCCCGCCTGGCAAATGCCTCCCCCAGATTTGCACACCGCGCCTTCCTTGTTCGGGTCCGCGCCGCCGTTGCTGCACACGACCTTGCCGCCGCTGCACGCGGGCGCCACCAGTGCGCACTCGCCGCCCGGCAGGCTGCAGGTGCCGCCGGGCTTGATGGCGTCGTCGGCCGTGTTGCTGCAGGTGCCATTGGCGGCATTGCAGGCATCGACGGTACAGGCATTGCTGTCGTTGCAGTTCTTGGCCGTGTTCACGCAGCTGCCGCCGCTGCCGCTGCACGAGTCCACTGTACACGCGTTGCCGTCGTCGCACTTGGCCTTGCCGGTGCAAGAGCCGCCTGCACACGCGTCGCTGACCGTGCAAGCGTTGCCGTCGTCGCAACTGGCCGTGGTTGGCGCGTAGCCGCACAGGCCGGTTCCCTTGTTGCACGTGTCTGCCGTGCAGGGGTTGTCGTCGTTGCACACCTTGGGGGTGGCGCTGCAGGCCGCGGTGGTGGCGTCGCAGCTATCGGCGGTGCACAGGTCGCCGTCGTCGCACTTGGCCTTGCCGGAGCACTTGCCGCCGCCGTCGCACTGGTCGTTGCTCGTGCAAGCGTCCAGATCGTCGCACGGGCCAGTGGCAGGCTGGTGCAAGCAGCCCTTAAGCGGGTCGCAGCTGTCCTTGGTGCACGCGTCTTTGTCGTCGCAAGTGTTGGGCACCGACTTGCACACGTCGCCAAAGCACGCGGCGCTGGCGGTGCACGCATCGGCCTTGGTGCACGGCGTGGCGTTGCCGAGCGCCGCGAACGAGCACTCGCCCTTGACATCGCAGCTGTCCTGGGTGCACTCGTTGCCGTCCTGGCAGACCTTGGCCTTGAACGCGCACTTGCCGCTTGCCGCTTCGCAGTTGTCGAGCGTACATGGGTTCTTGTCGTCGCAGACCGTCGTCACGCCGCCACAGGCCCCCGCTTTGCAGACATCGCCGGTCGTACACAAGTTGCCGTCGGCGCACTCCTTGCCCTCGTTGTAGGGCTGGGCGACGCAGCCGCCGGCCTTTTCGTCGCAGGCGCTCAGCGTGCAGGTGCCGTCGGCGGGCAATGGGCACGCGACCACGCTCTTGCCGGAGACCTGACACTTGTGCAGCGCGGTGCCCTTGTCGCAGTAGAGCGTGCCGTTGCAGAGCTTGCCGTCCTCGAGCTCGCCACAGTGGCCGTCGAACTCGCAGTCGCACAGGTTGGTGGCCAGTTTGCACGCGCCCTGGTCGCAAGTGTCGTAGAGCGTACAGGTGTTGCCATCGGCGTCGCACGGCTTGCCCTGCAACACCGAGGTCATCTCGCACAGCGCGGTCTTGGGGTTGCACAGGTTCCTGCTGCACGGCTTGTCGTTGACGCTCGGGCAGCTCAGCACTGTCTTGGCGTTGACCGCGCACTTGAACACGGTCTTGTCGCAGTACAGGGTGCCGTTGCAAGGGTTGCCGTCTTCTTTGGCGGCGCAGTCGGCGTCCGCTGTGCACTCGCAGGTGTTGGCGGCGGCGATGCACTTGCCGGCGGTGCAAGTGTCGGCCACCGTGCACGGATTGCCGTCGGCGTCGCAGGCCCCGTTGTCGTTGATGGCGACCAGGCTGCACTTGGCGGTCGCCTTGTCGCAGCGGTTTTCGATGCACGGCGTGTCGAAAGAGGCCCCGCACAGCACTACGGTGGCCGGATTGACTTTGCACACGTTCTTGGTCTTGTCGCAGTACAGCTTGCCGTTGCACAGGTCGGCGTCTTCCTTGGCGGCGCAGTCGGCAGTGGTCTGGCACTGGCAGACGTTGGCGTCGGCCTGGCACGCGCCCTGCTTGCAGTGGTCGATCGGCGTGCACGGATTGCCGTCGGCATCGCAAGTCGCGGTGTCGGGCAGGGCCACGGGCGCGCAAGTGCCTGTTTTGGGCTGGCAGGTGGCCTTGGTGCAGCTGGTGTCGTCCACGTTCGGGCACACCACCACCGTTGTCTGATTGACCTCGCACTTGTACGGAAAAACCTTGTTGTTGCAATACAGCGTTCCGTTGCACAGGTTGCCGTCTTCAGCCTTGGCGCAGTCGGCGTTGCTCTGGCACTGGCACACATTCTGGCTGGCTTTGCACGCACCGCCCGCACACGCTTCGTTGGGCGTACACGCGTTGCCGTCGTCGCAGGGTTTGCCTTCGGCGGTTGCGGTCAGCGCGCACTTGCCGGTCTTGGGCTGGCACAGGTTCTTTTGGCACTGGGTGTCGTCCACCGACGGGCAGTTGACGACAGTCGCGGGGTTGAACTCGCACTTCTTGGCGGCCTTGTTGCAAAACAGCACGCCGTTGCACAGGTCGCCGTCGTCTTGGCCGACACACTCGGTGTCGCTGTTGCACAGGCAGGTGTCGGTGCCGCCCACGCACGCGCCGGCCGTGCAGATGTCGCCCACGGTGCACTTGAGCCCGTCGTCGCACGGCGTGCCGTCGGCGCTGGCTTTGCCTGTGCATTTACCGGACGCTGGGTTGCACGCGGCCTTGGCGCAGGCTGTCCTCGCTGCTGTCGCACTTGACCACCGTAATCGGGTTGAGTTTGCACTGCCCGGTCACGGTATCGCAGTACAGCGTGCCGTTGCACAGGTCGCCGTCTTCTAGGCTGGCGCAGCTGCCGTTGTTGGTGCAGCCACTGGAGTTGGCGTCGCTGAAGACTTCAATGGCCGCGTCAGCGCCGTTGGTGGCCATGTCTGAGGAACCGTCAGGCGCAGGTTCGGCATCGGCACCAGTATCCTGGTTTTCGGCACCGTCTTGCGTCTCTACAGCACCATCGATCTGGGTGGTGTCAGGGCTTGGCGTGGCCTCGTCTGCTGGCGCGTCCTGCGGTTGCCCAGAATCCGCGGTCGTCGCATCCGCTGCGTCATCGCCACCGTCAGCAGCGGCATCCAGGCTGTCTTCGACCGCGGGCGCGTCTGCGGCAAGCTCGGTCACGCCGGCGTCCGGTGTGTTCAAGCCATCGCCGGCGCCGGCCGTGTCGGCGGCCGCCCCATCGGTGCCGCCTACGCTCGCCGCATCGTGAGTACCACTAGCCGCCAGGTCCGAACCGGGGCCAGCGCCCGGCGCTTCCGTGCCCGTGCAGCCAGCGACCATAGTCGCCACGACGGTCGCAAGCGCGCACAGAAGCCACCAATTCGCGCCGTGTTGTGCTTGCATACAGTCGCTCCGGGTGGCAGGGCAGGACAAAAGGCTGTACAGCAACGCCTTGAGGTGAGCTCAAACCTGCCGCACCGAAGCAGCGACGAGTCGGCTTGCAAAGCCGCGCGTTTGCGACCCACCAAGCAAGCAAGAACAGCAATCGCCGATGACCTCGGGTCATCGCGATCCTGTCTAGAACGCCCCGCTCGACAGTGACCGCGGCCGCAGCACGCCCGACGTGGTGTGCGGGATCAGCACCGAGCCGTCGCGCACCTCGGCGACCTTGCCTTGTAGCACCTGGCCGCGACCTTCGCCATCGTCGATAACAATTTGCAGGGCTGTGCCGGCCGTCGGCAGCGGCTCCATCGCAACTTCGAGGACACCCAGGCCAGACGCCAGCACCCGCGCCGGCGTCTTGCCTGCCGAGATCGACTTGCCGGTCAGAAACTGCACGCTCGCCAACAGCGGCGGTTCGTGCGGCAACAGCTCGTAAGACGGCGCGGCCACCGACACGTCGAAGGGACCGCCCACGGCCCCGACTTGATAGACCGCCACCTCTTCGCTCAGGCCCTTGAGCATGAAACGATGATGGCCGTCGATGCGCAACGGCACGCTGATGACGTCGTGGGTCGCCGCGGTCACAAACACCTGGCCGCTCGACGTCATCGACTCGACGCGCGACGCAATGTTGACGTTGCGGCCGATGACCGAGTACTTGGCGCGTTGCTCCGAGCCGATGTTGCCAACGATGACCTCGCCGGTGTGGATGCCGATGCCCAGCGCCAGCGCCGGCAGTCCGTTCTCTGCGTTGACCGCGTTGACCTCTGTCATCGCGCCTTGCATCGCGACTGCGCAGGCGACGGCGCGCTCGGGATCGTCATTGCGCCAGATGGGCGCGCCAAACAGCACCACCATGCCGTCGCCGATGATGTTGTCGATGGTCCCGTTGTAGTGCTGAATCACACCCGTCATCACGCGGATGTAGGTGTTGAGCATCTGCACGACCAGCTCTGGCCGCAGCACCTCGCACATCGCCGTAAAGCCGCGAATATCCGTGAACATGATGGTAACGACCCGCCGCTCGCCGCCCAGCGCCAGTGCGTCCTGTGACTGCAGCACGGTATCCACCACGTCATCGGACACGTAGCGGCCGAACACCTTACGAATGAAGCTGTTGCGCGCCTCTAGCTGGGATGTGCGCTGCGCGACCCGCAGCTCCAGGGTCTCGTAGAGCCGGGCGTTGTCGATCGACACTGCAATCTGACCCGCCAGCAACCCGACCAGCTCGGTGCGATCCGGCGTAAAGACCGACGGAGACAGGCTGTTTTCCAAGTAGATGACGCCGCGGAAGCGCCCTTGCCCGAACACCGGCTGGCACAGCACCGAGCGCAGCCGCGCCATCTGCGCATAGGGGTCGCTCCCCGTCATCGTGGCCGTCAGCGCGTCGTCGAGCACCACCGCCTCGCCCGTGCGCACCACGTAGTGAACCACGCTCATCGGCAGCTGCGTGTCTTTGCTGTCGAGGGCGATTTGCTGTGCGCGCACGACAACACCTTCGGGCGCGGAGTGGGCTTGAGCCTCGATACGCAGTTCACCGTCGTGGTCGAGCAACAATAGCGCGCGTGCCGCGCCAGCGCTCTCCATCAGCGTGACCACCAGCTTGGCGAGCAGACTCGGTAGCACCACTTCGCTGGAAATCGCCTGCGACGCCCGGACCACGGCCGCAAAGTCGAGCGCACCAGAGCGCAACGGCCCTTCTGTCGACCGGCTCGAGCTGGTGTGGGTGCTACCGACCGCGGCGAGGTGGATGAAGTCGGGGAATTCAGTCTCCAACTGGGTGACCTTGTTGACCGCGCCCCAGCGCTGCCAGCCGTTGCAGGCCTCGCGAATGTGGAAGCGCGCAGAGACCTTGCGGCCGCGGGCGACAAAGAAGCGGCCAGCGAGCTCGTGTGCCAGCGCTGCGTCGCTGTGGAACAGGTTGGTCTCGGCCAAATCGATCGCCTGTTCGTACAGGTCGCGCGCGGGTCCGATTTCGCCCGCAAGGTTGAGCTGCTCCGCGTGCACCAGCGCCACGCGGTGGGCAAAATTGACGGGCCCCACCGCGGCCCAGCCGCGCAGCTTGTCCAGGTCTTCCTGGATGCTGGTGGCGAGAGCGGCCCTGGCTTGGTCGTCGATGCCGTCCCCGGCCGTCAGCAACAGGCGCAGGCGCGCGAGCGCGGCAAAAAAAGCGTGCTGCGGCTGATTGTACTGGCTCAGCACCGCATCCAGGAAGGTCGCACCCTGAGCGGCCAACGCGACAGCCAGGTCGGTTTGCCCGAACAGGTAGGCAAGCTGGAGCTCGGCCAGCAGCGCGTTCGAGACCGCCATGCGGTTGTTGGCGGCCTGCCACCCCGGCAATTCCGCGGCGGAATCGCAGATCGGGCCGACCAGCTTCCACGGCGTCTCGTGCGGCGTGGTCAGGTTCAGCACTGTCTGGTGCCAGGGCAGGTGCGAGGTCAGCGCCAGGGCGTTGCGGTAGCGCCGCAGGCCCGTGGTGTACTGCTCAATCTCCTGGCGCAGCCCGGTCAGCTCCTGACCGTGGAACAGCGCGTACTTTGACGCAACATGCCCGCCGTACGAGCCGAACTCCATCTCGCCGGTCTCCAGGCCGACCTGGTAGGCCCGGCGTTCGCCGTCGGCACAGGCACTGAGCGGCTCACTCCACATCCGCGTGTGGCAGCTGAACAGGTGCAGTGCCTGCGCATGGTACCGGTGAATGTCCGGCCGGTTGAGCATCCGCTGGCTCAGCTTGCCAAAGTGGTAGGCCGTCTTGACGTCGCCCGCCAGCGCCGCCAGCACCAGGCCATAGACCGCGTAGGCAAGGGCCGACACCGCGCAATTGCCGTGCTGCATGACCAGCCTGAACTGGCGCAGCGTGATGACCGCAAACAGCAGTGGCGATGCCACATACGCCGACGAATACACCTTGCAGATGAGCGCGGCCGCCACCGCAATCCGCGCATCGGTCATGTCCGGCCGCTCGGCCAGCTGGTCCAGGGTGAACGCGGCGCGCTCTTGTGCCGCAGCCGTCATTTCCGCGACGACGTCGTCAAAGGTCGGCGCCCGCGGCACCACCACACCCAGCACGTCCAGGTAATCCATGCAGTGGGTCAGCGCATCGAGCGGCCGACCGCGGGCATTGAGTGCCTCGGTGGTAATCTCTTGCATCCACGCCAGCTCAAGGGGATCGGTCGCCTCTTGCTTGCCCTGTGCGAACCACGCCTCCATCGCAGCGAAGTCGCCAGTCTGATAGCCGGTCTCGACGCCCACGGTGAGCAGTGCCATCCGCAAGTCGTGCTGTTCGGTCGCCTCGCCGGCAAGCAAGAGTCCGGTGCGCGCGTAGTCCTTTGCGGTCGCGAACGCTGCAGAAGCCTTTGCGCGCTGCGCGGCGTCGAGGTTGAGGCGCGCGAGCTCGATTTGTTCCGCCGCGGTGGCCAGCACCGTGCCGGCGTTGAGGTGCCCGACCGTCGAAAACGGTACCGCAGCGGTCCGGTCCTTGGCGCCCACAAGCAGGCGACGCCCGATGCGCCAGTGTAGTGCTGGCCGCTGCGCCACCTCGACCAACTGGTAGGCGGCCTGCTGCACGCGGTCGTGCACGAACCGACAGCGTACTTGCACGTCGAGCGGGGTGTCCGCCGGCATCTCGATACCGAGCAGCTTCCAGGTCTCGTCGAGCGCGACCACCAGGCCACCGCTGATGGCTGGCCAAAGGTCGCACCACACGTCGAACTGAGCCGCCTCGGCCACAATCGACAGGTCGGCCAGCGAGAACTCGGTGCCGAGCGTGCCCGCGATTTGCAACAGAATCTGGGTCTCTGGCGGCAGCGTCTTCAACTTGGCGGTCATGAAATCGACCACGTTGTCGGTCACATCGCGGCTATCGATGGCCTCGATGTCCCAGACCCAGCGCCGCTGCTCAATCCGCAGCAGCTTCTCGGCGTGCAGCGACTTCAAGAACTCGCGGGCAAAAAACGGATTGCCATGGGTCTTTTGGAACACCCGCGCAGCCAGCCGCCTGACCTCTTCGACGGGGGCCTGCAGCGTGTCGGCGACCATCTCGACCACGTGTGGCTGTTCCAGCGGCTTGATGGTCAGGGTGTCAGGCTTGCGGCCGGCGCGCTCGAGCTTGCCGATGAGCAACCGCAGCGGGTGGCCGTCGTCGACCTCGTTGTCGCGGTAGGCGCCAACCAACAGCAGGTGGCGGACGTCGCTGCGCAGCAAAAGACCTTCGATGAGCGTGAGCGACCCCGGGTCGGCCCACTGCAAGTCGTCCAGGAACACCGTCAACGGATGCTCGGCATCGGCGAACACCCCGACGAACAACGCGAACGCGTGCTCGAAACGCAATTGCGCCTCGGCAGGTGGCAGCGCCGGCAAGTCGGGCAGCTCGCCGACAACGCGACCCAACTCGGGCATCAGCGCAACCAGCAGCTGCAACTGCGGTCCCACTGCCGCGAACAGCTGCGAGCGCCAGCGCTCGACGCGCTGGTCCGTCTCGCTCAGCACTTGCTGAATGGCGCCGCGAAAGGCCCGGACAACCGAAGAGTAGGGCACGTTGCGCTGATACTGGTCGAACTTGCCGGCAATCCAATAGCCGTGGCGCTGGGTCAGCGGTCGGTACAGTTCTTGGACGACCGCAGTCTTGCCTACGCCAGAATACCCGGTGACCAGCACGAATTCGATGTTGCCCGCGCTGGCGCGGGTGAAGGCGTGCAGCAGTTGCGAGGTCTCCGCGGCCCGGCCATACAGCTTCTGTGGCAGCACGAACTGGGCGTTGATGTTGTGTGCATCAGGAGCAAACTCCTCGATTTCACCGGTTTCTCGCAGTTTGGTGTAGCAGCGCAGCAGATCCGCGTGCACGCCGTCGGCGGTCTGGTAGCGGTCTTCCGCGTTCTTGGCCAGCAACTTGTGGACAATGGTGGCCACCATCGGCGGCACGTTGGTGTTGAAGTCGGTCACCGGCTGCGGCAGCACGGCGATGTGCGCGTGAATCAGGTCGAGTTCGTCGTTGCGGACAAAAGGCGGCCGACCGGTCAGCAAGTGGTACAGCGTAGCGCCCAACGCATACAAGTCGGCGCGGTGGTCCAACGACCGGTTCATGCGCCCGGTCTGCTCTGGCGCGAAATAGGCAAGCGTTCCAGCCAGTTCGTTCGCGGCGCCAAACCCCGGACTCTCGGTGGAAAGCGGCGTCGCCAGCCCAAAGTCGATCAGGCGTACCTGGCCGGTGCCGCGGTTGTACACGATGTTGTTGGGATTGACGTCTTTGTGGACGTAGTGCCGCTCGTGGACTGCCTGCAGCGCTTCGGCGACCAGGTGCCCGACGAACAGGGCCTCTTCCAGCTTCATCGGGCCGTCGCGGACGATTTCCGTCATTGCCGCGCCGCCGATGTCTTCGAGCGCCATCACCCACTGGTCGCCGTCGGCGCCGCACCCGAAGGTCTTGATAACGCCAGGAATATCGGACATTTTTTCGGTAACCGCGCTTTCACGGCGGAACCAGCCAATCTGCTCGGGCGAGGGCGGCGACTGGCGCAGCACTTTGAGCAGGACGCGTTCTTGAGTAGCGGGTTTGTGCGCGCGGTAGATGAGCGCCCGACGGCTGCGAAACAGCTCGCCATCGACGTTGTAGCCCAACAGAGACTTAACCATGCTGCCCCCGCGACGCCGACCCCGCAACCCACGGTCAACGTCCAAGCGTCCGGTCGCGTTGCCGTCGCACGCGGCCCGGACCAGACTTACCCGTAGCCGATGGTAGACCAGCACGCCGTGCCTGACAACCGCGAAACTGAGCCTATGGGCGCGACCTCACCGGGAATTGCGGCAGCAGGCAGGCGCCGTCGATGACTCATGTGACAGCCACCCGCAGCGCGATCCCGGCGCCCGTGGTCATACAGGCGATGCGAACCGCTGGCGGCCCATTTCCTTGACGCCCGGCCGGTTGCGCGCCATAGTCGCCGCGGCCGACAGCACATTCGGGGCGCTGGCTGTCGGTAGCGGTGTCGGCCAGCCGGCACCGTGGCGGGTCGTGCGTCGGGCAGGGGTGACGATTGCCGTGGCTCAATCAGCCGCTGTTCGCGGACAAGCGCCGGCTGCGCATCGCCGCGGTCGTGGGCGCGAGCTTGACTGCCGCAGTGCTGTTGTGGGCGCTGCTGGAACATTTGGATCCGCTGCCGCCCCGCAACGTGGTGATGGTCACGGGTTCAGCGGGCAGCGGCTATGAGGTTGCTGGCCGGCAGTACCAGGCACTGCTTGCAGAACACGGGATCCATGTTGAGCTACGCAGCAGTGCGGGCGACGTCGAGAATCTTGCGGCACTGACTGACCCGACCGCGGATATCGACTTCGGCCTGCTGCTCGGCGGTCTGCCCAACCAGAGCACCGCCACCTGCTTGGAGTCGCTGGGAACGGTGTTTCTGCAGCCACTCTGGATTTTTTACCGAACCGAGGACCGCAAGGCCCCCAGTCGCTTCCAGGAGCTGGCTGGTTTGCGCATGTCGATGGGCAGTGTCGGCAGCGGTACCCACGCGTTGACTACCGAACTTTTCCAGCGGACCGGCACACCGATTGACCCCGCACTGGTGCGAACGCTGTCTGCGGATGAGGCTGCGGACCAGCTCATTGCCGGTCAGATTGATACCGCGGTGGTGGTGACGTCGTGGAACGCGCGCAGCGTCCAGCGCCTGCTCGGCACGCCCGGCATTGGCATCGTTGGCCTGGATCGTGCGGACGCGTTCGCGGCGCTTTATCCGTTTCTAGAAAAAGTCGTGCTGCCAGAAGGGGCGGGCGACCTCAAGCTCAATCAACCGCCGCGCGACGTGCAACTGCTGGCAGGCACTAGCAGCCTGGTCGTGCGGCGCCGTCTGCACCCCGCGATTCGGTATCTGCTGCTGCGCAGGCGGCCGAAAAGATCCACAGCGGCCCCGACGTGTTCCATGGCGGTCGGCACTTTCCCGCCGCCCAAAGCATCGACATCGCGCTCAGCGAAGAAGCCAAGATGTACCACAAGTCTGGCCGACCCATCGTGCTGCAGCACTTGCCGTTCTGGCTGGCGGCGTTGGTCCAGCGGCTGGTTCTGATCCTGGTGCCACTCGTTGGTGTCTTGTATCCGCTGCTGCGGCTGGCGCCCAGTGTCCAGCTGTGGCTGAACCGCCGGCGCATTTTTGCCTTCTACGACGAACTGCGCGCGGTCGAACTCGAAACGGTCAGCCTGTTGCCGGGCGCGGACCTGCGACCCATCCTGGCGCGGCTGGCGGCGCTGGATGAGCGCGTGCGCACCGCCGACTTGCCCGCGTCGTATTCCCCCATGCTTTTCACGCTGCGCGACCACATCGCTGCGGTGCATACCCGCCTGATGGCCATGGCGGCACCAGCGGCCGCCAACACCCCTGGTCCCGCTGCCGCCGTCGTCGCGAGCCGACAAACTGCCTGACCGCCTGCCTCGGTGCAGACTCGCCAACCGGAGCCACCTGATGATGCCCTGCCTGACCCGCGATGACCCGAATCCCGACGCCCGTGCCGAGGCCTTGCGCGCGCAGCGCGAACTGTACCCGTGGACCTACGATCGCTTCGCCGGGGTCGCCATGGTCAAAGAGGTGCCGAGCGGGGACAAGCCCGGTGCAGCGTGGTCCGCCATGATTGCGGCGCGGATGGCGGTCATCGCTGCCAACACGGCGGCGGTCAAGCTGACCTACCGGTGGGTGATGTTGATTCAGCGCACCATCCACGCCATCAAGCGCGGCTTCTCGGCGGCGACCGGCGGCAAAGTCTCGGGCAAGGCTGTCAAGGCGCACCGCAAGCTCAAACAGCTGCCCAAGGACGCCAAGGTCCTGGTCAAGGAGAAGGGCATCGCCGGTGTACTCGAAGACATCACGCTGCGGGTGCACATGCCGGACCTGGCTGGTCACTTCCGGTCGTTCAAAGAATTCGTACGGCTGTTCCACGCCATCGACACGCCAGAAATTGCCCAGACCTGGCGCGAAGACGAGACCTTTGCGCTGATGCGCCTGGCGGGGCCTAACCCGCTGATGCTGCAAAAAATTTCCGCGCCGGATCCGCGAATGCTGGTCGATGACGCCCTGGTTGCCAAGCAACTGGGCGCGGCGATGACGCTGGCCAAGGCGGCCGAGGCCGGGCGGCTGTTCCTGGTCGACTTGACCTGTTTCGAAGGCGTGCAGGGCGGCACGTTCCCGCATGGCAAGCGCAAGGTGGTGCCCGCGCCGCTGGCCCTGTTCGGTACCCGGGTTGCGGACGGCCGGCTGCAGCCACTGGGGATTCGCGCGAGGGCGAGCGACCCGCTGTGGACCCCGAACGACGGCATGGCCTGGCTGGCGGCGCGCACGCTGTACACGGTCGGCGACGGCACCTGGCACCAGGCCATCTCGCACCTGTCGCACACGCACCTCGTTGTCGGTCCGTTTGTGGTCGCGGCGCGACGGCAGTTGGCACCGAGCCACCCCCTGACGCTGCTGCTCAATCCACACGTCGAAGGCACGCTGTTCATCAATCAGCTTGCCGACACCATGCTGACTGCGCCGGGTGGCGGCGTGGACACGGTGATGTCGCCGCCGGTCGCCGCCAGCCGTGCCACCGCGGAAAATGCGTGGAAAACCTACGACTGGAACGCGATGATCCTGCCCAAGTGGCTGGCCGCGCGCGGCCTGGACGACAAGCAGACCCTGCCAAACTACCCCTACCGCGACGACGCAC
The DNA here is from genome assembly GCA_005792545.1 of Pseudomonadota bacterium. Classification (GTDB taxonomy): domain Bacteria; phylum Myxococcota_A; class UBA9042; order UBA9042; family UBA9042; genus SXRM01. Next base: position 15,878 of record SXRM01000218.1, on the reverse strand, counting down.
TGTTGGTGTGGTCGGCAATTGTCGACTGGGTCAAGGCCTACATCGACCTGTACTATGCCGACGACGCGGCGGTGTGCGACGACCCGGAGCTGCAGGCCTTCTTTGCCGAAGTCGCAGCGCAAGATGGCGGGCGCATGACGTCGTTTGGCGATGGCGCCCCGGGCCGGGTCCAGACCAAGGCCTACTTCGTCGAGGCGATGGCCCACGTGATCTTCACGGCCAGCGCGCAGCACTCGGCGGTCAACTTTCCGCAGAACGAGCTGATGGGCTTTGTGGCCAACTATCCGCTTGCAGCGTTCAAGGAAGGCCCCAAGACCGCCAGGCAGGCCAACGAGCGGGCACTGCGCAACCTGTTGCCGCCGCGCGACATCGCCCAGCAGCAGATGGAGCTCGGCTACCTGCTCGGCTCGGCGCGGTACGGCGTGCTCGGCCAGTACGACGACAACTTTGAAGACGAGCGCGCCGCCAAGGGGCTCGTCGAGTTTCAGGCCGCGCTGGCGCACATCGAGGCGGTCATCGAGGACCGCAACACCAAGCGCCTGCCGTACAACTTCCTGCGGCCGAGCCTGATTACCAATAGCATCAATATCTAACGCCAGTTGCGGCGCATTCCGACTGTAGGGCGCGGGCTTTTCCCCCGCCGGTTCGGCCAACGGCGGGCCACGAGGGCCCGCCCTACGTCCAGGGAACAGCACTTCGTTCGGCTCAGCCGGGATTCGCGTGGCGGCAACGATCCACTACCGCTTGCGCCGCGGTCCTACCGCCGCGTGATGGCTGGCGACGTCTCGCCTTGCGGCTGACCGAAAGTGCGACCGGCCCACACCCGCAGCGCCTTGATGGCGTCGGCAACCGCGCGCATATAGTTGAGCGAGTTGTAGTCGTGGATCGAGTAGGCCGGCATGATGGCCAGCGATGCCGGCAGGTGCCGCAGCGACATGCGCGTCTCGTAGTCGCCCAAGCCCTCTGCAGTGTCGGTGATGGTCACTTCGGCGAGGTCGAACCACGGATGCGTCGCCTCGTCCCAGAACTTGTTGCTGTTGAAGATCTCTTCGCTTTCGCCAGCCACAGCCGTGTGGATCTGGATTTGGAAGATGTAGCGGACCGGGCCGGCCTTGACGCGGTCGCGATACTCGTTGCGCAGGTAGTCCTTGCCCCGCTGCTCGCCCTTGAGCGCGCGCTGGTCGAACACCTCTTCAACTACCGGTGAAGTCTCGATGTACTGCGCGTCGTCGGCGCGGTCGCCTGGAATCAGCCGATAGGTGCAGTAGCGCTGCACGCCGTCCGTGCCCACGAACTGCGTTGGCGTCTGCGAGTGGTAGCGCAGCACCGCGAACGAGGGCGGGTCGACGCGGATGCCTTCAATCGCCGCTTCGCGGCCCTGCGCATAGATCTCGTAGTAGGTCTTGTAGGTCAGCGCTGGGCTGTTGTCGGTCTTGCTCGCGAAGAACAAAAAGTTGGCTGCGCTCCAAAATAGCGAGGTGCGGCCGGTGTTCATCTCCATGTCGAACGGGCTCTCCCAGTCGCTGTCTGCGAACTTGATAGAGGCCGCGCGAACATCGAGCATCGCGTCGTCCCAGAACGACACGCTGGCGTGGCGCACCCGGCAGGGGAACTCCGCGCCAGGCTTGAAAAAATCGTGCGGCGGAATCTCCAGCTTGTCGTAGAGGCGCAGCCGACCGCGGCCGGTGATGCCCGAGTTGTGCGACATGCGCTTGCGCGCGATGAGCGCCAGCCAGAACAAGAAGCCGGCGACAAATCCCCACGCGGTGAGCCACAACAGCAAACGGTCCCACAGTTTTTTCATGGTTGGCCCCTCCCCCGAAGGCGGCACGACCATAGCCGCGCGAGGCAATTGCGTCAACTTGTGGTGGCGACGGGCAATGCCGCTACCGATACCCACGACACACCGGTTGCTGTACTGTTCCCACCGGTAGGCGCGACCCGTTGCGGTCCGCAACCGCGAAGAGAGGCACCATGACCGTAGTTGCCCAGCGCCTGAGCCCGCGCGCCTACCGCGCGCTCAAGTACGCGCTCGCCGGCCTGATGACCGCCATCGGCATCGCCCACTTTGCCGTTCCGGAGCCATTCCTCAAAATCGTCCCCGCGTATTTGCCGGCGCCGCTGATGCTGGTCTATGTCAGCGGCTTTTTTGAAGTCTGCGGCGGCCTAGGGCTGCTGCAGCCGGCGACCCGGCGCCTGGCGGCGTGGGGGCTGGTTGCGCTGTTCGTCGCCGTGTTTCCCGCCAACGTCCATCAGGCGATGCACGACATTGCGTTTGACCCGGCCCATCCGCTGCCGTCTTGGGCGCTGTGGGGGCGCTTGCCGTTGCAGCTTGGGTTCATCGGTTGGGCGTTGCAGTTCACGCGGCGCGAGGAGCCGCAGTAGTGTCAGCCGAGGCTCGCCTACCAGGCGACAACCCAAGCCGCCGTCCAGCCGCCGGGGACGGGCGCCAATGCGACTTTGGGCTGCTCGGTACCGTCGCCCGCTAACACCAGCCACGCCACTGAGGCTGCCAGCGCCACGCCGCCACCGATGGCCAAAGCCGAGCCAACTTTGTAGCCGCGGTCTGCTTCCGCCTTGGCCGTCGTGTACGCCTGTTGGTCCAGACCGTCGACCGGCTTGCCGCTCTGCTTGGCCGCATTGAGCTTGGTCTGCAAGTCTGCCGCGGACGAACTGGCCATGGCATACCAGGCAGTTCCGGCGACCGTCACCGCAGCTGACACACCCAGCGCCGCCAACGCCGCCACTGGCCCGCCCTTCGCTGGGGCCGGCGCAACGACGCCTGGTTCACGCGGCGTTGTCCTGGGCTCAAGCTCGGCCGCCTTCGGCTCCACTGCAGTTTTGTCTCTAGGTTCCGGCTTAGGCGTTGGCACTGGCTCGGCCACGCCGCCGCGCGGGTTTGCAGCCATCTGCGCGGCGCGTTCTGCGACCTTGGGCGCCGCGGTGGGGTCTGCGGCGACCTCTGCCAGCAGCGTCTGCGCGCCGGCCGCATTGCCCAGCGCAAATTCGATGCGCGCGAGCAGCAGCAACACGCTGGCTGGCTCCGGGTAGACTTCGCCATCTTCGGCCCGCTTGGCCTGACCGACGAGCACGGTGTGTGCCGCCCGCGCCGAGACCCGCGCCAGCGCGGCCTGACTGTCAGAAAGCAACTGCTGGGCCTCGTCGAGCTTGCGATTGGCGACCGCACGGGCATCGGCAACGGTCCGCCCCGCAGCTTCGGTCGACAGCGCACCGGCGCGCGCGAACGCCGCCGCGGCTTCCGAAAAGCGCGACAGGTGCTCCAGCGAGCGACCGTGGGTAAAGTGCAGGTTGGGGTGCTCGAAATTGCGAAGCGCTTCTGCAAACAACTCGACTGCTTTGTCGTAGTCGCGCGCCATGTACGCCGCCTTGGCTTCGCCGGCCAGCTTTTGCGCTGCCTGTACTGTGCCCGCTTTGCCGGCAGCTTGCGCATCGGGTGGCACTGCCGAAAGCGCCGCAAACATCACCGCCAGCGCCACCAAGTAGCGCAGCAAAGTTTGGCCCCAAGCTGTGGTCATGGCGACCTCCGAGCGGTCAGAATTTGTCGAAGGTGCCGGCGTCCTTTGACTTGCCATGCGCCTTGCCACCCTTGGGCCCTGCCGGCCGGGTGGTTGGTTTTGCGGGGACCGGAGCTGGCTCTGTCGTGGTGGCCGCGACCGGCAGCGTTGGCGGTGGGACGACGACCGCTGCCGGCGGCGCAACAGCAACAGGACCAGCGACGGCGGGTGCCTCCGCGGCAGGCGGTGACGGTGCGCCATTGGCCGGTTCGGGACCGGCGGCGGCTGGTAGTACCGTCGCTGCGGCGGCTGGGTGCCCGACCGATTCCGCCGCGACTTGCGTCGCTGGACCCGCTGCCCCGGCCGGGACCGAGGACCGGGTCGCGAACCAGACGCCAGCGCCGACGACAGCCAGGCCGACGACCGCGCCCACAACGATGCCCGTTTTTGGCTTGGATTCCGCGATCGCCTGCGCCTGCACATGCGTCAAGGTCGGCGCGTTGAAGTCGCTGACGGCGTAGGTCTCAGTGGTCGCCATGCGCCCGGTGTAGGGTGTCTGCACTTGCTCCATCGGCTTGCGGTCGGTGGGCGACGCCGGCGCCACCGGCTTGGAGCCAACCTGTGTGGCCGGCGCCATGGCAACTAGCTGACTTGGCCCAAGGCTGGCGACGGCGGCGTCGAGCGCGGCACGAAACTCCGCGGCGCTGGCAAAGCGTTCGTTGACGTTCCAGGCCATGCCCCTGCGCACGACCGCGCCGAGCGGACCCATCGCGTCGAGCTCTGGGGCGTTGGCCAGCGGGTCGCCGTCCGGGTCGGCTTTGGCGAACACCAGCAGCATGGCGTCTTGCTGCTCATAGGCCCGCCGCCGCATCAGCACTTCGAATAGCATCACGCCGACCGCATACAGGTCGACACGGTGGTCTGGCGCGCTACCGCTGGCGCGCGTCAGTTGCTCTGGCGCCATGTACTGCGGGGTACCGACAATCGCGCCAGCGTCGGTCAGGCTGGCCATGTCGGGGTCGGCGGGACGTCCTTGGTCAAACGACTTGGCGAGGCCGAAGTCGAGTACCTTGACGAAGTGGTCGTAGCCCGAGGCACGCTTGGCCATCGCGTTGTCGGGCTTGATGTCGCGGTGCACGATGCCGCGGTCGTGAGCCGCCTCCAACGCCGACAGCAACTGACCGAACACATCCCCCAGTGCCTTGTAGGTTGGCGGCTGGCGCGTCCACCCGGCAAAGACCTTGCGCAGCGGCTCGGCGCCCGAGACCAGCTCCATGACCATGTAGGGGGCGTCTTCGTCCAACTGCGCGACGCCGAAGTCGATGAGCCTGACGATGTTCGGGTGGTCCAGGGCGGCGACGGCGCGGGCTTCGCGGGTAAAGCGTGCACGCATGGTGTCGTCGATTTGCACGCCGCTGATGACCTTGAGCGCAACTTCGCGCATGAGCGGAGTCTGCAGCGCGACCATCACCACGCCCATGCCACCGCGGCCAAGCAGTTTGGTCAGCAGGTACTTGTCACCGAGCAACAGTCCGACCCTGGGGTCCATGCGGTCGCTGATCACCTCGGTGGGTACGCCGCGGTAGCCCTTGCGGTGGCACGCCAGCTGGGCGCACGCGGCGCCGACTTCGGCGACCGGTTGGCGGCAACTTGGGCACAAGGCGGCGGACATTGCGGGGCGCTCTACCCGGTCAAACGGGCTTGCCGGCGGCGATACTAGGGCAATGGGGCGACCGCCGCAACCGCGCTGATTTCACTCAATATGCTCCTGCCTTAGGCCACCAAGCCAGGGCTGAGGCGGCAGCGGTCGCGTGCGGCGACGTTTGCGGGCAAGCCATCGAAAAGCGCCTGAGGCGTCGCCAACGGTGCCCCTTTTCGCCATGGCCGCCATCCTGGATGACGATGCCCATATGTGCCGCGTGGACGGCCAAGTTCCCTTCAACTGGTTGCGGGTACAACGACAAAAGTGCTTTGTCAGTACGCTATTGCGTCGCTTTCACGACCGCGGAAGCGAACTCGGCCCACTGGGACTCGGCCTTGTCTGGGTCGCCATCGCAAATATTGCGCACGATGCCCTGGCAACCGAAAGCTTCGGCCAACCGGATGTAGCGCGAGCCGAAACCGGCCTCTCCGAGCGCGCTGCTGCACACATACGGGGCCTGCACCCCGTAGTTGTTGCGGAGTAGGGACCGATAGTAGCTAATACGGTCGTTGCGCTTGGACCATTGGGCCCCCGCGTTAGCCGGTTTGAGAGCGTCGCCTGTCACGGTGGCAAACACCACGCGCGACGGGTCTTCCTTGAGCGAGCGCAGGCGATTGACGAAATCGGACACTGCGGCGAAACGCCAACTGCGCAATTGCCCCTGCGGATTGTCCTTGAGCAACGCGGCGAGGCTAGCCTCGGCCTCTGCCGAACAGCCTTTGTAGGCTTGGCCGTTCTTGTCGGCGATGGCATCGCAGTCGGCCGGACATTTGCGTTTCTTGTCGACCGGGTCTTTGAACTTGGCGGCCTCGCAATAGCCCACGAGCAGATCTCGGTTGCCAGCCACACGGTCGTTGTGAACCTGACAGGACCGCTGCAATTCCTTTGGTAACAACTTGAGCAACAGGCCCTTCTGTTCTTCAGTGGTCATGTCGCCCAGGTACGGATCAAGCTCAAAGTTGAGGGAGCAGTCGTCGTCGTCTGAAACCAAGACCACGACCAGGAATGCCTCTGCACGGACAAGCTCGTCATACTGACAGCTGCCGGTCGGCGCGCCGTTGTTGTCGCGCGGGCAGTTGGGACCGATAGGGTCCAAAGCCTGCCACGCGGAGCGCAGCCCGCCCTCAAAGAGTGCCTCCGGCTCCTGGTTGGCGCCGACCGTCGCGTTGCACCGGAACAGGTCGAGTTGGGTGCCGGCTTTCGTCTTGCCGTCGCCAATGTCGATTTCCACGGCCTCGCTCTGCTTGAGCACGCCCGGCAGCTTCTCAGAGGCTGGGCAGCCGTCGGTCTCTGGGCCGAACATACAGCCCGCTGGCGAGACCACGGTGTTGCAGCGCACCTTGTGCTTGCCGCCTGGCGGGATGTTGGGTTCGAACATCGCGTAGCAGTCGTCGTCGGTTTTGCAGCGCAACTGGCAACTGGTATTGACAGAACAGTTGTCGTTGTTGTTCATTTTGTTGGTCGTATTCGGTGGTTCCGGCGGCGAGGACTTGCAGTACCAATCGCTGGCTGCGAGCGCCGCTGGCGTCAAGCACGAGTCGCCGCCTTGGGGACACATGCTCGAATTGGCATCGAAGGTGGCGAAGGTGAAGCACTTTGGCTTGGCACAGTCGCCATCGGCCATGCACGGCTGCTTGGATTTCTCAATGCAACTCGGCGGCAAGTTTGTGGCGGGATCATGCACAAACTTGCCAATCTTCTTGATGGTTTTTCCATCTGGAACTTGCTGCGCCGTAACCACAGCGGCCTGAATGTCCGCCGTGGTCGCCAACAACACTTTGGCCTGTTGCGCAACCGTCGCCACAAACCCGGCCACGCCGCGCGCTATCCAACGCTGCTCCTGGCACATCGACGACGAGTGGTCGACGACAAAGAGCATGTCGAGCTTAAGCGGCGCAACCTGCTTAGCCGGCGGCGCCTGGTCGGCCTCGAAAAGCGCGGGCGCCACCAATGGCGCAGTGCTTGCTAGTTGAGTTGGGCAAAATACTTCTAGTCGCGTCGGTGCGCCGCCAGCAAAGGCGTCCTTGCCAAGGCCGGCGACGCCGCCGTAGAAGAGCACACAGTCGTTCTCCAAGGCGACCGCGACGTGCCCAACCCGGGCCGAGAATCCCGGCGCTGTTGCGTCGGCCGCCACCAATGCCCCGCTGGCGTTGTCGAACACCCGCAGCTTGCCACTGGCGGCACCCAAGAACTGCGACATGCCACCACTTACCACAACCGCGTTTTCTGCTGCAGCCGTCGCTTGGTGGAAAACCAGGCCGCCTGCCAGGCCCTGGACCGGACTTAGCGCGGCGCGGCCCGTCTTTGCGAGGCTCGGTTCCGTCAGTTCCACTGTCCACGCGGCAGTTTCGTCGGGCGCTTGCCAGGCCAGCGCCTGGCCTTCGCTTGGCGGCACCACACGCGCGCCTCCGACCGCCAGAAAGCGAGGGGTCGCTCCGTGCTCCGGCCGGGGCGCCGCAGCTATCGCCGATAGCAGCAGCGCGCTTTCCGGCGGCTTCTTTTGCGACTCCAAAATCAAGTGTTGGCTAACGGCGATTGGCGCACGCCGCGACGGCTTCCAGTGCCGGGCCAACGTCTCGCGCCAAGGCAAGGGACTCGTCGAGTCATGCGCCTGCCCCACTGTTACGTCGCCGCCCCAAATCAGCGCCTGTGCGCTAGCAGGTGAACCGTATCGCGCGACTGCTGCGCCGCCTAGCTCGTCGCCAAGCAAGACAGTCGAGGCGACCGAACCACAGCCGCCAGCGGCACGCTGCCAACTGCCGTTGCCAAGGAACACGTCGCCCTCGCCCTCGCGCAGGCGCGCGAAAGGCGGCCAGGGTGACCCCGCGATTGCTGCGAATGCGCCGCCCGGCAACGGGAGCAGTTGTCCAAATGCGCGCGGCGCCAAGGTCAACCCGCCCAAGTCGCCCGCGGTCGAGGACTTGGCGTCGATGTCCAGCAACTCGTAGCCCGGCGTGCTGGTTGAATCCCAACTTGGCGGTGAGGCGCCGTCCGCCGGTTGCTCCATCGCTGCAACGCCCCCAACCACCAGCAACTTGCCGGGATTGGGCAGCCACGCCATGCTGTGGCCAGCGCGCCCCGTGATGAGGCTCCCAGCAGCGGCGAGTGAACTTTGGCGGGCGTCGAACACGAAAGCAGCGGTCGTTGGCGCATCGTATCGAATCCCGGCTGCCGCTTGGCCGGCATGCGTCAAGCCGCCAGCGAGTGCCACTCTGCCGTCTGGCAGCCCAGCCGCAGTTGGAAACATCAGGGGCGCCAGAGCTTGATCGCCAAGCGGACAGGCAAGTTCGCCGACCGGGTACAAAGCGAAGGAAATCGCCGCGCCCTTGTCCTTGACCAATTCGATGCCTTTGACCCGGCCGTGCCAAGTAGGCGTCGCCCAGCCACCAGCAAAGCCTGTCGCGGTGATGTCATAGCGGCCCGAAGGCAAGCGCAAGGACACTTTGGCGCTTGCGTTCGCCGACGCCGATGCTACCGCTTCGCTTCGCCGCCATAGACCACCGGTTGCGGCGCTGCGAACCGCGAATTCGAGTCGAGTCGGTTGCGAAACTGCCTTGCCATCGCATGGGCTTGTGGTTGTGAGCGTGAGGTTGAGCGCAGGCAGAGAGGCTTCGTCGAGGCAAACCTGCGCCGACGGTTCACAAACGTATCCCGCTGTGCACGGGCAATGGAACACGACCGCGGCGGCTGCGGCGGTCGGAAGTCCGCTGTCCGAGCATGCAGTCGCTGTCAAGCAGGCGATGGCTGCGCCCAGCCATGACAGGAACAGTCTACCGGCCTGCATAAAATCTCCAGGGCCTCTTTGCACTTGCAAGGGGCCAGTGAATGTGGCATCCAGTTGCTCGGCTTCGTCGGCGGAACGGAGGTCCAACTGCGACGGCTTCGCCGTTGGCATGGTCGGGCGCTGAGGACTCGCTGTCAAATTGGATAGAGCGAGTTTACATAACCGAATCTGATGCCCCACCCCGAAAGCTCGACACCTGCGCAGAGCGGCACCGACCTACACGTCGAAGGCGGGAGGCCAGCATCGCGCGCATACAACGGGTTGAAACAAGTCAACAGCTTGGTTGTTGAAAACACGGCGCGGATCCGCGCGCAAGTCCCACAGGTTGGCCGGCATGGGCCGGATCGATGTGAAGCGGCCCAGCACCAGGAAACGACGTTGTGGAGTCTGTGCGGCCCACGGCGCCGGTACCGAATGGTGTCCAGACACGACGTCGCCGCGCAGTAGCGGCATGTTGATTCTGTGGGCAATATGTATCTACTTACAATGAGTTAGATCGCGACCGTCGGCTGTGATGGCATCGCGCATGACTCGCGGCGATTTCCTTGGTCGCGGTTGCGGTTTTCGCGCCGCGCCCGCTGTGGCATGATGCCCGTCCCGGCGCTCTCGCCGCTGTTGCAGAGGCCTGCCGTGGTTGCCCAAGGCATTCGACGAATCGTGCCTACCGGCTGGGCACTCGCCACGCTGCTGGCGGTTGCATGTAGCGATAGCGGCTTGCCCAGCGCAGCCGAGTCCGGCGCGACATTTGCTTGCCCGTGCGCGGACGGCTTCGAGTGCCACCCGACTGCCAAATTGTGCGTGGCCACGGGCACGGTCAAACTCGACGCCGCTGAGGTGCAGAGCGATGGCAGCGCAGCGGCTGAGGTCGTCGCAGACACTGCGGCAGGGGTGCTCTCCGACACCGCTGCTGACACGGCCGCAGATGCTGCAGAGGCCGGCAACGACACGCAGGACGCGGTCGCTGAAACCGCCGATGCGGGTGAAGATAGCGCACAGACTGCGGATAGTGGCGAAGTCGCGGCAGACGGTAGCGATGCCGAAGCCGCGCCCGACGCTTGTCAGAAATCGGACGAGTCGTGCAACGACAAAGACGACAATTGCGACGGGCAGACCGACGAAGGCTGTGATGACGACGGCGACGACTACTGCGACTCGGCGCTCAAGGTCAGCGGCAAGCCTGCCGCGTGCCCTCTGAGCAAGGTCGCCAAAGACGGCGACCCGGGTGACGACTGCAACGACGACCCCGCCAAGAACGGCAAGCAGATGGCGCCGGGGACGGCTGAGGTCTGCGACGACATCGATAACGACTGCTCTTCGTTTGCCGACGAAGGCTGCGACGACGACAAAGACTTGTTTTGCGACGGCAAGATGTCGATTTCCGGCACACCGCTGGTTTGCCCCAAAGGCGGCAACGACTGCAATGACGCTGTGGCCGCGGTCAATCCAGGCGCAATGGAAGCCTGCGACGGCCTCGACAACAACTGCGGCGGCGGCACCGACGAAGGCTGCGGCGCCGAGGCTTGCAACGACAAAGACGACGATAAGAACGGCAAGACCGACGAAGGCTGCGACGACGACGGCGACGGCTGGTGCGACGCGGCCATGACGACGACCGGCACGCCGGCAATTTGCCCGAACGGCGGCAACGACTGCAACGACGTGCTCAAGGCAATCAATCCGGCGGCGACGGAGGTCTGCGACAACCTCGACAACAACTGCAAGTCCGGCACCGACGACGGCTGCGACGACGACAAGGACGGCTACTGCGACAAGACCATGCAAGTTGTTGGTACGCCAGCCATCTGCACCAAAGCGGGCAGCGACTGCGACGATGGCGCGGCCACCGTCAACCCCGGCGCGGTCGAGATTTGCGATGATGCCGACAACGACTGCGACACGTTCAAGGATGAGGGCTGCGACGACGACGGGGACAAGTACTGCGATGCGACAATGGCTGTCTCGGCCAAGGGCCTGCCCGTGTGTAGCAGCACGACGCCCGTCAACGGCAAGGGCGACGACTGCAACGATGACAAGACCGTCGGCGCTGCCGTCAACCCGGGCAAGAAAGAGCTGTGCGGCAACAACGTCGACGACCAGTGCGACGGCAAGACCGATGAAGAAGGGGCGGTCAACTGCACCGCGACCTATGCCGACACCGACAAGGACGGCTATGGCAGCGGCGCGTCGAAGTGCTTGTGCAAGGCCGGCGATGTCGCGGACTACACTGCATCGGCGGCTGGCGACTGCAACGATGACCCGGCCAAAGGCGGCGCTGCGGTCCACCCCAACAAAGGTGAAACTTGCAGCAACGGCATCGACGACGACTGCAACGGCGCGACCGACAATTGCGGTCCCGTGGGCTGCGGCAAGGACGCCAATGGCGCCGCCTGCGGCAACGGCAAGGGCACCTGCTTCGACGGCCTGTGCCAGCACACCGACGCGAACGGCTACAAGTGGACATTGGTGCCTGCGGGCAAGTTCTGGATGGGCTGCAATCCGGTCACCGATGGCGAATGCGCGCTCATCGCCGCCGAAACGCCGCAGCACCAAATTGAGCTATCGGCCTATTGGATCGGCGTGCACGAGGTGACGGCGGATCAATACAAGGCGTGCTTGACGGCAGGGGCGAACGGCTGCACAGCGCCCAAGTCAGGTGGCGAAATCCCCACATATGGCGTTGGCGGTAAGGCGCAGCATCCGATTAACTGGGTCACGCGTGCGCAATCGCAAGCGGTGTGCAAGTGGCTGGGTGGCGACTTGCCTACCGATGCCCAATGGGAGAAAGCCGCGCGCGGCGGCTGCGAGCTCCACGCTGGCAAGGATTGCCAGGCGAGCATGCCGAAGTATCCATGGGGCAACACTGAGCCGACCTGCGGAAACGAGGCGGCGATGACGCTTGCTATCAAGGGCTGCGGCACTGGGGCGACCTACGCGGTCAGTGCCGGTAGCGCACAGGGCAAAAGTCCGTATGGCGCCTACGATATGGCCGGGAACGTCTACGAGTTTACGCTTGACTGGTATGAGGCCGGCTTCTATGCCAAGCCCGAGGCGAGTGCCAAGGATCCTCTGAATTCTGTGGCAAACGGCAAGATGACGGTTCGCGGCGGCAGCATCGACCATCCGCCGTCTGCGCAACGAGCCAGTCACCGCGGTGCCGGCGCGGAAACGCTGGCTAGCCACGACTTTGGCGTGCGCTGCGCCAAGCCCTACGTCGCCCCCGCCGAGACGCACTGCAACAACATCGACGACAACGGAGACGGAGCCACCGACGAGGGCTGCGACGACGATAACGACGACTACTGCGACGCGGCGAGGACCGTCGTCGGCAAGCCGGCGGCGTGCCCCAACAGCGACGGCGGCAGCCAGACTGGCAAAGCCGGCGACGACTGCAACGATACGCTCGCCAATGGCGCAAAAATCAACCCCGGCGCGCCTGAACTGTGCTCCGACGGCATCGACAACAACTGCAAGGCCGGCATTGACGAAGCGGCGTGCACGGTCGTCCTCAATGCCATCGGCTGCCCACCCAAGGGCTCCGGCGCAAGCTGCGGCAGCGGCAAGGGCACCTGCGCCGACGGCCTATGCCAGCACACCGACGCCAATGGCTACAAGTGGACACTGGTGCCGGCGGGCAAGTTCTGGATGGGCTGCAATCCGGCTCTCGACAGTGAATGCGCTACGGTTGCGTCAGAGAATCCGCAGCATGAAGTCGAGTTGTCCGCGTATTGGATTGGCGTCTACGAAGTCACAGCGGAGCAGTACGCCAAGTGCGTGGGCGCTGTGGCAAGCGGTTGCACGGTGCCCAAGGCCGGCGGCGAGATTCCGACCTATGGGGTCGGCGCCAAAGGACAGCATCCAATCAACTGGGTCACGCGCGCGCAGTCGCAGGCGGCCTGCAAGTGGCTCGGCGGCGATTTGCCCACCGACGCCCAGTGGGAAAAAGCCGCACGCGGTGGTTGCGAACTGTACTCGGGCAAGAACTGTTTGGCGGCCATGCCAAAGTACCCATGGGGCAACACCGAACCGACTTGTGGCAAGGAGGCGGTGATGGCCTTGGCTACAAAGGGCTGCGGCACAGGGGCCACCTACGCCGTTGGCGCCGGCAGTGCTCTGGGCAAAAGTCCGTATGGCGCCTATGACATGGCGGGCAACGTCTTCGAGTTCACGCTCGACTGGTTTGACGCTGGCTTCTACGCCAAGCCCGAGGCGACTGCGAAAGGCCCCCTCAATGGTGTCGCCAACGGCAAGCTGACGATTCGTGGCGGCAGCCTTGACCACCCAGCGGCCACGCAGCGATCCAGCGTGCGCGGTGGGGGGCAAGAGACCTTGGTCAGCTACGACTTCGGCGTGCGCTGCGCCAAGCCCTACGTCGCGCCCGCCGAGACACACTGCAACAACATCGACGACAACGGCGACGGTGCCACCGACGAGGGCTGCGACGACGACAACGACGACTACTGCGACTCCGGCATGACAGTGGTCAGCAAGCCGGCCGCGTGTCCCAACAGCGACGGCGGCGGCAATCCTGGCAAGGCGGGCGACGACTGCAACGACACTGCGGCCAACGGCGCGCCCGCCAACCCGGGGCTCCCCGACGTCTGCGCTGACGGCATCGACAACAACTGCAAGTCCGGTGTCGATGAAACCGGCTGCGTCGGTGTCAACACCAACGGCTGTCCGGCGACCGGCAGCGGAACCAGCTGTGGCAACGGCAAAGGCTTTTGCGCCAAGGGGCTGTGCCAGCAGCTAGATGCCAAAGGCTACAAGTGGACACTGGTGCCGGCCGGCAAGTTCTGGATGGGCTGCAACTCGACCCTGGACAACAAATGCCAACCTTCCGAAAAGCCCCAGCACGAAGTGGACCTGTCGGCGTATTGGATTGGCGTCTACGAGGTGACTGCTGCCCAGTACGCAGCATGCGTCGCAGCGGGCGCAAGCGGTTGCTCGGCGGCAAGCTCGGTCGGTTTGGCCACATATGGCGTCGTCGGCAAAGAGCAGCACCCGATCAACTACGTCAACTACGCCCAGTCAAAGGCCTATTGCGGCTGGTTGGGCGGCACCCTACCTACCGAAGCGCAGTGGGAACGCGCCGCCCGCGGCGGCTGCGAGGTGTACGCGGGCAAGGACTGCAAGACCAGCGAGGCGAAATATCCGTGGGGCAGTGTCGACCCGACCTGCGGCGTTCACGCGATGATGGGTCAGGCGCCCAACTGCAACGGCACCACGACGGCCGCTGTCGGCACGGCCAGCCCACTGGGTGCCAGCCCTTACGGCGCCTACGACATGGCAGGTAACGTCTTTGAGTGGATGCTGGACGTGCACGACGCCAGTTACTTCGGCAAGGCCGCTGCCACCGCAAAGGACCCGGTTAACCCTTACATCGCTGGCTTTAAGTTTGCGATTCGCGGCGGTTCATTCTACAGCGACGCGTTGTGGATGCGCGGCAGTATGCGCTCGGGCTACCAGCCGGAGACACAGCAACAGGAGGCCCTTGGCATGCGCTGCGCCAAGCCGGCTCCGTAGCGCTGAGCACCGCGGCGGGCAACAACAACCCGCGCTGCCGGGTTTGCACGGCGCTGCGGTTCAAGTGGTTGCTGCGTCAGTCCCCAGAAAACCCCTGAAATGCCGAGGTAAACTGCCAGTCGGCGGTCTGATCGGCGACTGACGAGCACTTGAGCTCGACCTCTTTGGCCGCCGGGCACGGGTGGTCGCGGTTGACCGACCACATCGCCAGCCAGCCCAGGCCCTTGCCCTTGGCCCAGGCGAGCAGCGTCGCGGCATCGGCCACCGTGAACACCTCGGTCTTGACGTCGTTCATGCCAATCATCGGCGTCAGACCGAGCATCGCCCACACTTCGGCGTCCGTCGGCCCGTAGCCGGCCTTGGCGAGCGAGGCTTTGAGTTGGGCGTGGGTCGCAGTGGCGGCGTCGGCGGCGTACTGCGCCATCTTGCCCTTGGGGTTGGGCGCGGCCGAGTCGCCGTAGTCCATGGCCATCAGGTTGACGAACGAGAGCTTGACCCCATTCTGCAGCGTCTGATCGAGCGTCGCGAGGCCGTCGGCGGTCAGGCCGCTCGGCAGCACCGGTAGCGTCAGCCCAATCTTGAGCGGCTTGCCGGCAGCCTTGGCGTTCTGCTGCAACTGCTGCAAGGCTTTGGCGCGGCGGGCGCCGCTTCCATCTGGCTGGGTCTTGGTCAGCCAGATGCCCTCGATGTCAAAGTCGATGACCGTCACCTGCATGGTATCGACGACGGACTGCAGTTGTGCGGTCAGTTCGCTGGCTGTGGTGCACGCCTCTTCGAGCGGCGTATTGGCAGCGCCGCCAAACGACACCACCACGTCGCCCTTCCAGGTCGACCGCAGCGTGGCGATGTCCTCGTACAGGTACGCCTGCTTGCCGTCGAGCCATGCGTCTGGGCCAGCCTTGAGCGTGTAATACGTGCCCCACGACGCCATGCACGACTTGGCGTCTTTGGCGACCACGAAGCCCAGGGTGAACCAGCGCTGCCCGGTCTTGGCGGCGACCTCGGTGAGCTTCTGGAATGGATACAGGGTGCTGTCGACATACGGCGCAAACACCCGCTTGGGCCACCCAGCGACAGGCAAGGTCGCGTCCGTGCCCGGTTCGACTTCGGCAGCCGCGCCATCGACGCCATCGGTCTGGATGGTCGCTGCGTCTGGCGTGCTGCTATCCACTGCCAGCGCATCGCTGGTCGCCGCCACATCAGTGCCGGTGCCGTCATGGGCTGGCGCGTCCGTCGCCACGGCGTCCGCAGTCCCGACGTCGCCATCGGCTGCAGACGCCTGATCCACCGCCGCGGCCGTGTCGCTGGCGTGGCCATCGGGGCAGTCGTTGACATAGACGATGCGTTCTGTCGG
>SXRM01000023.1 GCA_005792545.1 Pseudomonadota bacterium | reverse complement strand
CTTGATCGTTGCCCTTGCCGGGTGCGCCGTGGGCGATCGCTTCGCAGCCTTCGGCGACGGCCACCTCGACCAGGCCTTTGGCGATCGGCGGCCGCGCCAGCGACGTGCCGAGCAGGTAGTAGCCCTCGTAGACCGCGTTGGCCTGCAACGCCGGAAACACATAGTCGCGCACGAAAGTTTCGCGCAGATCGACGATGTGGATGGCGACGGCACCGGACTTGATGGCCTTGTCGCGCAGCCCGTCGAGTTCTTCGCCCTGCCCGACGTCGGCGGTCATGCAGACCACGTCGTAGCCTTGGTCATACTTGAGCCAGTGCAGCATTACACTGGTGTCCAGCCCTCCGGAGTAGGCGAGGACGACTTTCTTGCGGCCGTTTGCAGGATTGGCACTCATGGGCTCTCGAAGGCGCCGGCAAGGGGTGCGGCGAGGGGGCGTAAGTGTCGAGAAGCGCGGCGGCGACGTCAAGGCTCGGCCCGCACGCGTCGACCGCAGATCGCCCGGCCGCACCGCGCGTCCCAACCGAGTGAGCCCTGGGTGGCTCTGGGGCCCCGACCATGCAAACGCCAACCGCTTCGAGCCTGCATTCCGCAACTTCCGGCTTTGCCACCGCGGCTTTGACGGCCGTGGTTGCGCTGTCGCTGCTCGGCCCACGCGTGCTGGACGCCGATGGCGATGACGCGACGCGCGGCGAAAAGGCGCGCATTGCCGCAGCCATGCCCGAACGCATTCGCGCGCAGGCCAGGCTGGTGCGCGACGCCAAATCCCCATCGGGCTGGTCGACTGTGCTTTGGGCGGAGAACCCGACTGACGAAGACGCCGAGATCCACACCGATCTCGCCATCTACGAAGCCCGCGGCAACGAGATGTCGCGCGAAGGCCCGGTGGCACAACTGCGGCATGAGGCGCCGGTGCGTCTGACCGTCAAGGCCCACAACAAAGCGGAGGTCCGCGTGGCGGTGCCCAAAGGCAAGCTGTCCGCAGCCAAGGTGCGGGCGATGCGCCAAGCCTACGCCACGGTCGTGGTTCGCCAGTTGGTGCGCCCTGACGGCACGGTGGTCGCCGCGGCGCCCGATTTGCCCAGCGCGCGTGTGGGGCTGCGCAGGGTTGCTGCCCGCCGTCCGTCGCTCGTCGATGACCTGGCACAAAGCCAGGTGGTCGCCCCGCTCGACAACGTCGGCAACGCCAACGCGGCACCGGCCGCTCCGAATTCGCAACCGGCAGTTCCGCCGCCGGCTCAGGCCTCCGCGCCACACGACGTTCCAGCCGCCGCTGCGCATTAGCGCGCTTTCGCGATAGAGTCCCTGGGCGCTCTGCCCTGCCGCGCGACGCCCATGCCCGCCTTTGCCCGCAATCTGGTTGCCATCGCGCTTGGACTGGTTTTCGCCGCACTGGCGCTGGCGGTGTGGACGGCAATCGGCGACGATCGCCGCGCCCCGCCGAATCCGCCGATTGCGGTCAGCGAGTTCGAAGGTCCGCTGCACACGGTTTGGTTGCAGTACGCCAGCGACGCGCAGGACATCACGGGACGGGCACAGGCCGACTTCTTGCGAGGCCTTGGCCCGGGCACGCGCGTCGCCATCACGGTCGGCGGAGCGGAGCAGGCCCAGGCGCTCCGCGTGTGGCTGGCAGGTCAACGGCTGGACCAATCGCTGTCCTCGCGCCTGACGGTGGTCGAGGCCCCCGGACCGCTGACGCCCTGGACGCGCGACCGAGCGCTTTTTGTGCGTAGCGGCGACGACTTGCGGCTGCTGGTGCCCCCTGAACCCGACCCGTTGTGGGTGCGCCGCCACAACGACTGGGCCGCGGTGCCGCTGCTGGCGGCGGCAGTCGGACGCGCCAAGGCCATCGAGTTGCCGCTGCAGTTTGACGGCGGTGATCTGCTGCTACTGGACGACGCGGTGGTGTTCGGAGCCAACCTGTGGGCCAAGAACGCTGCGCGCGGGTACGCGACGCCCGCGGAGCTCGGCGCGGCGCTAGTGAAGTGGCTGGGCCGGCCAGCAGTTTGCCTGGGCGATCGCGACGGCGATGTCCCTCCGTATCACATTGCGATGTACCTGGCGCCGGTTGGACCCAAGGCCGCGCTGGTCGGCGATCCGCGCCTAAGCCGGGCGGTGACGGGTCCGGCATTTGCGCCTGGCGACCTGTCGGCCGACGATGGCTCCGTGCTTGTCGCCGACGACGGTACGCCAACACAGGCGCAGTTCGACCGGGCTGCGTCAGATCTCGCGCGGCTCGGCTGGCGAGTCGAGCGGGTGCCGGTGGTGGCATTCGACAGTCGCACCTACATCACCTGGACCAATGCGGTTGCAGAGACGGGGCCGAGCGGAAAGCGCGTGTACTTGCCGCAGTACGCCGTTGACGACCGGCCAGTGCCGCTGAGCGCCGCCAATCAGGCACTGCGGACGCTGGATCGTATCGGCGCCGCGGCGTGGATACGACACGGCTTTGCGGTTGTGCCGGTGCGCGTGGCAGGGGTGTGGCCGCACCATGGCACGATCGGCTGCCTGGTGGCGGTGTTGCGGCGGGGGCGCTAGGCGCGCCGCGGGCGGGCCCGATGGCGGGCCTATCCGTTGACAATAAGCAAGCTTGTCCTCAAATTGGCCAGCCCCAAATTGCCGCGAGCGCACCATGGTCATCAACGCCCAGGCCATCCAAAAGGCCGTGAACCTCACCGAGTTGTTGCCCTTCGCGGCCCATCCCAAGCTCGCTGCAGCGATGGAGCAACTCAACCTGGGCGACGTCGTCCATGCGATGGTGGCGCCACCCACCGCCAGAGCCGCCGTCCTGCAGTGGGCCGGGCGCCGCGGGTTGAGCCGGGCCAGCCATGTGCTGACCGCCGAGTCCGTGACAAGCCTAGCGCGCGATTTGCCGGCCGTGGCCCACCGCGAATTGACCGCAGTGCTGCGGACGGCTTTGGCCAACACGTGCCACGAACTGGGCTTGGGCAGCAGCGCCGCGATGATGATGCCGCAGTTGGGCGATTCTGGGGCGACGTGGAAAGTCTGGCTGACGGCCGTCGGCTTGGGCGAACTGGCGCCGCGACCGGTCTCGTCCGTGGTCGACGCCAACGCGGAAGGTTACTACGCGTGGGCGCTGCAGCAGACCACCGTCATTGGCGCACTCAATGACGCCAAGGCCTTCGGGTATGGCTTCGACGTCAAGGACAAAGCCAGGCTGCGCACTAAGGTGTACGAGGCCGTGCGCAAGCTGGCTGAGGCGCTGGTCGCCGGACCCGTCGAGGCCGAAGCGGTGGCGACGCAGCCGTTGCCGGATTACCACCCGCTGGTGGGCGAACTCGTGCGCATGGTGGACGCGGCCCTGCTGGGCCTGCGCAGCAGCAACGGTGCCTGGGGCCCCCTGGCAGCGCCCCCGCCGTGGCCCGACTACCACGTGTCGACGGCAGAACTCGCCACGGGTCAAACGCTATTGGCTATCCGGGTCCCGCCGGCCTGGTGCCACCAATCCCGCAACATCGAGTGGGTCATCAAGACGCGGAATGCCGTGAGCAAACAGGGTGCGGCCAAGTCGCTGGTGCTGCACAACCGCTGCCCGGTTCACGACGTGCGCTGCCCATGGATGTTGGGCACGCTGCTGGTGGCTCGCGCCGCCCTTGGCGGCAGTGGCGCAAACGAGCACGTGACACGCTTGGCGGCCATGGCCCTGGCCGAGCCGTGGCAGCGCGCCCTGACGGTGATCCAGATGGCGACGCCCGCCGAGCCACCCAAAGACGAGGGCGAGCTAGGTTGGCGAATAGACGTCGAGGCGCACCACCTCAAGCTTTCGGCCGTCGCGCGCGTCATGGGCAAGAAGGGGCCGAAACTGGTGGCGGTCGCGCAGGGTCGTGTCCGCGAATGGATCGCCGAGCATCCGGACCGTGCGCTGCCGAGCGACCGTCTCGCGGCCTACGCACCTGTGATGCGCAAGAGCGTGGACCGGGAGAAGGACGAACTGGAGCTGAACGCCACGGTCCTGCGCGCCCTGGTTGGCCATCCGCGGCTGTTCGGGCCGTCCGGGCCGGAGCCGTGGTCCCTGGTCGCGGCCTCTGCGTCGGTCGAGATCGTGCGCGAAAAAACAGCGTGGTCGCTGGAATTGCTCAAGGACAACGGCGTGGTCGGCGATCGCCAAGAGCGGCTGGTGCGCGCGGCGGAGTACAGCTGGGACACGGTCACCGACGAGGGAACGCGCACGATCACCTTCATCGAGATCCCAGACAAAGTGCGCAAGCTCGCGGGGGCGCTGTTGCGCTGCGACGGGCGGTTTCCCGTCGAGGCCGGACCGCAGCTGGGCACGGCGCTTTTGCCGCTGCGCGCAGAGATGCAAGTCACGGTGCCCGACGCGCTGCTGGGCACCAAGGTCGCGCCGCACTGCGCACCGACCGTGCGCCTGACGCCCAAGGCCGACTTGGGCATGGAGGTGGAGCTCAAGGTGCGGCCGCTGCCGACGAGCGCCTTGTATACGCCGGGACAGGGAACGCTTCAGCCCAACGTCGTGTTGCCGAATGGTGGCCAATACTGCACACGCGACTTTGACCGCGAGGTGGCATGGGCGCGGCAGTTGCAGCAGCGGCTAGGGCTGGACGACGAGGAGCACGAGCCGCCCAAGTGGTCGTGGCTGGTGACCGACGCCGACAATGCGCTCGACGTGGTCTCAGAGCTGGCCCCGCCGCCCGAAGGTGTGGAGGTGCTGTGGCCCGATCCGACGCAGCGCAAGGCCATCGCGCGCGCTGCGAAAGAGACTTTGCGCGTCGAAATGGCCAGCAAAAATGACTGGTTCAGCGTCAACGGCGCCGTGCAGGTGGCGCAGCACAAGATCCCGCTCGAACGCGTGCTGGAGGCCGTGCGCTCCGGTCGCCGCTATGTGGCTGCCGATGCACAAACCATGATTCGCCTGGAAGAGTCGCTGCGCAAAGCCCTGCAGCCGTTGGCGGATCTCGGTAGCCGCAAAGGCAAGGTCGAAGTGGGGGCGATGCACGCGGTGCTGCTTGAGGACCTCGATCTCAGCGGCGAGGCCCCGCGCAAGTGGCGGCAAATGGTCGCCAACATGCGGCAAGCGCAGCAGAGCGAGCCACTGGTGCCGGCAGAGCTGCGCGCAGAGTTGCGCCCCTACCAGCGCGTTGGCGTCCAGTGGCTGTTGCGGCTGGCAGCATGGGCGCCGGGCGCGGTGCTGGCCGACGACAT
>SXRM01000217.1 GCA_005792545.1 Pseudomonadota bacterium | reverse complement strand
GGCACATGACGCTGTCAACCTGGCTGCGGCATTACGTGTTTTTTCCGCTTGGCGGCAGCAAGGGCAGCGTGTGGCTGGCACACCGCAACACCTTGATCACGCTCACGCTCATCGGCTTGTGGCACGGCGCCAACTGGACCTTTGTGCTGTATGGCCTGCTGCACGGCGTCGCCATCGCCATCAACCGCACCCAGCACCGCAACATGCCCAAGGGCTGGACCCACGACCAGCTGCCTTGGACCAGCAACTTGTGGCGCATCGCGCTGACGTTCCACTTTGTGGTGCTGGCGCGCATCCTGTTCCGCTGCCCGAGCGTGCAAGCCGCCGGCCAAATGGTCGCGCACCTGTTCGCCAACGGTTTCGGGCTGGCCCGCATCGACGCGGCAACGTGGGCGGTGCTCGGCGTTGGTTATGCGGTGCACTTTGCCCCGCCCGATTGGCTCGACCGGTTGCGACAACGCTTCGTGCTTTTGCCCGGTTACGCCCAGGGCGGCGTGCTGTCGGCCGCTGCCGCGGGCATGGCGCTTGTGGCTGAAACCGATGTGGTCCCTTTCATCTACTTCCAGTTTTGACGACCATGGCCACTGACCCCGCAGCCGGAACCGACAGGAGCGCGCGCGACCGCGTGGCTCGCGTGGCGTCCGATGCATTTGCGCCGGCCCCGGGTGAGACTGTGGCCGACGCTGTGTTTCCCAAGGGTCCACTGCTGCGTTTGCTGCAAGCCATTGCGGTGCTCGTTGCGGCCAGCCTGGTGCCATACGTCTTACCTGGACTAGAGAACTACAGGTACTGGGAGCGCCAGCCCTTGGTGCTGCACCTGCTGGTGTCGACCCTGCGAGGCGAGGCGACGGCGGACGCAGAGCCCGCGGCAGCCGGCGCGCCAAAATCCAACGACGACGACCAGTTGGACGACGCCGAACTCGAGCGCATGGCCGGCGTGCACGGTGCCGCGGGGCTCGCGGGCGGCGCTTCGGAGACAGACGATGCTGCGACAGGCCTGCCCGGGGCACCGACCGGCGACGATCCACTGGTCGTGGACGACGAGACCCTCAAAGGCCAATCAGTGTGGCTTGAAGGCGACCTCGAGCACGGCGCGCCGCTGTTCCGTGCGTTCGCCGCCCTTGCCCGCGGCCGCCGCAGCCACGTGCGCATCGGCCACTGGGGCGACTCGCACATTGCCAACGACGGCATCACCCACGTCACCCGCTTGCTGCTGCACAAGCGCTTTGGCGACGGTGGCCACGGGTTCGTTCTGCCGCAGGGTCGCACCGAGTGGTACAGCCACAAGGGCGTGACGCTTACCCCATCCGAAGGCTGGGCGCTCGTCAACTTCTTGAACGGAAACGCCAAAGATGGCGCATATGGCTATGGCGGCGTCGGCCTGGATGGTGGCCCGGGCGAGGCGGTGACCTGGACCACCACTGGCAAGACGCCGTGGTCGCACGCGCAGCTGTACTTTCGCGCCAAAGGCCGTGGAGCCTGGCAGGCGCGCGTCGACGGCAAGGCGGTGCCAAAGGCCGAGTTCTCGCCGAGTGCATCCGCCGATCTGGCCGCGGCCTGGACCGTCACCGAAGCCCCGCACGCGATCCAGGTCAAGCTGGCGGCAGGCCGAGCTCGCTTGTTCGGCATTGCGCTTGAGCGCGAGCGGGGGGTCGTCTATGACAGCCTCGGCGAGGTGGGCGCGCGCGGCGTGCGCTGGAAAAACGCTGACGCCGCGCACCTCCAAGCGACCATGGCGCTGCGCAAGCCAGACGCAGTGATTATCAACTACGGCGGCAACGAGCGGCTGGACAAGCTGGCGGAGGCGACCTACGTCCAGCGGATGAACGACGTGGTGGCGTTGCTCAAAGGTGGTCGCGACGATGTCGCCTGCCTGGTGTTCGGCCCATCGGATCACGGTGTTCGCGAAAAAGGCGAGGTGGTCAGCGACCCCGCCATCGTCAAACTCATTCGCTGGCAGCGCCGCGTCGCCAAGGAGTCCAACTGCCTGTTCTTTGACACCCGAGCCCTGATGGGCGGCGACGGCAGCATGGGCCGCTGGGTCAAACAAGGGCTGGGTTGGAGCGATTACAGCCACTTTACCGCCAAAGGCGAGCGCGTCATGGGTCAGGGCACCTATCGGGCGTTGCTGCGGGGCATGCGCGACTGGCTTCGACTGCACCCCGAGGCCGCGCGACGCAGGTGACGTTGGCGTGACGCGCGCCGTTTTGCGGCGGGTTGTTTTGGCCTACACTTCGCGGCAGGCGTGCGCGGGGGCCCCGAAATCCGCGCGGTGCGGGTGCGCACGCCTCAGCAGTGCGAGTTGCCACCGGCGCGGCCGGGCTGGCGCGCGAGGGAACCATGCGGGTCTTGCTGGTTGAAGACGACAATTTGATTGGCACCATGGTGCGGCTGAACCTGGAGCAGGACGGCTATGCAGTCGACTGGCAACGGTCCGGCGAGGCGGCGCTGCAGACGTTGCGCGGCGGTCGATTCGACTGCCTGCTGCTCGACATTGGGCTGCCCGGCATGAGCGGCATCGACGTCGCCAAGCAGGCGCGCAAGCTCGGCGTCAATACGCCGATCCTGATGCTCACCGCGCGCGATGAGACCGACAGCAAGGTGCAGGCGCTGGACTACGGCGCCGACGACTACCTGTGCAAGCCCTGTGAAATGACAGAGCTGCTCGCTCGCGTGCGCGCCCACATCCGCCGCAGCCAGGGCAGCCTCGAGGTGCCGACCGACCAGGAGCTCAAGATCGGCCTCGCCACCGTCAATATGGAGCGGCGGGCGCTGACCACCAGCGACGGCGTCGTCCAAGAACTATCGGACAAAGAAGCCGTGCTGCTGGCGCTCTTACACAAGAACCCCGGTCGGGCCCTGTCGCGCGCCGACATCCTGGAAGAGGTGTGGGGCATGGACGCCACGCCCACCGAGCGCACCGTCGACAACTTCATCGTGCGCCTGCGCCGGTGGGTCGAGCCCGAGCCCGATCACCCCCGCCACATCATCACGGTGCGCGGGTGGGGCTATCGCTACGAGCCTTAGCAACGGCCCCAGAATGGAGCATTCTGGGACCGGTTGGTTTGCTTGCCAGGTGGGTCGCCAGCTCGCGGCCTCGACGGCCGACTCGCGGCTCCATTTTTGGGTGCGTGATTTGCGCATCAGGCAGCCGACGCCCTTGTGGTGGTCAGGTGATTTGCCACAACGAAAT
>SXRM01000022.1 GCA_005792545.1 Pseudomonadota bacterium | reverse complement strand
CTGGACATCTCGCGGCTTACGTCCTCACTCCCTCGGTCGGCGCACTTCAAGTGCGCCTCGGTCGGTCGCTCCGGGCGCGCTCGCGATCTGCCTGCAGGCTCTTCGACCTCGCCGCGGGCGTGATTTAGCCACACCCTCTAAAAGAACGGGTACAGAAACGGCGCGATGGCACTGGTCTCTGCAAACACGATGAGCGCCGACAGTGCCAGGATCACAACCAGCAGCGGCAGCATGATGAACTGCCGTCGCCGGACGCTGTAGCCGATGAGTTCCGCCATGATAGCGATGCGTCGGACGCGCATGACTGACTCCTTGCTGGCTGGGTTCAGCGCGACCCGAGGGCCTTGTCGAGGGCGGGACGCAAGCCTTCGCCGACCACGTTGGCGAACTTCTCGGACCCGCTGGCCGAAAAATGGATGTCGTCGATGAACTCGGCCTTGGTGTACGCCATTTGCCGGGCCGCGTCGACCAGGGTCGCCCCTTGGTCAGCGGCGGCCTTGCGCAGCAGGTCGTTGAAGGCCTTCGAGTTCGAGCGCAACCCCTTGGCCGTCAAGTGCGGGCGGAAGTACAGGGCGGACTTCGCCAGGCTCGCGTCGGTGACCTCGATTTGCTGGTTGTTCTCCGCGACATACGGGTACACCTGCGTCACCAGTACCGGCTGAGCGCCCAAGCCGCGCGTCAGTGCGACAAAGCTGCGCACCGTGGCCGCAAACGCTTCGGGCGCGCCCGGCGGCAACTCGTCCTTGCGCTCGGCTTCGATGCCGACTGCGTTGCCGTAATCTTGCTGGCGGCCGCTCATGCGCCAGGCCTTCAAGCGCCGCACCAGCAGGCTGTGGTCGTGCAGCAACGAGGCAGCGCCCGGCGTCGGGGTCGGATCGGCGTAGCTGCCCTTGGCGGCGGGCTGCGACAGTGCGCTCAGGTCGTTGTAGCCTTGGAACAGCACCACCACATCCGGCGCGAACCGCCCGACATCCAGTGCCAGCTGCGCCACATTGTCTGCGGCTGTGTAGCCAGGAACACCAAAGTTGAGGACCTCGATGTCCCTGCCTGGATGGGCCTTGCGCAGCTGCGCTTCCAGCAGACGCGGCCAGGTACCCGCGTCAGTGAAGCCACCGGTGTCAAATGTCGTCGAGCCGCCAAGGCACGCCACGCGCAGCCGCCCCGCAGGCTTTTGCACCGTGGTCTCGGGGCCGCGCAGGCCATGGCTGTTGATTTGGACTTCAACCGGCTTGCCATCGCGCTCCGTCACCAGACGGCTGCCGGGCACCAACGCGTGCTTGAACAACGAACGCGGCTGGTAGATGGCCGGCTGCTCCAGCGCGGCGCCCGACCAGTTGCCGAAACGGACCAACTCCAGGCCGCGGGTCGCGAGCTCCAAGCCCGCAAACGCGACCAGGAGGAACACCACGAATGACCCGAAGGCATGCGCAAACCCCTGGTCCTCGCGCCGGCGCTCGATGCGCAGCTGCGGCACCACGTCCAGGGCGTTGATCTCTTCCATCGAGTACGACTGCACGTCGCGCTTGGTCGAGACCACAAAGTTGCCCATCACCAGGTGGTCGATGCCCGTCTTCTCGTAGCAGCGCACTGCGTCTTCTGGCGTGCACACCACCGGCTCACCGCGCACGTTGAAGCTGGTGTTGAGCACCACATCGACGCCGCTCTTTTGGCCAAACGCCTTGATGAGCGCGTAGTAGCGAGGGTTGATGTGCGGCTCGACCGTCTGCACGCGGCCGGTGCCGTCCTGGTGGGTGATGGCCGGCAGCTTGTCGCGCCACTGGTCACGCACCTTGGGCACCAGCAGCATGAACGGCGAGTCGATGTCGAGGTCGAAGTAGATGCCCGCCGATTCCTTGCAGACGCTCGGCGCAAACGGTCGAAACCACTCGCGGTACTTGACCTTGGCGTTGATGACGTCTTTCATCTCCGCGCGGCGCGGGTCGGCCAGAATCGAGCGGCTGCCCAGGGCGCGCGGTCCGAACTCCATGCGCACCTGAAAGCAGCCGATGACCTGGCCCTCCATCAGCAGGTCGGCAGCGCGCGCCACCAGGCCCGCGTCGTCGTACTTCTGGTACTGGCAGCCCAGCCGGCGCAACGTCGATTCGACCTCCAGATCGTCAAAGCCGGGGCCGAAGTAGGCGTGCTTCATCTGGAACTTGCGCGGCAGCCCCAGCACGCAGTTGGCGACATAGAGCGCTGCACCAATCGCGGCGCCGTCGTCGCCCGCAGCCGGCTGGATGAAGATGTCTTTGAACGGGGTCTTCTCGATGATGCGAAAGTTGCCGACGGAGTTCAGTCCGACGCCACCGCCGATGCAGATGTAGTCCACGCCGTAGCGCTGGTGCAGGTCGAGCGCAATCTTGGTCATCGCCTCTTCGACGATGGCCTGACCTGAGCGCGCGATGTCTTTGTGGAACTGCGCAAGTTCGCTATTGGGGTCGCGGCGCTTCTGGCCAAAGTGGGTCTCGAATAGCTCCGTCAACATCGACGATTCGCTGATGTGGTGCGCGTAGTAGCGCATGTCGAGCGCAAAGCTGCCGTCCGGAGCGATGTCGATAAGCTCGCGAAACTGCTCGACGTAGCGCGGTTCGCCGTACGGCGCCAGGCCCATGACCTTCCACTCGGCGTCGTTGACGCGAAAGCCCAGGTAGGCCGTCAGCGCGCTGTAGAACAGGCCGAGCGAGTGCGGGTAGTCGATGTGCCGGTCCAGCCGAATCGAGTTGCCTTCGCCGATGCCGCACGCCGAGGTCTCCCACTCGCCAACGCCGTCGAGCGTCAGGATGGCGGCTTTCTCAAACGGCGAGGCCAGAAACGTCGACGCCGCGTGCGACAAGTGGTGTTCGCAGAACAGGATTTCCGCATCGGTCTGCAGGTGGTCCGCGATCTCCTGCTTGACCCACAGCTTGTCGCGCATCCACACCGGCAACGCTTTGCGAAACGCACCCCACGACCGCGGCCAGGTCGAGGTGTAGGTGGTCAGGATCCGGTCGAACTTGACGAACGGCTTCTCGTAAAAGACCACATGGGTCAGGTCTTTGGGCGTAATCCCCGCCTCATGCAGGCAATACTGGATGGCGCGCGCCGGAAAGGCCGACGTGTGCTTCTTGCGGGTGAAGCGCTCTTCGGAAGCCGCAGCCACCAGCTCGCCGTCCACCACCAGCGCTGCCGCCGAGTCGTGGTAGGCAAACGAGAGGCCAAGGATGCGCGTGGTCATGGTCGGGGTCCTGGGGCGCGGTGGTCAATGGGGGCCGATACGGCGGCCGTCGCAGCGAGCAGACGTCAGCCTTGGCGCCGCAGATCGCGCAGCTCAAGCGGGCGGGGGTCGCGGGGCTGCCAGTAGGTCTTGGCCTGGCGCTTGACCTTGTACAGCCGCAGCCGCAGTGGGTCGGCCAGCCGCACCAGCGAAAACACCGGAACCACCACGAAATACAGGATGCCAACCAGCAGCGCGGTCTGAAAGCGGCCAATGACCTGCGCCACCGCCAACCATTTTTGCCATGCGCGCTCGGACCACGACATCGTTCACCTCGGGCAGCAGCCACCGCGTCGCACCGCCGGCCGGCCAAAAAGGGGCCAAAAGTGTGCACCACAACCCTTGCGTTGGCAAGGCGTTGCGTTCGGGTGGCTGCCGTGGCACCGTCGGCGCGCGGGCTCGGGGCTTGCGGGTGGGCGAAAATGCAAACGAAATGGATGGCCGCGGCGCTCGCCGTCGTACTATGCGCCTGTGGCAGCGCGCCGGTGGCGCAGTGCCCGCTGGTGCCGGGCGTGGCCGGCGGCGTTCAACACCGTGAGACGACAGTCGCCGGCAAGGGCGGGCTGCAGCTGCGCGTGCAGGCGTGGTCGCCGGCCGTCGGCGCGCCCAAAGCGTCGTTCGTGGTTGTTCACGGCCTTAAAGACCACGGCAATCGCTATGCGGGCCTCGCCAACCAACTTGCGGCCAAAGGCTGGGCGGTGTGGGCCTTGGATCTGCGCGGCCACGGCAAGTCGCCGGGCGACCGTGTGTGGGTCGAGGCCTTCGACGACTACGTCGCAGACGTCGCCGCTGTCGCTGACACGGCGCGCGCCGCGCTGGCGGACAAGCCGCTTTTCGTGTTTGGGCACAGCATGGGCGGGGCCATCGCCACGCTGTACACCTTGGGCGCCAAGCCGTCGCCCGCGGGGCTGGTGCTGAGCGCCCCGGCGCTGATTCCAGGCGAGGACGTGTCGGGTTTCCTCATCTGGGTCACCCGCCGCATCAACGGCATCGCCCCGCGCAGCAAAGTCTTGGACTTGCCGGACGAGAAGTTCTCGCGCGACCCCAAAGTCGTGGCGGCGATTGCCTGCGACCCGTTGGTGCACCACGAGGCCGGCGCGGCGCGGACAGCGGCTGAGTTGCTCGGTGCGTTGGACCGCATTGGCGCGCAAATGGGCGACATGGCCGTGCCGCTACTGGCTTTGCATGGCACGGTCGACAAGCTGACCAATCCCAAAGGCAGCGAAGAACTAGTCAAGCGCGCCAAGGTCGCCGACAAGACGCTCAAGCTCTATCCAGGTGTCGAGCACGACCTGTTGCACGAACCGGAGAGCGCGGCCATCGCCAGCGACATCGTCAACTGGCTGGAGGCCCGTCTGCCGGGCGCGGCGACGGCGACAGGCGGCTGATTCGCCTTGCGCTCGACTCCTGCCGAGCCTACCCTGGCGCTACCGACCGGTCCAAGTCCCGGTCCCGATACCCGCCATGGCCTTTTTCGCTGTCACGCTCGAGCGCATCGCCGAAATCTATCCGCACCCCAACGCCGACCGGCTTGAGCTGGCCAAAGTTGCTGGACTCGCCTTCCAGTTCTGCATTCGCAAGGGCGATTACGCGGTCGGCGACGAGGTCCTGTACTTTCCCATCGACAGCCTGCTGCCGACCGCCATCATCGACAAGCTGGGCATCGGCAACATGCTCGCTGGCGCGCAGCGCAACCGGGTCAAGACCGTGCAGTTGCGCGGCCAGATTTCGCAAGGGCTGGTCGCCCGGCCGGCGACGCTGCTCGACGTAGACCCGCACGGCGTCGACTTGACCGCGCACCTTGGGGTCACCAAATACGAGCCGCCCGAGACGTTCGCGGCCTCGGGCATTCTGACCGTGCTGCCGACCGGGCTTGGCGTCTACGACATCGAAGGTGCCGACCGCTTCGTGCGCGCGCTAGAGCTGCTGATGGACCAGCTGGTCGTCATCACCGAGAAGCTGGAGGGCACCAACCACGCGACGGTGCTGACTGAGACCGGTGACAAGGTGGTGTGTCAACGCGGCAACGCGATTGTCGAGCTGCCCGATGTCGAGAACACCTACTGCAAGGTGGCGCGCGACCACGGGCTTTTGGAGTTCCTGGACCGCGTTCCGCATGGTCCCGGCCAGCTGGTGGCGCTGCGCGGCGAGCTCATCGGGCCGTCGATCCAGAAGAATATCTACGCGCTCAAGAAGCCCGAAGTGCGCATTTTTGACGTCAGGGTCGGGCACAAGTACCTCGATGCCGGGCAGTGGCTGGCCGTGGTGCCCGAACGCTGGCGGGTGCCAGTGCTGGCCAGTGGCGTCACGCTGCGCGAGTGGCTGAACGGGCGCACTATCCAGCAGGCGGCCGACGGGCCAAGTACGCTCAGCGCGCACCTGCGCGAAGGCATCGTGGTGCGGCCGATGACCGAGCAGTTGGCGGACTTTGGCGACGGGCACCTGCAGCGACTGATTTTGAAGCAGCGCAGTCCGTTGTATTTGGCGAAGGAAGAGTGAGCGCGGTGGCGGTACGTCCCTTTTCTTGCACCCAACCCGCCCCCCGGCCTACGCTGCGCCCGCGGCTGCTCTGACGCCGCGCAAGGCGACTGTGAAAGGCTACAAGCAGGTCATCGCCGAGCGGTACGACGGCCGCGAAGCCCAAGCGACCGCCGCGCCCTCGCGCTACGGGCTGCTGGCGTCGACCGGCTGGTACCTGTACGCCCGCACCCGCGAAGCCTTTGCCACCGCGGCCCGCCACATGCAGGGCCAGGGCCTCGACTGGCGCCAGGCCCGCGTGGTGGACCTCGGCTGCGGCGGCGGCGCCATGTTGCGGTTCGTGGCAGAGCTGACGGGCGACCCGGGGCGTGTCCGCGGCGTCGAACTCTCGCAGCACCGCCTAGCGGCCGCCCAGCGTATGCACCCCGGCATTGCCGTCCAAAGCGGCGACCTGCTGGACTTGCCCGCGGCCGAGCAGCCAGACGACGTGGCGATGGCCTGGACCGTGCTGATGCACCTGCCGACCCGCGCGGAGCTCGACCAGGCGGTCCGCGGCATCGCAGCGAGCCTGCCGCCCGGCGGCTGGTTTCTTTGGTACGACACGGTCGCTGCCGATCACTTTCAGACCCGCCCCGACGACGAGGGGGCTGGCTTTTCGCTCGATCAGTTCCGCGACATTGGGACTGGCGCCGGCCTGCGGCTTGAGCAGTGCCTACCAGTGCTCAAAAACGTGCTGTGGCGCTGGAATTCCGGCTACCTGCCCGAGCGCGGCTGGCCGGCCTGGGCGGTGCGCGCGGCCGAAGCGCTGCTGCCTGGCACCCCTGCGTCGGCGCTGTGCCTCTTTCGCAAGCCGCCCTTGCCATGACCGCCGACCGCGCCACCCTTGAGCGCCAAATAGGCGCCGTGCTGTTTGGCCGGGTGCTGGTGGCGGCGCTGGATTCGCTGCGCGCGTTCATCCTGGCGCGGTTGCTCGACAAGGCCGGGTTTGGCGTGCTGAGTGTGGGCTTGACCTGGTACGGCCTGTGCACCGGTCTGGGCACGCTGGCCTTGCCCGACGCGCTGATGGCGCTGCTGCCGCGCTGCGAAGGCGGTGGTCGCCAGCTGGTCAGACGAGCGCTCGGCTGGCTCAGCGCAGCGGCGGCGCTCGGCGGGGTGCTGGTGCTGGCTGTGTCGCTGTCGGCAAGCGGCGAGACTGCCGCGGTGTTGCGGTGGGCGGCGCTGGCGGTAGCGCTCGACCTGCCGGGCCAGGTCTTGCAGGCGGTGTTGCTCGGCAGTCAAAGGCACCAGGCGGCGGCGCTGTCGGGCTTGCTGCTGTCGGGCGCGGCGAGTCTGGCGCTGCTGGTGCCGGCGGCGTTGGGCCTGGGCGCGCCGTGGCTGATGGCCAGTTTTTGCGGCGTCGCGGTGGTGCGGCTTGCGCTGTTGGTGCGGTCGCTCCACGGCCTCGATGCAACGACCCCAGAGCCTGTGCTTGCGCGCCTGTGGCCGACGGCGTGGCCGCTGTGGCTGACCAGCGCGACGGGCATCGCCAACCGCAGCCTGTCGACGGCGGTCGCCAGTGCGCTTTTGCCGGCGGCGGCGTTCGCGGATTTGACCGTCGGCAGCCAGGAGCTGCCAGTCGTGACGATGCTGCCCAACGCCGTCGCGGTCGCGGTGTTGCCTTACCTGGCGCAGCACGCGGCCGGAGGATCGGCCTCTGCCGCGCTAGAGCTCTGGCACGCTGGTATTCGCCGTCTGGCGCTGGTGATGCTGCCGCTGTGGGTGGTGGCGTCGCTGGAAGCTGGCCCGCTGCTGGAGCTGCTGTACGGCAGCCCCGCGTGGCGTTCGGCAGCGCTGCCCTTTTGCATTACGGCATCGCTTTTGCCGCTGCGGGTGACGACCTACGGCACCATGCTGCTGGCGCTCGACCAACCGCGGCATGTGCTGTGGTCGCAAGTGGCCGGCGTCGCGGTCAATGCCGCGCTGGTCGGCTGTCTCGTGCTCGTGCCCGCGGACAATGTCCAGGGCCGTGTCGGTCTCGCGGCGACGGCGGGGACCCTTGGGCAAGCCGTCGCCATCGCTTGGATGCTGTGGGCGATTGCGGTGGCGACGCAAACGACCCTCGGCGCGGTCTTTCCGTGGCGCGATCTGGCGGTGCGCGGGCTTGCGGCGGGCGTCGCAGCGGTCCCCATCGTCGCTATGCGAACCTGGTCAGGCGAAACCCTGGCGCTGCCCGGGCATGCCGGTCTGGCCTTGGGGCTGGCTGTGCGCGTGGCCCTGTATCTGGCTGCCTGGCTCTTGCTGCTGCGGTTAACCGACTGGGTGCCCGCGCAAGACTGGCAGACGCTGGGCCGCTGGGCGCGGCTTGAGCCGCTGTGGCGCAAGCACGGCGGCTGAAACCAGCCAATCCGTCATTCGCAACTTTGCCCGCAAGCCCCCATACTGCCCCGCGCGCGCTGACCGCGCCATCGCCGCCCGTGAAACGACCCGCCCCGCCCAAGATGCTGCCCAACCCAGTGCCCGACTGGCGTTCGGCTGACCCGACTTCGCCGGTGGTGACGGCGATCCTGGCTGAGCCTGGCCACGCCTCGCCGCCCGCGGGCTTCGACTGCGTCGAACCGGATGGCCGCGCCGTGCTCTACGACTTCTGCCTGATGCCCTATGCGACACTGGAAAATCCATACCCGCGTTTGCAGACCCAGAACTTACTGCGCTGGACCTTCGACCGCATGGATGTGGGCCAGCAGGGTGCGGCGCTGGTGACCGGTCTGGAGCAGGCACTGGGCCCACAGTGCACGGTTTGGGGCGTCAAGCACCGGCCGGGCAGCGACGAGCTGTGGTGGGAGTTCTACTTCTACCGTCGCGACCACGTGCCGGCCGCGTTGTCACTGCAGTTGGTGCGCCCCGCGTTTCCTTGCGTCATCGACGCGCGGCCCCCGTCTGATGTGGCGTGGACGTTTTTTTCGGTCGAACTCACCGTTGAGCACCTGCGCGGCCAGCGCCCCGCCCACGTGCGGCTGTACCAGGAGGGCTTGGATCTCTCTTGGAAAGTGCAGGGCGATACGGTCGAACTGGAAAACCACTACCGCCACTTTGAAGTTGATGGCCAGGTGGTCTCGCTGGTCGAGGCGCTGCGGTCGAGCGTGCACGCGCCCAAGCACCCGCTGACGCTGGCCCGCCTGGTGCCGCCGCAGTTGCTGCCCGCGTGGCGCATCTGGCTGGCCCGCAAGCGGCGTGCCGACACCGTGTATTTCCAGCGTGTTTCGGTGGCGCAGGCGGCGTGGATGGCCCGAAAGCACGGCTGGCCCGCGGACTTCTGTGCGACGCTCGACCAGGGCGCGGCCTACATGCAGCACGCCCTTTTTGACCTGGGCATCGACTTCTGCCGCGGTGAAACTGCAGCGCCGGGAGAGCCACCTATCACGTTTGGCAAGTCGGGGATCTATGCGAGCTTCTGAGCCCCGCGTGGCTTTGATACCCCCGCCATCGTGGTCGGGCGGTGCGGTCAAGTGGGGCCCCGATGAAGCCCCCAAGCTGGCGCACACCGAAAACCTGCTCATCACCTTCGGCTTTCACTGCAACCTGGCGTGCACATTCTGCCTGGTCGAAGACGGCCTGGACCGCTTGCACGGCATCACGCCTGAGACCTTTCGCAGTTGGTTGGTGCAACCGGACCTGTTTCGCGGCGTGTCGCGCATCATCCTGTCGGGCGGCGAGGCGACACTGGAGCCCGCGCTTTTCGAGTACATCGCGATTGCGCGCAAGGTGCCCGGCGTGGAGCACGTGCGCATCCAGACCAACGCCACGCGCCTGGGCGACCGCGACTACTTGCAAAGGCTGCTCGACGCCGGCGTGGACGAGTTTTTTGTTTCGGTGCATGGCTGGGATGAGCCGAGCACGGCCAAAATCACCCAGCGTCAGGGCGCGTTTCGCGCCATCGTCAAAGGCATGGAGGCGGTCGCGCAAAGCCAGGCGACACTATGGACCAACACTTGCATATGCGCCGATAACTACCGCAATTTGCCCGACATCGTGGCGCTCATCGCGCCGCTTCGGCCAGAACTGCTGTCGTTTTGGACCCTGCACTTGCGCGTGGACCGTCCGGATACCCGGCTGGCGCTGGCGCGCGTGGGCGACGTGCAGCCGTACCTGTTGCGAGCGCTGGATGCTTGCGATGCCGCTGGCGTGGCGTCGCTGGTCAAGTGGTTTCCGCGCTGCCTTTTGGGTCCGCACGCCGGCAAGCACGACGACAGCCAGCCGACCACGCTCGTTGAACCGGCCTTCTGGCCCGCGGTGCCGCGCTATTCGTGCCTGTGGCGGACGGCTTGCGAGTACGGCAAGCAGGGCTGCAACGGCCTGCAGCACCCCTACGTGGACGCATTCGGCTGGGAGGAGGATGTGCTGCGGCCGGTCACACCGGGGCACCAGCAGGTGCCGCACGGCGACCAGGATTTGCCGCTGGAACCGGCAGCGCAGGCCAATTGGGCGCAAGTCGTGGCTTCGCTGGGGCTACAGTCGCTGGTGGGCGGGCAAGGCTGGACGCTCGCTAGGGCAGGGCGGCGCGGGCGAGGGCTACAGCAGGTCGTCGTCCATCAAGCGAGCGGGACGACGGCGACGCTGACGTTTGAACCAGCGCGGCCGGGGCCAGCACTGGTGACGACGGCCAGTTTTTCGGTGAGCCACGGGCCGGTGCCGGCGGGTGCGCAAGAGGCGTTTTCAGCGCTGTTGCGGGCATTGAAGCGAGAACTGCCCGCCGCGGATCTGGGTGGCTTGCGGGTGCCGTGGGCTATTTGAGTGGCAGCCGGCCCAGTTTGCCGGCACTCCTCAAGCGGCAGTGCCGCGCGGCAGGGACTGTGGCGGGTTGCCGCGCCTTGCCGCAGTTGGCCAGCGCGCTGACCCCGTGTGCGCCATGCGCTGCATGACAAAGTTGTGACAATCGAGGGGCATGTTCTTGCTAGTTGGCCTTGACTTTGCAGGGGGGGGCCTCGCCGCATGTCCGCGAATTTGCGGAAATCGGAGGGGAAAGTGGGACGAATTGTGCACATCGTGGAAAATCAGCAGTTTGACTTCAGCCAGGTGCCGGTGACGGGCACGGCAAGGGTGCTGTTGGCCAAAGGCGTTGACCTTGGCGACGCGGCCAAGGTGCGTGCTCTTGTGCGCGTGTATTCCTCAGTGATTCCCTCCGGCAACTTGGAGGTCCAAGTTTTTCAAGCTTGGCCTACTTCGGTCGATCCGAAGGAACTCTACGAATTGGTAGCCCCTGGCGGTGCGTCACGCGCGGTCATTCTCAAGGGTCAGCTGCCCGTCGTCAGTGTGACGCCATACCCAGCGGTGTATCTCACGTCGGACGGCACGACAGGCGGCGCGGCGGTCGCTTCCAATGTCGGCCCGACGCTCGACTTGTTCCTGGTTGCCACCGTAGGTGCGACCGTCGGCCTGACCTGCGGCATCACCGTCGCCCTTGAACTCTGGGACGCCTGATGCCCGCCCCGCGCAAACCGCTACCGTTCGCGCCCGTTTCCGCTTGCGCGTCCGGCCGCCGCGCGCCACACTGCCTACCGGGCGCCAATGTGGCGCCACAAGCAGGCCAATGGGCGCCCGGTGGCCAGTGAGCGCAGAAGCAGCGCAACGCGGCAAGCGCTGCGCGTGCGGCGGCGCATGCGGTTGCGCGAGTGCCTGCGAGCCGTGTGCTGCCAAGGCCAGCCAGCCGCGCGCGGCACCGCCGCCTACCGCTTGCGGCTGCGCGGACACAGCGCGCGAGCCTGCTCCATTGACCGCCGCCAACCGCGAAGCCGGTCCCGCACCGCCACGCGATCCCCTGCGCGACCGCCCACCTCGGCGCCAGTTGCACCGCGAAGCCACGCCCTGGCTCGCGCGCAAACCCTGCTGTGGCGCCTCGCCCAACGCAGCCAATGACCGCTATGGTGGCCACTGCTGCGCCGCCGCACAACGCGCGGAAGCGGCAGCGCTCTTTCGCCGGGCCATCGAAGTCCGCGCCCACGACGACGACACCTGGTCGTGGGAGATGGCGGCGCGCATGCTCGGCGCTGTGGTCGGCGACCCGCGTGTGGAGACGCGCCGCCCGGTGCCAGTAGCGCTTCGCGAATTGTGCCGACAGCGGTTGATCGAAATCCGCCGAGCGCTGGCCGAGCGGCCCGAGGGCGCGCCGACCTACCGCTGGAGCTTTCGGCCGCCACGGATCGACGACCGCAGGATCACGGAGCGCGATTGGGCGGAGGTGGACTACCTTTTCAGCGAGGAGGACCGCTGGAGCCACCTGCGGCTGACCGGCGAGGACTTGGGCGGGTGCAAGCCAAGCAAACTGCCGCCAAATGGCGGGCAGTATCCGGGACCAGGTGACCTGCTGCTCAAGCTTTCACCTTGCGGTGGCATCTCGGTGAAAACACGGATTCCCAAGGACTGGCCGCATCGTTGGCCCGTTGCCGCAGGCAGTGCGCAAGGCAAAACCTGGTACGTCAATGCCAGCGCCAAAGATGCCTACAGCGATGGTTCCTACCTGCATCCATTCTGGGATTTGCGTGCGTTCGCGAAACTTGATGCCTATGGCAAGCCCCTTCTACAGGCCGGCGACCGCGTCATCTTTGCCCAGGGCACCTATTGGGTCGGCCCGTCGGCGAACCCGGCGCTGGGCAAGAAGGCAGACACTGGTGAGAACATAGCCGTCTGGCTGCCGCACGGCAACGAGGAGCACACGTCGGTCACCTTCGAAGCTGCACCGTGCGCACATGTTGTGCTTCACGTTTTGCCGAAAACCCCCAACTACGCCGGGTACGGTCTGGTCTTTGCGAGTCCCGAAAAGTGGCCGGGCGATGCCCTGGGCGTCAAGCCCGCCCAAATCGACCTTGTTCTGACCAACTTGCATTTCGCGGGCAGTGCGTTCGCCACCGATTCTGATCAGTTCGCGGCAAACCGTTGCGAAAACATGGTGCTGTTTCGCGCCGCGGGCGTGTACTTGCAGGGCTGCACGTTTCGCGGTGGCGGCGACACGCTCAAAGATGCAGTGACCACGAACCTGGTGACCAGCGAGACCACCGTCGAGCCCGGCAAGAACTTCGTGAGCGGCAACCTCTATGGCACAGTGCAAATCGCCGATGCTGATCACGGCGTGGTCATCGACTGCGTCTTCGACGGTCGCCTGCGCACGGTGCCCTTGAAACCCGGGGGCAGCGAGCCCAATAGCCACATCGTGCCTGACGAATACCTCAAAGTGTGGCGCAGCCAGGACATCGTGTTTGAGCGCTGCGTGGTGATGAACGGCGGACACTTTGGCATGTACGTCCTGAACAGCGAGCGCATCGCCATCCGCCAGTGCTGGTTTCGCAACCGGTTGCACACGTGCCTTGAGTTCCAGCAATCCAAGGATTGTGTCGTTGAGCGCTGCCTGTTCGCAGGATGTGGCGCGGCGACCGAAGTCAACAAGTCGAGTACGCCTAAGTCGAACCTCATCCAGTGGCAAGCCGGTGGCACCGGTCACCGCATTCGCTTCAATGTGCTGCACGGTGACGCCGGCGCTGCCACGACTGGCTACCTTCAAGATTCGGCGCTGGGCTTTGTGACTGACAAAGTGCCGCATCCGTTTCCGTCGCCCAGTTTGCTGCCAAAGCTGACCGATTACAGCGAGCGGACTCAGACGGGCGGCGACGTCAAATGGACGATTGGCGGCAAGGAGTACTCGACCAAGGGCACAGAGCCAGTCTGGCAGGTGCTGGCCGCGAAATACGTGCCTCGTTGCCTGAAGCGATCAACGTGGGAGCAGTGGCACAAAGTCTGGTTCGACATGGTCAAGGCGACAACCACCCAATCGGGCAGCGTTTACAACACGATCCCCGGATTTGCGGATAGCCTGCCGATCGGTGTGCTGAAACCGGGAGAGACGTGGACGTTCAAAGCGAGCGATCCTTCGCAATGGCCGGCGGAGTACCAGGAAAGCCTTGCCGCCCTGCCGAAATCGACCTGTATGGGCGACCCGGCCGAGGGACCCTTCGGCTGTGGGCAGTCAAAAGGCCCGTGGCCGATTTCAGCGTGGTGCAATGGCAAGGTGGCCAGCGGTGACGTTTGCAAAGACGGCGGTGAGCCGGCTCGCTGTCCCGACGGGTACGTCCGAGTGTTCGTACGGCAGGACGCGATTGACGCCAAGTTGAAGCTGTCGCCGTTCGACTACCTCAAGAACTACACGGTCACGAAGGTCGACAATGGCCCGGGAAAGGAGCCGACCCGCGTCAGCACCGGGTACCAGGCGCCGCCGATCTTGCCGGGTTCACTGGTTTGGCCTGACACCACCGCGCCTGAGACCGCTTTGCACAGCGACTTCGCGCCGATGCTGTACGCCGATTGCCAAGTGTACAACAACTTGATCCTCGACATAGGCGAGCGGGCGTTGCAGATGGGCAGCCAGACCAAGGGCACGCCGATGGACCTACAGTCGTTGTATTGGAACAACTGGATCGGCAACAACATCATCTACGGGCAGCGCAGCGATCCGACCCGCAACTTTGAGAAGTGGTTTGGCTTCTGCGGGGGGCAAAACTCCGATCTGCCGGTTGTGGCGAACGTGCAAGTGCAGGACTCGGACTTGGGTGGCGCGCCACTTGTGGACCTGTCGTTTCCCGGGTTCTACGACGGGTCGAGCGGCAATCGGTTCGTGGACAACGTGATTGGGCGGCGGCCTGATGATGTGCTGCATGTTTGGGTGCCGACGAATGTCGAGGCCTGGCTGAAGTTGGCAAAGATTTCGGTGCTGGCGAAAGCGGGCCAGTTCACGTATGGCTATCAGTTCCAAAGCTGGAAAGTGGAAAAGTTCGCGGAGCTAGAAAAGGCCGCAAAGGGCTACGAAGCAAAGAAGAAATGGTGGGCCGGTTCTCCATTGACCAAAGGCTTCGAGTCTAAAGTGCCCGAGTGCATACACGTGCCGTATCAATGCCAGGATAAGAACAAGCCCTGTCTGTTCTACACACAAGGCCTGCTCCGGCACAATTCGCAGGTGTACTTTGCCGCCGTCGCAAATTCGGAAAATCTCAAAACTTGGCTAAATTCTGACGTAACGCTCGGTGGCCCCGGCAAGTCGGAGTTTGGCTACATGGCGCCACAACCGCTCTCGGCGCTTGAGGTGTATGAAAAAGTGGGTTTGCTGGCAACTGCATGGGGCTTCGGACCGCCCTGGCTGCAAGCTATGACGGTCGGAGCCGTCGACGAGCCAGACGCACCAATGGCTAACGGTAAGCTTGCTTACAGCGCTGCAGTAGTCGCGCACACCGACTGGACAGTGCGGCTGCCACGTGTTGTCAATTCAGCCCAAGTTGCCTGGACATGGTCTTGGGCGGGGCAATTGAACAAAACTCTGAAAGTTGGCGCCGGCAACACTTCAGCCATCGGTCTTGCCGCGATTCTGGGGCAAAGCGGCCAGCTTGCCTTGGGTGCCGGCAAGTCAAGCTTGGGTCCGTCCAACACAGCGAACCAGCAGGCTGGACCCTGGTGGCCGCCGGACGCGATGCAACCGAATGCAGAACTGTCCGCGTCCGAATCGCCATCGGATGTAAAAGCTACTGGTTTGGACTTTTTTGGCCTGCCGATCAACCTGGATGCCCCTTTTCGCGGCCCGTTTGACCTTGCGGCGGTGCCTGCCGAGACCGCGACCACCATCGACCAGAATTTTCCTTGGGCGCCAGGGGGGTAGCGTCTAATGCGGCGGCGGCGGCCAATTGCGCCTGGCACCAGTGGCCTTCTTGCGGCAGTCGGCATCTTAATCAGTGCCTGCGCGCCAGCGTCATTTCCGCTCCCCGGTATCGACGCTCTTGGCGATGACGGGCCCGTTTTGGCAGCCACCCAAGACAATGAATCAGTCGACGACAGTGTTGGTCTGCCACAGGTCGATGCCTTTACCGGCCACGCCGAACCCCCTGAAACGCCGCAGGTGATCGAAGCCACTGGGGTGCCAGATGTCACGCCTGACCTCCCAGAGGAAGCGCCAGTCCCAATGGTCGACATGAGCGCAACAGCTACCGTTGCTGCGAACATTGGCGCCCTGCCAACTCCAACCTGTGCGCAGGCATCCCCGGTTGTCGCCAGTGCCACATTTCCGACCAACTGGCTACCCTGCTTCGAGAAACCCTGGCCAAAAGCTTACGGCAGTTTCTCGCCATCGAACGTGATTTCGTTGCCCAAACAACGAGTCCTACTCATCGGCGCCGACGCCATATCGTCACTGCCCCACCGCCTGTTGATCGTAGATTCGAACTTGACGCCTGCATGCCAGCCGGACTTACCCTGGAAGACTTTGGCGAAGGCCGAAGGCAACGCTTCTTCAAGCCCCGTAGACATCAAGTCGCACATTCGGTTCGTGCGTGCTGCAAAGGACAGATTATTCGTCGCCTACGAGCACGCCAACTTGTACAAGCCTGTTATCGCGGAATACGACTTCGACTGCAAGATGCTGTTTCTGCGCAAGGGGTACGTCGAGGATGGGTGCGGCGACTGCCCTGGCTATCCCGGGCCTGGGGTCGCCTTTGCGTCTGCAAAGGAGGGCAGCACACTGACCGTGACCGCGTATGACCGCAAGGGCCAGGTCGTGTGGAAAACTGCAGTACCGAGCGGCGTCGAGGGCTCACTGCTGACGCTCGGATCGGAAGTGGCAGTTAGGCTCAAGAATGGGTCGTACCTAGAGCTTGGCCAGAACGGCGACGTCACTCAGGTTTTCCCTGGGGCCATTCTTGGGGCGGACGACGCTTCGTGGGCTGGGTGGGGCATCGGTTCGGACTTCATTGCGCTGGGTTCGTCAGGCGCCATCGCCAGTGGCCCTAAGCATTACGGCGCATGTGGCCTGCTGCAGTGGTCGCGAAACTTCGAGCCGTGCGGCAATGGCGTCGTGTTGTGCGAAGTATACGACGTCTCTTTGCCCAGCACGGTGCACACTTATCTTGCCGGTCATGACGACTTTGGTTGGCGTATCGTGAGCTACGCATCGGCTTACGAGTGGGGTGGCACGACGTACGCGCGCTCAATTTCGTCGATCTCGCCGCACGGTCGCCTCTCAAACCGTGTGGATGTGGCATACGGAGGCGAAATCCCGCGCGGTGGATACTTTCTCAATGACGGCAGCAGTTTGACGATGAACGAGCTTGGCCTCATCCGCGCCAACCGCCTCGGCTCCACCACCTGCAAAGGCTGCGGCCCCCCGGCCCCCGACTGCAGCGACAGCGACCCTTGCACCAAGGACAGCTGCGACCCCTCACTCGGCGACTGCGTCCACGAACCCATCGCCGGTTGCGTCAAGCCCAAGGGCGCCTGCTTCACCACCGACGACTGCGACGACGCCAACCCCTGCACGACCGACACCTGCGACAAGCCGTCAGGCGCCTGCAGCTACGCCGCCAACGCGGTCGAGAACTGCAAGACTGGCGTCTGGAAGACGGACGCCGAGCTGGCTGGCTGGGTCAATCCACC
Source organism: Pseudomonadota bacterium (assembly GCA_005792545.1). Classification (GTDB taxonomy): domain Bacteria; phylum Myxococcota_A; class UBA9042; order UBA9042; family UBA9042; genus SXRM01. The sequence goes on along the minus strand of SXRM01000022.1, from coordinate 16,380 downwards.
TGACTGGTACCCCTCCGATGGTTGGCTTAGCCCCGTCAAATCCGTCCGCCCGCAGTTGCACGAAGCCCCGGACGGCGGTCTGGTCGTGGTCGACGAATGGGAAGTACGCCGCTACATGCAAAAGGGCAAGCAGCGCTACACCCGCGCGCTGCCCGAGCCCGCGGGCGCCTCCGCACTCGCGCCCGACGCCGGCGTCGTCCTGTACGTCCGCCAGCCCGAAGGCAAGGAGGTCGCCGGCAAATCGCGTTTCCTGCGCCTCAAGCCCACCGGCCAGATTGCCCAGGACGCCACCATCGACAGTGGGCTGGTCGACTGGATCCTCCCCGACACTTGGATGGAGCGGAAACGCTGGCTGCTGGCCAAGCCCGGTGGCGGTGGCTACCAGTTTGTCGGCCGCAAGTCCTGGACAAGCGACACCTGGCACGCGCGGGTCATTCACCTTTCCGAGGCGTTGACTGCGACGGCGACCGTGGAGCTTGCCCTGCCGGGCATTGTCGGCGGCGACGTACCGCAAACCCGCGGCATCGAGGCGCTCTGGGCGGGCAAGGATGGCGCGCTTTTGGTCGGTTGGCGCAAGAAGGGCGCAAAGGGTCCGGAATTCGGCGCGGCGGCGTTCGATGTCGCCGGCAAGCTGTTGTGGTCTAAGGGGTTGCTCACCGGCAAGGTTGCTGTGGACGCTGGGTTCGATCTTTGGCGGCCCCAGGCCTTCGCGTCTGCTGCATCGGACGACAGCGCTTACGCCTCGATCGACCCAAGCGGCCTGGTGCACGGCAAGCCGCTGTTCATTTGGCCCGCCAAGTATCCGCTGGGCTACGAGCAGGCGGTCGACCGGCATACTTCGTTCAGCGCCGCGCCGGGGGGCCTGGCGTTCCGCGCGTCGTTCACCGCGGAGCCGGGCAAACCGCCTTCGGCGAACGACTGGAAAGCGTCGCTGCAGCCGAGCCCGCAATGGCTGGTTGTTGCGGAGCAAGCGAAGAAAAAACTAGTCGAGTTCAACAAATTGTGCGAGCAGATCGAAAACGAATCTGGACCGTGCCCAGGTGGCCCAATTGGCTGTTGCAGCATGAACAATGTGCCATTTAAGTGCAACGAGCCCATCGCTACGATCCTCGCGCGCGACAACCATGCCATCCTCGACGTCCACGTGCTGTCGACCGGGTGGACGGCGCTGCTCGTTGGGTCGTCGCCAGCCTACCCCAACTATGGCGTGGTGGTAATGCTGGACAAAGATTTTCGCTTTGCTAGCAGCGGCGCCACCTTCCCAGCATGGTGGCTAAATTGGACCGCAGGCGGAAAATTCATGTCCGGATGCCATCCCACCAAAGGATCGACCTGGGACGTCTGCTGCGCGCAGTCAGACTGAACACGCGCTGCAGCGCCTGTGACCCACGAAAAGCCAAGCGCCGCCCGCTCGTCAAATCGCCGCCCCATCCGTACACTGCCCGCCCGCACCCCGCGGCAGCGCCAGCACCGATGAACTACGCCTTTCCCCACATCACCCACCTGTCCGAAATCCTCGACGCCATCGCCGGTAGCCAGGCCGACGAAGGCGGCGAGTTCGCGGTCGCACGGCGACCCTGGGGCACGGTCGTGCAGTACCTGTTCATGTACGACCAGACTTTTCCCGACCCGGCCACCGCGCCCGACGAACGGACCGCCCGTCGCTGGGCCTTGCGTCGCGAGTGCCGCGGCATCGTGTTTGACCCGCAGTCGGGCGACATCCGCGCGCGGCGCTACCACAAGTTTTTCACCGTCGGCCAGCGCCCGGAGACCGAGCGGCAACACATCGACCTGTCGCGGCCGCACGTGATGCTCGACAAACTCGACGGCTCGATGGTGTCGCCAGTGCCGGTGCTGGGTGGCGGTCACTTGTGGCTGACCAAGATGGGCGAGAGCGACGCGGCCAAACAGGCGAGCGCGTTCGTGCAATCGCAGCGCGGCAAGCGCGACTACGAGGGCTTCGCCAAGGCGGAAACCGCGCGCGGTCGCACGCCGATTTTCGAGTTCATGGCCGACGCCAACCGCATCGTGGTGGCGCAGCCCGAACCGCAGCTGGTGCTGACCGCCGTTCGCGACATCCACACCGGCGCCTATGCCACGCTGGACGACATGCGCGGGCTGGGCGACCAGTTTGGGGTGCCCGTGGTCGGCGTGTTTCAGGCGCCGCGCGGCGACTTGGGCGCGCTGCTCGAAGCCGTGCGCACCCTCAAAAACGCCGAGGGCTGCGTGGTGCGCTTCGACAGCGGCCACATGCTCAAGCTCAAGGGCGAGTGGTACCTGCAACTGCACGGTGCCAAAGACGCCCTGGCCCACGAGAAAGACGTGGTGGCCATGGTCCTTGCCGACAACACCGACGACGTGCTCGGCATCCTGCCCGCGCAGGGCAAAGCGCAGCTGCAGGCCTTTCACGACGGGGTGCTGAGCGGCATCGCGGCTTCGGTGCAACGCGCGCTCGACATTGCCGCCGATGGCCGAACGCGTTTCGGCGACGACCGCAAGTCGTTCGCCGGCTGGCTGCCGGGCGAGCTCAAGCGTGTGGACGCGACGGAACTGATGGACGCGGTGTTCGCGGCCTACGGCGGCGGCGATCCCAAGGCCGTGCGCGAGCGCATTGTCCGCCGCATCGAGAACCACCTGGGTTCGGGGCCGCGGGTAGCGCTGGTGCGCGGGCTGTGGGGCGGGCAGCCGTGGGTGCCGTTGGCGTTTGAGGACGACGCGGCTTGAACAGAGGGGGGCTTTGTTCAGACCCATGGTTTTGTTGCCGTTTTGTCGCGAAGACCGCAGCTGCTTGACCCGGCGGAACGCAACCACCACGATGCCCTTGTCGGTGTTCGCTGCGCCGACCGGAGGTTGCCTATGCCGTCCCAATTCTGCTTTCGACACACCGCCCTGTGCGTGCTCGTCCTTTCGCTGCTAGCCGTACCGGCTTGGGCCGCGGTGCCGAGCGCCATCAGCGTCGACGGTGCGTTGCTGTCCAACACCGGCGGTCCGGCGGCCGACGGCGTCTACAAGCTGACCTTTAAGCTCTACAAAGACTCGTTCGGCGGCGCGGCCTTGTGGTCCGAGGGGCCAGTGTCGCTGTCGGTGGGGCAGGGCGGCTTTCACCACGCGCTCGGCTCGGTCGCGCCGCTCGACGCCAAAGTGCTCGCGGGCCTGCAGACCGCCTGGCTCGGCGTCACTGTCGAGTCCGAGCCCGAGTTGCCGCGCAAGCCCATGTTGAGCGCACCGTTCGCGTTGCGGGCCGGCGTCGCGGATGCGCTGGAGTGCTCTGGCTGCGTCTCGGACAAACACCTCGATCCGGCAGTGCTGCAAGGCCTGGTCAAGGCCAGCGAGCTGTCCAAGGTTGCGCAATCTGGGCAATACGCCGATCTCGCGGGCAAGCCCGACCTGTCGGGGTTGGTCAAGGCGAGCGCGCTCAAAGACGTGGCGCTGACGGGTCAGTACTCAGACCTGCTAGGTCTGCCGGTGCTGCCCAAAGTTGGCGCCAGTTGCGGCACCGGGCTGGTCATGAAGGGCCTCAAAGCCGACGGCAGCTTGGAGTGTGTTCAAGGCGGCGTCGACGCACAGAGCCTGCCCAAGGACGGCCTCGATGAGATCAGCAACGGGCTTTTGACCAACCAGTTCACCGAGACTTTTGCCAGCGCCAAGACGCCGATTGCCATCACGGACGGCCTGGGCGCCGGCGTCAGCGACACCGTGACCGTGCCCGATATTGGCCTGGCGCAGAGTCTGTCGGTGTCGGTGGACCTGAGCAACAGCGATATTTCAAAGGTCCGCGTGACGCTTTTCGCCCCCGGCGGCGCCAGTTACGTGCTGTACGACCAGGGCGGCAAGGGCACCGTGCTCAAAGGCACCTGGCCAAGCCCTGACACCACGGTTTCAGGCGACCTCAGCACCTGGGTCGGCAAGAATCCCGCCGGGCTGTGGTCGATCAACGTCGCGGACTTACAGAGCGGCTCTGGTGGCGCCGACGGCAAGATCAACGCGTGGTCGATTTCGGTCAAGACGATGTCCAACAAGAAAGTCGGCCTGACCGGCGGCCTGCAGTTCTACGCCTCGGCAACGCATCCAGTCACCTGCACTCCCACGCAACTGGGCTACACGTACCTGAACAGCAGCGACAACACGCTGTACATCTGCAACGGCGCCGGGTTCTTCCCCATTGCGCTAGTGGTCGCACCCGGGTCGAGCAAAGAAGCCGCGCTGCCCAGCTGCAAAGACATCCTCGCCAAAGCGCCACTGGCCAAAGACGGCGTCTACTGGATCAATCCAGGCGGCGGGCCGGCGTTCCAAGCGTTTTGCGACATGACCACCTCCGGCGGCGGCTGGACCCGGTGCCTCGCCCACCGCTACATGCCCAAGCTGCCGGCGAGCTACCAGAAGACCTGGATCAGCACCACCTGGAACACCGCGGGCTCAACTGTGCTCGACGACGGCCCCGCAGGGTCCAACTACGGCAACTTCTGTCCCGTGCTTGCCGGCGCCGCCACCCAGATTTACGGAAGGGCGCGGTATCCGTCTGGCTTCGGCGGCGACTTTGAGACCAACCCGCTGGCGCTGCCCAAGAACTTCTTTGACGCCACCAGCCAGGTCGTCGCCAGCGGCGCCGGCAGCCACGGCATCGGCAAAGACAATGGCATCAACGGCCAGGGCCACAACGGCATTGGCTGCACGTCGTCGTACACCGGCAACAAGAACCAGGGCATCCACGCCCTGTGCCTGTCGAATGGTGCCAAGTATCAGGCACAGCACACCGGTTGGACCTCGGGTCAGTACCCGGGCAGTTGCCCGGATTCGGGGACTCAGCCGTGCACGTGTACCCAGGGCGACTACTGTGGCGGCAGCAACCCCAAGGAAATGGACATTGTGATGGCGTTGTATCTGCGGTAGGCCAGCCGTACCGTTGCAGCGCTGCTGGGTGGGCAGGCTTGACGGCAACACGACTCGCGGCGAGTATCGGCGTGTCCGCAGCAGCGGAGCGAGCCTGCCATGCGTGGAGCCGTTCCTGACCGACAGTTCTGGGGCAAGCTGGCGCCGCGCGGCGTTTGGCCGGTGCAAGCGTGGCACCCGCTGGCCGACCATTGCTGTGATGTGGCGATGGTGTGCGAGGCGCTGCTGACGCGCACTGTGCTCGGGAAGCGATTGGCGACTCTGGCTGGCCGGGCCGAATTGGATGCGGTCACGGTGGCGCGGTTGTGCGTGCTGGCGGCATTGCATGACATCGGCAAGTTTAATCATGGGTTTCAGGATAAGGCGCTTGAGCAGCCATTGCAGACCGCTGGGCATGTCAAAGAGATGCGGGCGGTGCTGGACAACTGTCCGGACGGTTGCGCCATGCTCTACGGCCCTGGCGGGTTGTCGAGTCTGGACGATTGGGATAGCGGGCAAGACGAGGCGATCAACCTGCTCATCGCATCGATCAGTCACCATGGCGAGCCGGCCCTGAAAGAGCCCATGAACTACCGCCTCTGGCAACCACGTGCGGGCCGCGACCCCATGGCGGGGATTGCCGCACTGGTCCAGTCGTGCCGCCTGTGGTTTGCGGCCGCGTGGCACGAAGGCCCGCCGCTTCCCAAAAACGCGCAGTTCCAGCACGCCTTTGCCGGCGTCGTGGTGCTGGCTGACTGGCTGGGCTCCGATATGCGCTGGTTCGCCTTCAGCGAGGCCGGTCAAGACCGGGCGGCGTACAGCAGGGTCCAAGCCACCACTGCGGTGCATGCGCTGCACCTGGACCCGACGGATGCGCGGGCGGCGTTGGCCCGCCGCGACCTCAGTTTTGCCGGGCTTACGAGCTTTGCCGCGCGCGGGATTCAAGAGGTCGTGGCTAAGGCGCAATCGCCAGCGCCGGGCAGTGTCGAAATCGCTGAGGCGGAGACAGGTTCAGGCAAGACGGAAGCGGCTTTTGCCCGCTTTATCCAGCTCCACGCGGCAGGGCTGGTCGACGGCATGTACTTTGCGCTGCCCACCCGCACCGCGGCGACGCAACTGCACAAGCGCATGGATGGCCTAGTCCACAGGGCATTTGGCGACGGGCCGGCCAAGCCTCCGGTGGTTTTGGCCGTCCCGGGCTACCTCAGGGTCGATGCGGACGCGGGGCAGCGGCTGGCCGGGTACGAAGTGCTGTGGCCGGAAACGCCGGGTTGGCCAGAGAGTGCCTCGCGCTGGTCTGCGGAGCAGCCCAAGCAATTCCTGGCGTCCGCCATTGCCGTGGGCACGGTCGATCAGGTGCTGCTGGCGGCGCTGCAGGTCAATCATGCGCACTTGCGGGCGGCGGTTGCCTTGCGGCATCTGCTGGTCATCGACGAAGTTCATGCCTCTGATCCTTACATGGAAGTGCTGTTGCGCCACGTGCTGGCTTGGCATGTCCAGGCAGGTGGGCACGCCTTGTTGCTGTCTGCGACGCTGGGCGGTGAGCTCCGGGCCCGGCTGATGGCGCCAGGCTCGCGGCGGGTCGCGACGCCAAGCCTGGCCGAGGCGATGGCTGTGCCGTATCCCCTATTTTCGAGCGCAGTCGGCACCGAGCCAGCGACTACCGACGGGTCGCCGAAATCGGTGGCCGTAGAGGCGCTGGGCGCTATCGGTGATTTCGACGCAGTGGCCAAACGGGCGGCCCTGGCGGCGCTCGTTGGCGCGAAGGTGCTGGTCGTCCGCAACACGGTGGCCGCGTGTCTGGCGACCCAGCAAGCGGTGGAGCGGGAATTGGCCGGCAATCGGGACCTGCTTTTCGGGGTGCAGGCCGATGGCAGGTTGGTGGCTGCGCCCCATCACAGCCGCTATGCCGCGCAGGACCGTACCCTCCTGGACCAGGCGATCGAGAGGACGTTTGGCAAGAACAGCGACCGCAGTCGCGGGTCCGTGGCCGTGGCGACGCAGACCGTCCAGCAGAGCCTGGACCTGGACGCCGACCTGCTGATCAGCGACGTGTGCCCCATGGACGTGCTGCTGCAGCGGATCGGCCGCTTGCACCGCCACTGCCGGCAGACACGGCCGGCGGGATACGAGCAGGCGCGGGCGGTGGTGCTGGTGCCTGCGGATCGCGACCTTCGCCCGTTGATTGGCAAAGACAAGAAAGCGCATGGCCCGGCGGGGATCGGCACGGTCTATGAGGACCTGCGGATGATCGAAACCACATGGCAACAGATCGAGCGACACCCGCAGTGGCAACTGCCGGCGATGAATCGGCAGTTGGTCGAGTCGGCGCTGCACTCTGCGGCCTTGGCAGCGCTGGCCGACGCAGATCCGACCTGGCGGCTCCACGCCCAGCACTGCGCCGGCGCTGTTGGCTCGCAGCGCAGCATTGCCCACTCTGGCAAGCTCGATTTTTCGCAGGCATTCGAGAACTGCGCCTATAGCCGCGACGACCTGGCCAGGTGCGCCACAAGGCTTGGCGCCAAAGACCGAGCTCTACAACTAGCGGCCCCTCGCAAGAGCCCGTTTGGCGCAACCATCTCCACGCTGAACCTGCCGGGCTGGCAGGCCCAGGGCATCGGTTCCGAGGTCGTGGCCCTTGACACAGTGGAACCCGGCGGTACGCTCCGCATCGGCTTTGGACCCCTGCAACTGCGCTATGACCGCTGGGGTTTGCGTTTGGCCACCGCTTGGGCGGCCAGTGAGGAGCTCGATGGCTGACGGCATCCTGCACAACTTCATCACAGAGCCCCTTATCAGCGTGCGCCTGCCGGCTGTGGGGGATACCGCATTGACCTTGCCCGGAGTTCTGCGGCAGCTGGCCGATGGCGAGATCGAGGCGTTTGCTGCGCTGCGCCGCCACCAGCGCCAGCCGTGGTTCTGCTTCTTGGCCCAGTTGGGCGCGATCGTGCTGGAGCGGCAGGGATTGACGACCGATGAAGCGGCGCTGGCGACGGATGGCGACTGGGCGGCTTGGTTGCGGGATTTGACCGACGGCAGGGACGAAGCTTGGTCGCTGGTGGTGGCGGACTTGGGCTTGCCGGCGATTTTTCAGCCGGGGTTGCCGGAAGGGCGCTTCGCCAAGGTCGCCAAGAAGGGCGACGACAAGGCCTGGGACTTCAAGCAATCGCCAGACGAAATCGACTACCTGGTGACCGCCAAGGTCCATGACGTCAAGCCAGCGACGGCGGTCTTGGGGTCGCCCGAACAGTGGCTATTCGGGTTGTGCAGCGTGCAGACGTCCGATGGCTTCGGCGGCGCTACGATCTATGGGATTGCCCGTATGAACGGCGGCTATGCCAGTCGCGCCAGCATTTCGCATGTGCCCGATGGCGTATGGGGGGCGCGCTGGCGGCGCGACGTGGCGCTGTTGATGGCTGCGCGCGAGAAAATCGCGGAAGAGCAGGGCCTTCTGGGCACAAAGGCGCTGTTGTGGGTCGAACCGTGGGACGGGACTGCCAGCCTGGATCTGGGCGAACTCGATCCGTTCTTCGTGGAAATCTGCAGGCGGATCCGAATTGTGGAGCAGGCCGGCACCCTGCGGGCGCGCACGACAGGTACCGAGGCGAAACGTCTCGCTGCAGAAGAGCGCAACGGTCGCCTGGGCGATCCGTGGCTACCGGTCGCGCTGAAGGACGGCAAGGCGCTGACCATCGGCGAGCAGGGTTTCGACTACAAGAAAGTTGTCGACCTGATGTGTGGCGGCTTATACCAGCATGGTGATGCCTACGCACCAGTAGCGGGCGACGTAGCGCTGCAATGCCAGGTACTTGCGCGCGGCCAAGGCCAGACCAACGGGCTGCATGAGCGCCGGGTGCGGATTCCAGTCAAGGTCCGCGGTCGGCTCAAGGGCCTGGCGAGCGGCGATCCCCTCGCTCAGCGGGCCCGCGACCGCGTAGAACTGGCTGGGCTGGCGCGCAAATCGGTGCTGCGTCCTGCACTGCTCAAGCTGCAGCAGGCCGGGACCGACAAGCTCAAGTCCGACGCCAAGACCGCGGATAGCTGGACCGGTCAGTTCGACCAACGCGTCGACCAGGCCTTCTTCGAACAGCTTTGGGACGATGCCGACCTGGACGGGCAGGCCGCCGACGCCAACTGGAAGGCCTGGCTGCTAGCCAGTTGCGAGGCAGTCCTCGAGGCCGCCATCGCCGCCACCCCCTATTCCGGCGTGCGCCGCTACCGGGCCATCGCCGGGGCCGAATCCATGCTGACGGCCTGCGCCATCAAGCACCACTTCAAGGAGTCCACCGCCAAGGTGGCCGAGGAGACTGCCCGATGACCACGGAAACCCCGGTATCTGCTCGACCTTCCGCCACCGACGCGCCTGTCAAACCCGGCCTGGCCCAAGTCGTCCGCCAACTCGTCTCGGCGATCGACCGCCTGGGCCCCGGCGAATTGGCCCAGCTACGGCGCGGCGAGCCGACCGATCCGGCGCGTCCCGCCTTCTGGCGGCTGCTGTTCGCCGTGGTCGAGCCGGCAGGGCTGGTCGCCGCTGTCGAAGGCGAGCGACGCGACGCTGACGAAAAGGCATGGTCGGTGCTGTGCTGGGCGATCGCCACCGTGGGTGCCGACCAAGCGCGCGGCTACGGGCTTGGGCGGGCGCTGCGCCGCGCCGGCGTCAGCGAACTGCGGTTCGCCCGCCTGCTCAGCGGCAGCCCGGAGCAGCTCCCCGACTTGGTCCGCGGCGTGATTGGCCAGTTGGCCAGCAAGGGCGAGCCCCTTGCGGCGACGGACCTGGCGCGGTTGCTGGGCCTGGGCGGTGCCAGCCAAGACCGCGAGGGTGTGCGCCGCGACCTCGCCAGAGACTACTTTGCCGAAGACAGGCGGCTGGGCTGAGACCAGCCAGGCAAGCGCCAAACACCCGTAAGTTCACATAACCTTTGCATCACAGGAGCGCCGCGATGACCACCCGATTCATCCAAATCCACACCCTGACCCCGTACCACGCCAGCCTGCTCAACCGCGACGACGCCGGCTTTGCCAAGCGCATTCCGTTTGGCGGCGCGGTGCGCACCCGCATCAGTTCGCAGTGCTTGAAGCGCCATTGGCGGCGGCATGGGTTGACCAGCGAAGGAATTCCGGACGGTGTAACGCCCGATTCTCTGGCTAACATCAGCGGCATGGACCTGGCGATTCGCAGTCGCATCACGTTCGACCGCGAGATCAGGGCACCCCTAATCGGCCTGGGCGTGAGCGCTGAGATTGCAGAGGTTGCGACGAACTGGGTGCGAGACGCCGTGTTGGGGGAATCGGGCGAATCGGCGCCACCAGCAGAGGAAGGTAGCGCCAAAGGGAAGAAGACAAAGGAAGTACGCGACCAGCCAAGTGCTACCGAGCAGGTCACTGTCTTGGGGAAAGTGGAATTGGCCTACCTGCTCCACGTTGCAGCAACCGTGGCCAAGCTGATCGGTGAGGGGACGGCTCTGCAGACCGACAAGAAGAAGCGCGCCAAACAAATCAAGGACATCATCAAGTCCGAAATCGATGCTGGCAACCTTCAGGCGCTCAAGCGCGGGGCGGAAGGCTTGGATGCGGCCGTCTTCGGACGCATGGTTACGTCCGACATTCTCAGCCGCACCGACGCCGCAGTCCACGTGGCCCACGCGTTCACCGTGCACGCCGAAGACTCTGAAAGCGACTACTTCTCTGCGATTGACGACCTGACCGCTGATGCCGGCGAGCTGGGCAGCGGCCATATCAACTCGACAGAACTCACCACTGGCCTGTTCTACAGCTATGTCTGCATCGACCTGGGCCAGCTGCGCAAGAACCTGATTGGCGTCAACCACGACGACGAAACGGTCGCCGAAGTCGTGCGCCGCCTCATCCACACCATCGCCAGCGTCAGCCCCGGTGCCAAGAAGGGCTCGACGGCGCCGTTCAGCCGCGCCCACTGTGTGCTGGTCGAAGTGGGCGACGCCCAACCGCGCAGCTTGGCCAACGCGTTCTTGAAGCCGGTCAGCGAACGGCCCGACGTGCTGGCCAATGCCTATGCCGCCCTTGGCGGCCACCTGGCCGAGATGGACGGCATGTACGCCACTGGCGAGCAGCGCAAAGGCGCGGCGATCGGTCCCAAAGGCAAGCTGGGACTGCCCGAGGCAGCGCTCGCGGCATCGCTGGCAGAAGTGGCGGACTTCGCAGCTCTTGCCACGATGGAGTAACCCATGCGCGACATACTCGTTTTGCGCTTGGATGCGCCACTGCTGTCGTTTGGCGCGCCAACCGTCGATTCGCTGGGCAAGACGGCGCCCCATCCCAGTCGGTCGATGCTCACGGGCCTGCTGGCCAATGCGCTCGGCTGGGGTTATGGACGTGCCGACCTGGAGAGGATGAAGGGGTTGCAGACCCGACTGACCTGGGCCGCGCGGCGCGACCGCGCTGGCGAGCCGATGACGGAGTACCAGACCGTCGACCTGGGCCAGCGCCATCTTTGGGCCATCGGCGGCAAGTCAGAACAAGGTTTTGGCGCTGTATCTTGGACTACCCGCGGCGCTATTGAGGAGCGCGCTGGCGCGCCGGCCAACGCCACCGGCACCCACCAGCGCTGGCGAGACCACTACGCCGACGCGGTGTACGCCGTCGCCATCGGCCTGGCCTCCGGCGACGGCCCCACCATCGCCGAGCTGGCCACCGCCATCCAACGCCCAGCGCGCCCCCTGTTCCTGGGCCGCAAGTCTTGCCCGCCGGCTGCGCCGCTGTTCGTCGCCGTTGTCCAAGCCGAAACCGTAGTCGCCGCTCTGCTCCCGGCCAGCGTGCCCAACCAAGCCTGCCGCCGCGACCGCCCCGGCTCTAAGCCGGCGCAAGCGGGCCAGTTTGCGGCGCTGTGGTGGCCGGGCGAGGAAGACCATCCCACGGGCGACCGCCAGTTCGAAGAACTCTCGGTGACCGAAGAGCGCGATTGGCTTAACCAGATCCACGTGGGCGAGCGGCGGATTCGCCACGGTCGCCTGCCCATGACGGAGGCCGCATGACCCACACCCCCTTGCATTTGCTGGACCTGCGCTTTGACTTGCCGGGCTTGTGGCGCGCCGTCCGTCACGACGGCAAGGCTTTGGCCGACGCCGACCTTGGCTATGCCGTCCATGCCGCGCTGTTTGCGGCGCTGGGCCCGGACCATGCGCCCAAGCCCTTTGCTCTGCAGCCGATGTTGCCGGGCGCAAGGCAGTTGCGGGTGCTGGGTTACTCGCTGCACGCCGCCCCGGACCTGTTGGCGGCGCGTCCGCGGGCGATGGCCGACGGCGCACTGGTTCACTTGGACAGCAAGCCGCTGCCGGAACCAAGCCAATGGCGGGTGGGGCAACGCCTGCAGTTCAGCGTGCGCGCCCGGCCGACGGTGCGCGGCCACAAAATCAGCCCCGACGGCAAAGAGCGCGACCTTGAGCTCGACGCGTATCACGCTGAAGTAAGGCACGCCGGCATCGACAGCGCCAAGAGCCGCGAAGAAGTCTACGTGGCCTGGCTGGACAAGCAGTTCGCCAACCTGGGCGGGGCCGCGCTGGCGCATTGCCGGCTGGACGGCTGGCAGTTGGCGCCGGTCTACCGCAAAGGCACGCCGGTGCTCGGGTCACTGCAAGCGCGGCGCGGTACCCGGCTGATGACCTTGCCGGAAGCCGAGTTCAGCGGCGAGCTGACCGTCAGCGATGGCACGGGTTTTCACGCGCTGCTGGGCCGCGGGATTGGTCGCCACCGGGCCTTCGGCCACGGCATGGTGTTGGTTCGGCGGGCGGCGGCGGCGTAAGCTGTTGGGCGAATCCAGCCAACAACGCGTGGGTTGGTCGAGGCGACCATGAAGCGAGCAGCCAAGACGGCAGAACGGCGCACCATCGCCGAAATCAAGCGGGTCATCGTCGGCAAGTTCGCGCCAGAGCAGCTATTGCTGTTTGGCAGTCGTGCCAAGGGCACGGCATCGGCAGATTCCGACTACGACTTTGCGGTCATCGTTGCCGATGGCCAGGATCCATGGCGGCTGATGATCGACATCCGCATGGCCTTGTTGGGTCTACGCGTACCAATTGACGTTTTGGTGTTCGAGTCGTCGCGTTGGGAAAGCTGGTCGAATTGCAACGTCACGACAGAGCACGCCATCCGTTCTTCGGCAAAGGAACTATACCGTGCAACCGCTTAGCAAGCGCCGTATCGGCCAAGGTTGGTTGCAGTTGGCGCAAGACGACCTGGCGGGTGCAGCAGTTTTGCTCCGCAATGCGGCGTTGCACAGCAGGCTTTGTGGCTACTTTTGTCAACAAGCCGCTGAAAAGGCGCTGAAAGGCGCAAATGCACAGACGGGGTCCACGCCCGACAGAATTCACGACCTCGTTGAATTGGCTGAGCTGCTTGAGTCCCGTGGTGCCGTGCCGCCGATCACCGCCCGCCAAAGGGTCACGTTGTCCCTTCACGCCGTCGTGTTCAAATGCGCGATGTTCATCGAAGCCGACAGGTACCGCGCCGACCTGGCCGACCACCTCGCCGCCGCACAAGCTTGCGTCACCTGGCCTGAAGCCCTCATCGCTGCCACCCCCGAATAAGCATGCTCGCCGGACGCCTGGGCCTTGAAACCGCGCGGGTACCGCACAGCGACCGCGCCGGCCTGCTGTGGCTCGGCCGCGGCCGCCTGACCGCCGAAGACGGCACCTTGCATTTTGCCACCGCTGGCGACGACGACCTGCCGGCCGGGGCCTACGACATCGCCTACCAGACCGTGTCGTGCATTTTGCTGCAACCCGGCTGCACGGTGTCGCACGATGCGCTGCGCCTGCTGTGCCGGCATGGCACCGCGCTGCTTTGCGTGGGCGAAGACGGCGTGCGGCTGTACGCCAGCATGCCGTTTGGCCCGGACGATAGCCGTCTGGCGCGGCGCCAGGCGACATGGTGGGCCGACCCAGCGCTGCGGGTGGCGATTGCGCGCAAGATGTATGCGCTGCGTTTGGGCGAGATTTTTCCGGAAAGCGACTTGGACACCCTGCGCGGCATCGAAGGCGCCCGGGCCAAGGTTTCGTATCAGCGCATCGCCGAGCGCGTGGGCATCGTTTGGCGCGGCCGCAAGTATGACCGCAACAACCCCGATGGCGACGACCTGCCGAACCAGGCGCTGAACCATGCCAGCACCGCGGTGGTGGCGGCGGCGCAAACGGCGACCGCGGCGGTGGGCGCGCTGCCGCAGTTGGGGTTCATCCACGAAGACTCGGGCTATGCGTTTGCTCTCGACATCGCCGACCTGTACCGCGACGCCATCACCTTGCCAGTGGCGTTTAGCGCCGCCAAGGCGTGCCGGGCCAACGACAGACTGTCGCTGGAGCGCGAAGTGCGCCGCCTATGCGGCCGCGAGTTTCGCCGCGTGCAGTTGGTGACGCAGATGATTGAGAAAATCCAGTACCTGCTGCGCGCAGATACCCTGGACCCCAGGCGCCCGGCGCCCGACGAATTGCAGGCGCCGCCGCGCGCGGCTGAGCCGGACGCGCCGCTGCCCGAGGAGTAGCCCATGCCGATGACGGTGGCGGTGACCCGCGATGTCGCTCCGCGGATTCGCGGGTTTTTGGCCTCTGTCATGGTCGAAGTTGCGCCCGGTGTCTATGTGGGCCCGCGGATGACCCACGGCGTGCGCTGGCGCATCATTGAGGTGCTCAACGACTGGCAAATGGCCACGGGTGGCGCGGTGACGCTGATTTGGCAAGACAACCGCCAACCGGGCGGCCTGGACACGCTGGGCTTTGGCGTGCCGGCCCGTGAACTGCACGAAGTCGACGGCCTGTGTCTGTCGCGCACACCATTGGACGGCGAAGAACTGGTCAAGCTTGGTCTGCGCAAACGTTCTTTGAAAACCGAATCCAAAACAGACGATAAACCCGTATTGCCGTCGCCCGGCCGGCCAACGGCACCTGGGCCGGCAAAGCAGGATGGCAAGCCGCCGGGTGGCTGGCGGTGATGGCGCCACCGCCATGCCCGGTGGCGGTCACGTGTGCGGGTATTGCCCGTTCGGCGTCGCCGGCAGGCGTTGCGCGAGCGTATGGCGCCAGTCTGGCGCGCAAGACCGCATGCGCCGCCGTGCGCAGCGTGTTCTCAACTGCCGAAATCGCGCTGATCCGCCGATCCAGCCCGTGATCGGGTGCCGATCAGGTGTTGCGCGAACACGTCGCCCGACCCGCCGCCGCCACGCAGGCAGCGCGCCGACACCTGGCGCGTGGCGGGCTGGTCGCGCACAGCCCGCACCAAAGCGCAATGGCTGCCGGGGCCGCCGCAAGCCCAATACCCGGCAACTACTGCGCGTCGCCATGCCTGCGTGGCATTTGCGCGTGGCGGCACATGCCGTACCATCGTCGCCGCGGCGAGCTTGCCGCGTCTCAAGCGCAACAAGGGGGATCCATGAACGGTAAGCCCAGTGCCCGGGTGGCGGCACGCATCCAGACCGCGCGAGCGGTGACCAAGGCCATTGACCTGCACGCGCCGCGTGTGGTGGTTGCGCTCGCGGCCACTGCGCCCGCGCTGCCCGGCGAAGTCATCACTGCCGTGTTGGCCGGCGCCAGCGCGACGCTCAAGACCGCCACTGCCAGCTTGGAAGGCGCGGAGCAACTGTACGCGGCCGAGCAGGCGGACGACCAGGGCCCGCGCGAGCGTCGCGATGCAGCGACAGATGCGGGCGTCACGACCATGCAGTTGGCGCGCGCCGCGCTCTTGGCCGGCCTGGGTGCCGGTGCGCCGCAAGCCTACGGCGTGGCCGGCGAGTTGCGCCGCGACCCGACCCAAGTGCTGCCGGCATTGCGCAACGCTGCGCGCATGCTCAACGACAAGCCGCAAGAAAACAAAGACGCCTTTGGCAACGTCTTTTCGACCGCTGGCGTGCTGGTGGCAGTGAACGCGGCGGCGCAAGCGCTTGACCTGGCCATGGACGGCGTCGCGACGGAGGCGCGTGAGTTGCAAGGCGCGCTGGTGGACCGCGACAACGCGCTGGCGGCCTGGCAGCAGGCGTACGTGTTCGCGGCCGGTATCGGCGAGCACTTCTTTCGTCTGGCCGGCGAAGTGCGGTTGGCGGAGTACCTGCGGCCGACCGTGCGCAAAACGACCGGTGAAGAGGCCGCGGCGCCGGAGCCGCCGGTGCCGGAGCCGGTGCCTGTGCCGCCGGTGGAGTAAGGAGACCGAAGACAGAGCGGCAGCGGGATCGTGCGATGGAACGGCCTGTGGTGTAATACGCCACAGGGAGCGCCCCGTGTACGCGGGGTTGGACCCATTCGGCCATGTGGGCGTTGTCGTTGCCGTACGAGCGCCCCGTGTACGCGGGGTTGGACCCAAATTTGGCGCGACCTGCAAAGCGAAGTGACAGAGCGCCCCGTGTACGCGGGGTTGGACCCTTCTTGCCCAGGCCCACTTGGCCGTTCGCCGCGAGCGCCCCGTGTACGCGGGGTTGGACCGGCGCCACACGCTTTGACGGCGACTCACCGCAGGAGCGCCCCGTGTACGCGGGGTTGGACCCCGTGCCCGAGT
>SXRM01000216.1 GCA_005792545.1 Pseudomonadota bacterium | reverse complement strand
GCCACCGCCGCCGGCCCCGCCCCCGCCGCCGCCGCCCGTGCCGCCCACCGGTCCGATTTCGTGGTGGCCCAAGAAGAACCAATCGCTGACGCTGCCGATGAGCGTGCAGAACCTGCCGATGCTCGAAAAGGAGCAGGCCGACGGCAACGGCAAGCGCCTGTCCGCGGACGATGTCGCCAAGATCATCGCGGCCGAAGAGGCTGGCACCAACAAGCACAAGGAAGGCGAAGAGGACAAGCCTGACCCGACCAAGAACGTCAAGACCGTGGCTGTTTCGTCGTGGGTCTATGAGATCCGGCTGTGGGCACCGGGCTACGAGCAGCGCAACATCGTGTTCTACGACGACCCGCTGCCGCCCGACCTCGACAAGAAGAAGCTGGAAGCCGACAAGTGGACCCTGCGTAAATTCAAGCGCATGCCCGACGGTAAGCTGGTCATCGACAACGCAGGCTTTGACCTGCTGCCGTTCCCGCGGACCATCCAGACCCGCTACCTCGTGGTGCTCAAAGAGCTGCACTGCCTCAAGCTCACCAAGGAATACGAGGCCAAAAGCCAGCAGGGCAAGGTCGACGCTGAGCAGTTGATCTGGGACCAGAAGGCCTTTACCAAGGAAGAGCAGGAAATCGCCAAAAAGAACGATGGTGACCCGCTGTTCGAGGCACTCAAGACCGAGGCCATCAAGCAGGTCAAGTGCGAGCTGGTGCTGCCCCAGTAGGCCGCGCGCATCGTGGCCGCGCTGTTTGAAGCCAAGGTCGCGCGAACGCCATGGTTGGGCGTGGCGCTCGCGAGCCTGGGCCTGGGCTGGCTGATTGGCGCGGCGCTGGCCAACACCCGTGTTGAACACATCACGGATCTGACCTTGCGCACTGCGGCGGTGTTTGCCGTCGCCTGGCCGGTGCTACTGCTGGACCGCGTGACTACCCCGCCACAGTGGGCGACGCGGCAGTGGCTGGGGGATTCTGCTGTGACGGCGGTGGCGCAGGGCGTGCGCGCTTCGTTTGCCTGGCTGGTCGCGGGATTGCTGGCTCCCGTTGGCATGTCGCTGCGCACCGATGGCATGCCATGGCACGGGCCGGTGGCGCTGACCGTCGCGCTGGCCATGGTCGGCGTGTGGCTGGCGACCCTGCACGCGCTGCTGGGCGCTCTGCGCGCGATGGGCCAGGGGCGCAAAGTGCCGGAGGCGCTCGCAGGCGGCGGCACTTTTGGGCCTGCGGATGCCGCGCAGCTCATCTATGCGCCGGCGCAAGGCTTTGTGGTTGGTATGGTGCCAGTGGTCGTGTTAACGGCTTGGTGGGGGGCGCGTGGGCTTGAAGTCCCAATTTCGACGCCAGTTGTAATCGTCATTGCGGTCTGCGCAGCTTGGATGCTGGTCCGCAACTGGCTGCCCTATCAGGGGCCAGAGTTGTTCACCGGTTTGCGCGCCGTTCAGGTGGCGCACGCGACGCGGTTCGCGACGGCTCAGGTGATGCCCGGGTTGCCCGTTTGGCTGGGCTATGCCTGCAAAGCTGGCGGTGCCGGGCGCTGGCTTGGGCTCGCGCTGAGTCGCCATGACCCGCTGTCGCCCATCGTGATGGCCGCGGTGGCGCTGGCCGTTGCGGCTTTCGGGCCGTTGTGGCCGCTCGATCTGGCGCTTGTGGCTGCAGCGCTCGGCTACCTGGGGGCGACCCGACGGTTGGCACTGCGCGACCTGGATGCGTGGAGTGCGGCGCAGTGGCTGGGCGCGGCGCAGGCGGACCTTGCCCGCGCGGAGCGGCGCATCGGCCTCACGCTTGCCGCGACTGGCACGCTGTGTGCCCTGGCGGCTGCCTTCTCCGGGCGCAGTCAGCTGGCGGCCGCGGCGCTTTTTGGCCTTGGCGTTGGCGCCTGGCTGGGCACGGCCCTGACCCTGCAATTGGGGCCGGTGCCGCGCTGGGTCGGCTGGACGCGGGCCACCGCATGGGTCGTGTGCGCATTGGCGCTTGGTCCCGGGAGCGCGAAATGACCACCGTTTTGCGTGCCTCAGGGATCGTCCGCCGCTATGGTCCGCGCGCCGTGGTCGACGGCGTTGACCTCGACTTGTGCACCGGCGAGATCGTGGTGCTGCTCGGCGAAAACGGTGCCGGCAAGACCACGCTGATGCGGACACTGGCCGGAGAGCTTGGCCTGGACGGCGGGTCCGTCGAGGTGCTGGGCATTGACCTTGGCCGCGAGCCGGAGCGGGCGCGCCGGGGCCTCATCTACGTGTCGCAGCGGCCAGCTTTGGCCCCTCTGGCCAGTTTGCGCGACCACGCGGAGGCGCTGGCTGCGTTCCGCGGACTCGCAACTGCGGCATGGCCGGCCGAAATGGTGGCCCTGGCTTCCGCGCTGCGCTTGGGCGACGTGTTGGACGTACCAGTGCGGGCGCTGTCCGGTGGCATGCAGCACAAGTGCGCGCTCGTGCTGGGTCTGTTGGCGAACACGCCCCTCGCCATGTTCGACGAGCCGCACACCGGGCTCGACGTGCGGTCGGCGTTGGCGCTGCGCGAGTTGATTCGCGGTCGCCGCGCCTCGGGCACGGCCTTTCTGCTGGCCAGCCATCTCGCTGAGGCCACGCTGGCGCTCGCGGACCGGGCCCTGGTGCTGCGCGGCGGTCGCGTGGGCTGCGCGTTTGGAGTCACCGAGTTGGCCGCCTTCCGGGGCGATGCGCGCGCTTTTGAACAGGCCGTTTTGGACGCAATGGGAGCGTGAGTTGGACGTACCCCCCCATTGTTCAGGTCCATGAATTAACACGTACATCTATCGTATGGATGCGCTGTCGCGCCTCGCTCGACCGGTGTGATCACACCTTGACACCCGCGCCGCACCCGGCGACGCTTGGCCCATGGCAAACCTGCTGCAAACCCGCCGTGGCCGCCTGACCACGTTGTTCGCCTTGTACTTGACCGAGGGCATTCCCCTCGGCTTTACCGCCACCGCTTGCGCGACCGAGATGAAGCGCATGGGCCTGGGGCCAGCGGCCATTGGCGGCTTTATCGGGTCGCTGTACTTGCCGTGGGCGTTCAAGTGGCTCATTGGGCCGATCGTCGACGTATTCGCGCCAGACCGGTTCGGGCGACGTCGCGCGTGGATCCTGGGTGCGCAACTAGCGATGGTCGCGACGCTGATGGTCGCTGCCGGCGTCGACGCGGTCCAGAACCTCGCCCTGTTCACCGCAGTCATCATGCTGCACAACGTTTTCGGCGCGACCCAAGACGTGGCCATTGACGCCCTTGCATGCCAGGTGTTGCCTGAGGACGAACGCGGCGTTGCCAATGGCCTGATGTTCGGCGCGGCCTACCTGGGCCAGACCATCGGCGGTTCTGGTGTCTTGTATCTGCGCGAGTTTTTGACCGAGACGCTGGGCGCGCGTGGCGCGTGGATGGCAGGGTTCGGACTGGTCGGCGCGGCCATCCTGAGCATCACGCTCGCGGTGGTGGTGCAGCTCAAAGAGCCCGAGTACCCGCCGCGGCAGCATGGCCCGGGCGACGGCTTGCGGCGGGCGCTCGGCGAGGTCTGGCAGTTCATTCGCGACACCAAGACCGCGTTCACTGGTTCGCGTGCGGCGGCGGCTGGCGTGGCGTTTGCGCTGCTGCCTGCGGGGTCGATGGCGCTGTCGCTGGCATTGCAGTCCAACCTGTGCGTCGAACTTGGCCTGGACGACGACCAGATTGCGCACATGAACCTGCTGACCACCATCTTGTCGGCGGGGTGTTGCATCGCCGGTGGCTACATCAGTGACCGTCTCGGCAGGCGGCGCATGCTGGCCATCTACCTCGCCGCGACCGCGCTGCCGACCGTCTACCTGGCTTGGAAGATGCAGCAGTTCGGCTGGGTGATGCCGGTTGCTGCCGACGCCGCCAACCGACCGCAGGTGCCCGCTGAACTCGTCACGGCGCTGTGGGTAGCGACGCTGGCTTTCGCGGTGCCACAGGGCCTGATGTACGGCACGCGCACCGCGCTCTTCATGGACGTGACCACGCCTGCGGTCGCGGCCACGCAGTTCACCGCCTACATGGCGCTGATGAACCTGACCATCAGCTATACCGCCCGCTGGCAGGGCCGCGCCGCCGAAGCCTGGGGCTATCCCACGACCCTGGCGCTCGATGCCGCGCTGGCTTTTGTCGGCCTCCCTCTGCTGATTTGGATGACGCGGCCGGTCGATCCTGCCAAAGCCGTTAACATACCCCCCCATTGTTCAAGCCGCTGAATTCACAGGGGAGCCGCGAATAATGGCGTCGGCTTTAGCCGTACCTCCATAACGCAGCGATTTCATTCGGATTAGGGTCGCCCTGGAACACGGCCCCGACCCGACGGCAGCCGTCTTCCAGCTCGTCCAGCAACTGTTGGCGCGCGGCATGGTCGGCTCGCACCAGGCCGCGGGCGGCGTCCACGTCGTCAGCGTCGGCGACTAGGTCCAGCACTTCGCCCTCGTCGATTTCGCGTACCGCCACCGCCATCACCCGGTGCCCGGCTTGGCGGGCATGGGCAAAGCTGGTCATGAGCGGCGCCAACTGGCCGGAAAGTCCGCGGAAATCTGAGACGACCACCAGCGCAAACGGACCCTTGCGCGCGGTCATGGCACTGCGCACCCCGGCCACCAGGCCCGCAACCCGCTGATCGGCCGGCAGCTGGCCACGGTAAGGCAGCGGCAGATCGGTGGCGCGGCAAAACCGCCGTAAGATTGCGAGGTCAGAGCGCGCACTCGGCTCGGGGCCGCGCAACACCGGGGTGCGCTCCCGCGGTGGCAACCGGGACAGAGCGGCCATCACGACGCGCTGTCGCACGTGCGGGCCGGTCAGCGCGACGTGGGGTGGCACGCCAGCACCAACGAGCACCGGCAGCGGCGCCCGCTCGACGGCCAGCAAGTAGCGGGTCACCACCGAAAACAGCGCGGTTTCGTCCATTGGCGCCAGGTCGTCGGCGACCGCGCGGCGGATGTCGAGCAGCGCGCGATCGGCAGACCCAAGCGCTGCGAGGCCTTCGAGCACCGGCCGCGTCTCGAGCACCCGCCCATCGACCAAAGCCAGCCCGAACGGGTCGTGGGTGCGCGCGCAGGCCTCGGCCAGCGAGTGCACCAGATCGGCCGCCTGGTCCAATGGGCCCTTGCCAGCGACGCCGTCGCGCATGGTCGCGCCGGTCTCCAAGACGACGTACATCGAGCGCGTGCGTTCGCGCTCAAAAGATCGCGCCATCAGGCGGCCACGCGTGGCAGAGGCCTTCCAGGCGATGTGTTTGAAGGGATCGCCGGGCATGTGCTCACGCAGCTCGCGCAGGTCGTCGCCGGCGCCCGGCACTTTGTCGGGTCGCTGGCCGTGCCCGCTGCGCGGCGACATGCGGCGGGTCTCGGCCACCGAGCGCAGGTCGATCGGCAATGAACGCGGCAACACCGCGAGCTCACAGGCGGAAGGCAAGAACACCAACGCCTGCATCAGTCCGTTGCGGTCCATCAAGCGGCCCTGGACGCCCAAGACGCGATGCACCGCCGCTGTCTGCGGACATACCACCAAACGCAACTGGGCACCGGGGCTGCGCAAAATGACCGTGGCCGCGCCGTCGCCGCGAAGGGCAAGACCCGGACTTGTCCACACGCGATCGATGTCCAGTTGCGCGCCATCTACGTCGGCCGGCACGCTAAATTGCAGGACCAGCGGCACGTCGCGGCCCACCCGATGCGAGCGCTCCGTGCCACTGTCGCCCCGACCGTGCCCGACGACCTCACAGCGCGCAAGGACTTGCCACGGCGGCTCACCCATCGCTAGGCCGCGGCGCAGTCGGCGCAGCTCCAGATGCAGCGCTCCGGCCGCCAACGCCCCCGCCAGCGCGACGCCTGGCACGCCCAGCACCACGCCCGCGCCGAGCAGCGCCAACGCAGCTCCGAGCACCAGTCGGCCAAGTGGCAGCAGCATGATGGCTAGCCCCAAGCGGCCGGCGCAACGGCCGGCGGTTTGAAGTGAGCAACAATCGTGTGCATCTACGTCGATTACGCGGGAGGCGCCATCAAGTCGAGATCGACCGGCATCTGCACGCCGGTGATGGGTTCGATGACCTTGGTTCGCGCGACCACGTCGTGCACCACCACAGCGGCGCTGACACCCTCGATGGCGGCGTCGGTCGTGACCATGATGCGGTGTTCCAGCGCCGGGCCGACCAGCGCGCGCACGTCGTCGGGCGTGGCGAACTCGCGGCCGCTCAGCAGTGCCCATGCCTTTGCTAGCCGCAGCAGCGCCAGACTTGCCCGCGGACTCGCGCCGAGCGCCACGCGCGCGTGCTGCCGTGTGGCCTGCACCAGCCGCACGATGTAGCCCATCAGGCGCTCTTCGACATGCACGGCGTCGACGACCGAGGCGAATTCCAGCAACTCGTCGACCGTCGCTACCGCCCGCAGTTGCGCCACCGGCCGGTCGTAGGTCTGCAGCATCCGCACTTCGTCCGCAGCGGTCGGGTAGTCCAGGCGCAGCCGAACCAGAAAGCGGTCGATCTGAGCCTCCGGCAGCAGGTACACCCCTTCCTGCTCTACAGGATTTTGGGTCGCGAGCACCAGGAACGGGTCGGGCAGCGTCTGGGTATGCCCTTCGATGGTCACCTGGCGCTCTTG
The DNA here is from genome assembly GCA_005792545.1 of Pseudomonadota bacterium. Classification (GTDB taxonomy): domain Bacteria; phylum Myxococcota_A; class UBA9042; order UBA9042; family UBA9042; genus SXRM01. The sequence continues at coordinate 45 of SXRM01000216.1, read as the reverse complement.
CATGGCCTCGAGCAGCGCGCTCTGGGTCTTGGCCGGCGCGCGGTT
>SXRM01000215.1 GCA_005792545.1 Pseudomonadota bacterium | reverse complement strand
GGATGGCCAGGCCCTTCTCGAACCACACCCGCGCGCGGGTCGGGTCACTGCGCTGGTCGAGGTCGCCGAGCTTGTCGTACGAAATCGACAGGTCGCGCAGGTACTGGGTGTTGTCCGGCTCCAGCGCTGCGAGGCGTTCGGCAATGGCCAGGTCCTTCTCGAACCACACCCGCGCGCGGGCCGGGTCACTGCGCTGGTCGAGGTCGCCGAGCTTGTTGTACGAAATCGACAGGTCGCGCAGACGAACCTTCTCTTCCCAGCCCAACGCAGCACCGGCATCGGGTTCCTTGCGACCCTCGGCCGCAGGAGTCTGCTTGCCCAAGGCGTTCAACAGCCGACGCCACCACGGCTGGACACGCTCCATATCTTGCGGCACCTTTGCTTGCTTGTCCGCCCCACCTGAAGCGCTGCCGTGTCCAGCGCCACGCAGCTTGGACGGTTCCGTCGGCGCAGCCGCCTCCGCCAGCCACACACTACCCCGCCGCAATGCGCCTACCGCCAACGCCGCACCCAGGCGGTACTCAAGCTTGTCGCCGACATCCCACATCAAGGCATGGTTCAACCTTTCAATCCGCACCGCCGACCCGCTGGCCACCGCCGCGTCCGCCAACTCCTGCACCTCGCGCCCGAAATGTCCCGCAGCTTCGGCAATCTCGCCCGGCACCCCCAACGGCGCCACCGCGAACACCACTTCACTGACCAGTTTCCTCGCCCGCCGGTAGTCCGCTGCCAACCACGCCACCAGCGCCTCGCCGCGGCCCGCCCGCCACAGGCCCACACCCACGCGCACCAGCGCCCCATCGAGACGCGCGGTCGCCGGCAACGCCACCCACGCCGCCAAACTCGCGGCGCTGACCGCGGGATCCCGCCGCCGCAACGCCAGCACAAACACCGCCTCTGCTAACGCGTCGGCCAGCCAGTCGTAGCCGTCATCCTCGGCCCGTCGCAGCAAGCCGGCCGCCGCCAGTTGCTGCACGGGATCCAGTTCGCCCGTCACCTCCTGACCCGCCGCCTCTTGCGCGCGCTGCCACACTGCCCGGTGCTGGGCAACAAACTCGGGTGGCAGCGTGTTGTGGCCGACATCGATGCACACGTCGGCCAACTCCAGCGCGAGATCGCGCAGCCGCGCGCCGTCGTCGCCCGCGAACGTCCGCTCCAGCCACGCCGACCACAGCGCCGTTTCGGCCGCCATGCCCTGCGGTGCTTTGTCGCCCGTAAACGCCTCATGGAAAAGCCGCTGGCGCAGCGGGTGATGCAAAAGCGCGCGCGTGGGCGCCTCCAAATCTTCCCAGGTCGTCGCGCAATGCCCCGGCAGGTACGCCCGGCCCAACGCATACGCCTCGGCAGCCTCAACCGCGCTGAACGGCCGCACCGTCAACCACGGCCACGCCTTGCCCATCTCATCGCGGTGGGGGGCAAACTCCTGCGCGTGCGGAAACGGCGGCGCCTCCGGCGCAGCATCGCGCTCCTTGAGGGCAAACACGTACTCGCTGCGCATCGACAGGCACAGCCGCACCCAAGGTCGCCCGACTTTGCGGTTGACCTCACCCGCCTCGTGCGCCAGGTCGGTCGCCTCGCGCAGCAGGCTCGCTGGGTCGTTGCCCTCGTTGACCGCGTCCACCAGCAACACCAGGCGGCGGCCAACACCGTGGTCGTCGCGGCGGGCTTTGAGCCGCCACGCCTCCAGCAGTTCTGCAAACCTAGCAAACGCCAGCGCCGGGTCGCTCGCCAGCCCGAGCCCAGTGCGCACCCGCGCGAAAAGCCGGCCGCCCGCCGTGGTATCGTGCTGCACATCGCCGCCGAGCACCAGCAGCACGGCATCGTTGGGTTCGGCCGCCAGCCGCTCTTCGGCCAGCCGACACAAAAGCGAGGTTTTGCCCGCGCCGGCATCGGCCGCCAGCAGCAACGCCGCCTTTTTGCCCTCGCCGAGCCAATGGCGCACGGCATCGTCCACCCCGGACCGCGCGACATAGGTGGCGGGCAAGTATTTGACGCCGCGCAGAAGCTCCAACGTGCCCCGACTGCTTGTACGCGCCCACGCGGCGGCGTTCCACGGCTGAAACTCGTCCCGGCTGGCCTGCGGGTCGATGCGCTTGGCGGCGAGCGCGGCCAGTAGCTCAGCCAGTGCGTCCTGGCGGTGCAGCGCAGACAGCGCGCCGTAGTAGGTGACCTGGGTGCGGTCGTGGCCAAAGTAAGCGAACTGGCGGTCCGCAGCGCCGCGCGGGTCGGTGGCAAAAAGGGGCACAAGGGGCAAGACCGCGCCGTGCGGGCCGAGCGCCACGACTTCGTGACTTGCCAGCGCTGCGCCAAGTCCCGAGACGGCCAACTGCGCCGCCGACGCCGGTTGCGGGCGAACGCCATTGAGTACCACCACGCCATCGTCGGCCTGGGTCAGCAACTGCACCTCGGCCAGCGCATCGAAATGCGCGAGCAGGCGGTCCAGCTCCGGCCGCCACTGCGCCAGCAGAACCTTGCATGCCGCCTCCACCCAGCCGTGGCTGTGGCCCGACTGCTTGTTGCGAAACAGCCGAAAGGCTTCCAGCAGCGGCTCGTCGGCGCCGGTGCGCAGGTCGGTCGCGGCCCGCATGGCATCGTGCAGGCGCGCAGACAACGGCCCGCCATCCGCGAAAGGTGGCCAGCCAGGAACCGGCCGCGCGCCGTGCAGGTGCTTGCCCAGGGTGGCGACGGCGGTGATCCACGCATCCAGCGCCGGGTTTTGCAGGCGGCGCATGGCCTTGGCACACGCCTCGATCTGGCGGTCGCTGCGCAGGAACTGGCTACCGGCTATCAGCGCCGCGGCTTGCAAAGTGGCCTCGCCACAAAACAGCAGGTTCTTGAGCCCCGCGGCTGCGTTGTCGGGCTCGAGCACGCCCAGGTAGGCGCGCGCGACCACGGCGGGAAAGCTGTCGAGGACGCGGCTTTCGGCGGGAGTGCGACGGGCGAAGTCGTCGGTCAGGGCGGCATCGGCCGCGATAGGGCCGTGCTTTGGGCAGATGTGCCAGTCGCCTACAGCGGTGAGAATGGTGGTGCAGTGCGGGCAGCGCATGGGGGACTCCTGATGCGTCGAAGCGTAACCCGGCTGGCACGCGTTGAGAAGTGACGAAGGGCACAACCCAGCACGCCCGGCCGTTGACGCCCTCGGCCTCTCTGGCAAACTCGCCGCGCATTGCCTTGAGCGGAACTGACCATGAGCACCTACGACGCCGCCACACAGACCATCATCAACCTTGCCAAGAAGGCGGCTGTGGCACGCAACAGCGCGTCGATTGGCATCGACGACATTGCGGTCGGCCTGTATCTGGCCAAAAGTGATGCCATCGTCGCCGGCGTCATCTTTCCGTCGCAGTCTGCCGCCGATCGCACTTTGCAATGGCCCGATCCGATCAAGGCCTTGGGTCCAGCGGCAGCCTCGTCCCCGGACCCGGCACGGGCACTAACCGTTGAACCGGAGCTGCGTGCAGCGCTGGCCGTCGCCGCCGCTGAGAACGCCGCGGTTCCGCCCGCTGTGCTGGTCCGCCATTTGTTGGCCTACAACAGCAAGCTGCTGACTGAACTGCGCTCGCTCAATACTTCATCGACGTCCAAGCCGGCCGCCTCGTCCGGCGGTGCGCTGGCCCAATTCGAGAGGCTGCGCGAAACCGCAGAGTCGCTGCGCCGAACGCTTGCCGATGCCGTGATTGGCCAGGACGCTGCAGTCGACATGCTGGGGCAGGCCTATTTTCGCAGTTGCGTCGGGCGCGAGGCGGCGGGGCCGCGCGGCATTCTGACGTTCCTTGGGCCTCCCGGCGTCGGCAAGACCATGCTGGCCGAGGCGTTTGGCAGTGCCGTGGCGACCCTGGAGGGGGCCAAACCGGCATTCAAGCGTTTTGATATGGGCAACTATGCTGGGCCGCAGCAGCACGAAGGGCTGTTCGGATTTGAGCCGACCTACAAGGACGCGCAGCCTGGTGCGTTGACCGGCTTCGTTCAAGACAACCCGTCGTGCGTGGTGTTGTTCGACGAGCTCGAAAAAGCCCACGAGACCGCGCTGTTGGCGTTGCTTGCGGTACTGGACAAGGGCGAGGCGTTGGACAAGAAGCTTGGCAAGACAGTGTCGTTCAAAGACTGTTGGGTCGTTGTGACCACCAACCTGGGTCGCGAGTTTTTTGCTAATGCCAACGATAGCGGCGTCTTACATGCGGGCAACGCGCCGGCAGCCGTGGTGTTTGAGGTCCTGGCCACCGCGCGCCGCCGCCAGGATGTGGGCAACGAGCACGGTCAGCCAGCGCTGCCGCCCGAGCTGGTGTCGCGCCTCGCCAAAGGCAACGCAGTTATTTTCGGGCACCTCGGGGTCAACCATTTGGCGCGACTGGTCGGCCGCGCGGCCGCGGATCGCATGGCGCAGCCCAAGGCGAACTTGCCGGTGCCGGAGGTGACGATTGCAGAGGACGCGCGCCTCGCGTTCTTGCTCTCCCTTTTGCCCAATCTGGATGCCCGCCAGGTCGTGGCGCGCGCGGGGGCGTGGTCGCTGGATTTGCTGCAAGACGCCGTATCCGAACTGCGGCGCTTGCCAGAAGCCAGAGATGCTGAGCGTTTTCAAATTGTTGTGCGGGCGGGTGGCGACCTAGTCGCCTACCTGTCGGCGAAGCTCGGCGGAGCGCCCACTCGCGTGCTGATCGTGGACGACGACACACACTTGCCCGATGTGTTGGCGAGGCACCCGGGCGACCAGCCTGTCGAATGCCAGCGGGTGTCGTTCACCGCAGATGTCGCTGCTGCGGTCCGCAAGTTCCGGCCAGATGCCGTCTTGCTCG
>SXRM01000214.1 GCA_005792545.1 Pseudomonadota bacterium | reverse complement strand
CCAAACCGCCCCAGGGGAATTGGGGCCGCCGACGCGGTGCGCGAGTCAGCCGCAATTGTTGCCGCGGGGGGCAAAATAAGCGGGCAATTCGACCAACTTGCACTATCATCGGCCAAATCGCAGGCGATGGCAAATCCGCGCACGCAAGGCCGATCGTGCGTGTCACTGTCACACTTGGCGCTTCGGTCAGGTCGACGACCACGTCCAAGGGTCGCGATCCGGGTTGCAACGGCCGGCAGGCGACTGTGAGCCCCGCGCGACGCAACGGCCGTCGATGCGACAAAATCGCGCCGGACCGGCGACAGCGCAACTGCCTGTTTCGGCGGCGCAAAGGCTGTCGACGGCGCACAGGTCGGCGCGGCTGCACGACGTGGCTGGCTGGGCGCCGGCGATCGTCAATTCCACCTGCGCAAGGCCGGCCGAACCGACCTCTACCTTCTGGGTCGCCAGGGTCTTGCCATCGGCGCCGACGACATCGACGTCAAAGCTGCCGGTCGCGGGCAGCATGCGACCAAACCGGCCGTCCTGGCAGCGGCTGGTCCAGCGCTCGCCGTCTTTGGTGGCAACCTGCCGCACGCGAATTTCCGCCGAAACCGGTCGACCTTGGCTGTCGCGGACGCGCCCCCACAAGCCTGGACCGGCCAGCGTGCGCTGCAGTAGGCCCATCCAGGTGCCGCGCGTCGCCACGACCATCTTGCGCAGCCGCTCCATACCCGGGTTGGTCAGCGTGCCCTCGACCAGAAACGCGCTGGTGCCGTGCGCCGCGCGATGCCAGTCCTGGTCCACGCCATCCACGGGATACAGGCGCCGCTTGACGGTGAAGTGGCGGCCGTTGACCTGCGGCCCCGCGCGCTGCGCCATTGCCTCGGCAATCGACCAGGCTTCGTTGGGCTCCGGGTCCGGCGCCTGAGGAATCGTGTACGGCACCAGGATCGCATTGGCTTGAGTATGAAAGCTGACGCTGGTGAGAAACCGCCGATCATCGGCCAGCCGCAGCATCGTCTGGGTCTCCGGTTCGCTGCCGGCGCGTGGGCCGCGGTACCAGGCGCGCCGCGGATCGCTGTGGCTGGCCCCTTCGCCCAGCGTGTGCCAGCGGTACGGGTAGTTGCGATTCAGGTCGACGCCATCGGTCGGGTCGGGACGGCCGTTGCCGTCGGTGTCGCGCCCGTTCTTGCGCCCGCCGTGTTTGGAGACGTGAACATACAGGTGGTTGCCGTCGGGGTTGACCAGCGGCACGCACCACACGGTCAGCCTTTGCAGCCAGTCGCTCACTTCGGGGTCGGTTTCCGCGTGTTCGGCCAGGTAGGCGCAGCCGTCGATCGCAAATTCGAGCGCTGCGAGCTCGACGCCGTGATGCGCGCCATTGATCAGCACCTGGGGCACCGCGTCTTCCGGTTGGCCGCCGTGGTGCAGCTTGAGGGCCCAGATCGACCGGCCCTGGCGCGACTTGCCGATCTCGACCAGTTGGGCAACCTTGGGAAAGCGCTGCGCATACGCCCGCAGCAGCGCCTCGGTCATCGCCGGGTCCTTGTAGCTGGCGTCGGTGACGAACCCCGTGGGGGTTGGCACCACCGGCTTGGCCGCTGCCGCGCGAAAACTTGCGTCGCGGAACGACAACGGTTCGTCAGCAAACACCTCGCGGGCCTCTGGCAGGCGCCTGAGCACCGCTTCCTTGCCGGCTGAGCCGGTCTGGACGATGGCTTCGCTCTCTGACCGCGACACCACCTTGGTATCGAGGTCGTCCAGTACCGCAAGTTGTCCTGCCGGCACAGCGAGGTAGCGCATCCGGCCGAGCGCGCCCGCCCGCGGCGGCAGGGGTGTATTGGCCTTGCGCACCCACAGGCCGCGGCACGCCATCGGCTGCCCGCCTTGGTGCCGCACACCGAACAGCCCGGACGGTAACGCGGCATCGGATGCGACCAGCGAGCCCAGGGGCTTGAGCGTCTCGCCGTCAAAGAACTGCGCCGCCAGGTGTGGGCCGACCATCCAGACGGCGATCTCTAACGAACACGTGCTCTTGCAGCCGACCGTCGCACCGGCCGCCAAGGTCGTCGACGCTCCCCCTTGCACGCGGCGAATCTCGAGCCTGCCCTTGCTGGGGCCCACGACGTAGCCGTGGAAAAACGTCAGCTTGTCGATGCGCTCGACCTTGGCTCGCACCGCAAGCCCCGCTGCGTCCTTGCCATCGAACGCAATGCGGCCTCGCACGAAGCCGTCTTGCAGCGGGCCCTCGCCATGGGCCGCCAGCCACCACGCGCCGGCCTTCTCGACCTTGTCGAGCACCACCTGGCCCGGCTGTTGACTCCAAGCGCCAGCCGTCTCGGCCGCCACCGGCTTTGCGACCGCTTTGGCAACGATCGGGGTCTCGTCGCGCGGATCCAGGGCCGGAACGCCCGACTCGACCGCCTCCGGCCCGGCCTTGGCCTGCGCCGGCGACGCAATCAGGCACAGCAGCAAGGGCAGGGCGCGCGTCATGGTTTGCCAGCCTGGATCTTGCGCATCTCGTCGATGCTGGCTGCACAGCGAAAGCCGAAGTGGTGGTAAGGCTTGTTGATGGGAAAATGCGGGCGCCGCCACATCGCTGTTGCGTACTTGGGTGGCCAGTACCACGAGCCGCCGCGCACGATTTTCTGGTCGCGGCCAGGGCACAGTTCTTTGCCGCCGCAAGGTCCTTTGGGGTCGGGGCCCGCGCAGGCCTTGCCACAGGCTGCGTAGTCTGGCGTGTACCAGTCGGCCACCCACTCCCAGGCGTTGCCGCTCATGTCAAACAGGCCGTACACGCCTGCCGGTCTGGCGCCGACCTCGAGTGTGCGGCCCTTTTCCGGGTTGGGCGGCTTCTTGGGCGTACCGCAGCCGCGGCCGGTCTTGTCCATGATGACTGCTCGGGTGCAGTCTGCGGGTTCGTCGCCCCAGGGGTGCGTCTTGCCGTCCGGGCCGCGTGCGGCCTTCTCCCACTCGGCTTCGGTCGGCAGGTGCTTGCCGCGAAACTGGCAATACTGCACGGCGTCGTACCACGACATCCCGACCATCGGCTGCTTGGGGCGGTCATAGTCGTTGTAGGCCGGATGGCTGCGCTTGCACTTCTTTTGCTTGACGCAGGCCTGGTAGTCGCCGTAGGTGACCTCGTAGACGTCCATGTAATAGGTCTGCATCCACACCGACGCCAACGGGCGCTCGTTTTTCGGACCTTTGTCACTGCCGCGGTAGAACGGACCGGCAGCAACGCAAGCGAGGCCAGCGGGCGGCGTTTCGCAGGCAATTGCGGCGCTGCTGCCGGGCGCAGCGGCGGGAGCAGGCAGTGCGGCTGCGAGCGCGAAGGCGAGGAAGGAGACGGCGTTCACGGTGGCGGGTGTTCCTGCGGCGTCGGCCGGCGGCGCGGATTGTCGTCCGGCGCTGGATTGGGGGCAAGCCTGCTGCCGGCCAGTGGCGTGGTCAGGCATTGCCGGCACTTGAGCCTGAGCCTGAGCCTCTGCCGTCCTCGAGCCTGCCCTTACTTCTCCTGCTTGCTGCCCCAAAATCGCGCCGCAATCGCCGCCACCACCGCCGTCAACGCTGCCACCGGCCACCACGGCGCGGGATCGTCCTGTTGCGGTGCTGGCCCCTGCTTCGCAGGCTCCACTGCTTGCGCTCCCGTCCCTGGTTCTGCAGCCGCGACGGCTTGCGTCGGCTGCGCCCCGGCATCGCTCGGCGTCACCGCCCCCGGCAGCCAGTTGCGACCCTGCCGGACATCGTCGCCGACCACGGTCCCCGTCTGGCTGTCCGGCAAAAACGCCACCCGCTCCGGTCCCGGCTTGTCCCAGTCGGGCGGAATCTCGCCGCGGCGCATGAACGCCAGTTCCGCATCCACCCGCGCGGCTTTCTGTGCCGGCCCTATCGCCCACGGCTGGTGGGTCATGGTCCGGTAGCGCTCGAGATCGGCAATCGCCAACGGCAGGTTGACGCGGCGCACGATCTGGCTGCGGCAGTAAAATACGTCGGGATCGCTCGGCCCGATGTCAACCGCGCGCTGGATGATGCGCTGCGCGTCCTGCTGGTGGCCCAGCCAGAAGTGCGCCATCGCGAGGTACAGCGGCAGACGCGGGTCGCGGTTGGTGCTCTGACTTAGCGCTTCCAACTGCGGCAGCGCCTCTTGCAACCGGCCTCCGTAGTAGGCCCGCGTCGCAACAATAAAGCGCGCGACCACGTCTTGCGGATCGGCTGCGGCCGCCTTCATGCGCGCCTCAATCGCGTCGAGATCGGCCTTGCGGTCGGCGTTTTCGCCAGCGGCGTCGGTCAGGAAGTTGATCATGCCGGCGATGCGGCCGAGCACGATGTCGCGCTCCGGGTGGCCTTTGGACAGGTCGTGGAGCAGCTCGATCGCCTGCCGCCATTGGCCCGCACGGGCATAGCCGGCCGCCAGCAGGTCGACGCCTTCGGGGGCATCGGGCTGGGCGGTCAGGATCTTTTTGGCGGTGGCAATCTCGCCCTCTGCGTCGCCCAGCGCACTGGCCATGCCGAAGCGGAGCTTGAGCAGGTCGCGCGTCGTCGTCTCCGGCGTGGCCAGTGGCCCGCGATCCAGCGCTTGGGCTGCCTGCGCGAACGCCCGGACGGCAGCTAGCGCCCGAATTGCAGGCAACGGATCACAGGCGGGCTTGGCAGCGCAGACCACGGCCTGGTCCGCGGCAGCCGTGACTTCGCCCGCCAAGGCCAGCAGCGCCGGCTGCAGACCTGCGGCAGTCGCAGCATCCAGCGCCAGCGGGTCGTCGGGCGCCAGCTTAGCCGAACGCAGGCGCTCAGCGCAGGCGCGCCCCCAGTTGGCATCATCCGTCAGGGCCGCTTCGCGACACAGCAGCGCAAAGTCAAAGCACTGGGCCGCGGTCCAGCCGCCCTCTGGTTGTGTAGTGCGGGCTTTGGTCAGAAGTGAGCGCGCTGTCGGCCGATCGCCAATTGCCAACGCTGCCTGGGCATCGAGCAGAGCCGAAACCACGGCGCCATTGGCCGACCCGGGCGCCGGCCGCACCCGTAGCCAGGGCACAGCAGACTCGCCGGTCCGCACCCGCCGCAACAGGTCTTCCTTGGCGGCCGGCAGCGCGGATGCGCAAGCACCGGCACACGCAGCGACGGCCGCCGCATCCCACGTGACGGCAAAGACGGCCGTTCGCGCGTCTGCGGCGCCGGTATGGCGCTGCACGTCGCCCAGTCGCACCGACAGTTTGGTGCCTGCGCACAGAACCTGGACGACAAGCGAGTCGCGCTGCACCGAGATGTCGCCAAGCTCACACCCACTCGGTCCCAGCGCCCGCCCTGAACTGGCAAACATTTTCTCAATAGGACCCGCCGCTTGGGGTCCGAGTACGCGAGGGCCGCCCGGTCCGAACACAACGTCGTATCCCGCATAGGGCTCGAGCACGGCTGGCAGCGGCTCGGCAGCAAACGCGGACAAAGCAAACATCGAGCCCGCGGCTGCAATGGCGATGACTTCGTGCATAGGCATGGTCTTGTGTGCGCTCGACCGCCACCACAGGCAGGCGCCGCATTTCAGCACGCCTGCGCCGGATTGTCAGGGCTCGACGCGGTGGCGGTTTGCCGTATGCTTGCGCCCCCCTTTGGCGGCAGCCGGCCGCCTGGAACGAACCTGGCCATGCAACGACGTGTGTTCTTGTTTTCCCTGGCTGGGGCGGCGACCGCCCCTTGGTGGCCGCGTCGCGCATGGTCCGACGACGACACCGCAGGCTGGAAGCAAGTGCTGACCGACCAGGGCGTCTCGGTCTGGAACCGCTACGATCCCGGTCGTGATCTGCCAGTGTTCAAGGGTATCGCCACGCTCGACGCCGGCCTGTTCGAGTGCCTGGCCGTGCTCGACGATACCCCTAAGCACGTCGAGTGGATCTTCCAGTGCTCTGCCGCGCGCGTAGTCAAACAAATCAACGAGTTCGACCGGATCGTCTACAACCGCACCGACGCGCCGTGGCCGGTCAGCGATCGCGACGTGGTGCTCTCGGGCAGCGTCGAAGCCAGCATGGTCAAGAAAGAGGTGTACAGCCGCTTTCACGCCATCGACATCGCGCTTCAGCCCAAGGTGGACGGCGTGGTGCGCATGCCGCGCCTCAAGGGGTTCTGGCGGTTCCAGATGCTCGACGAGCGTCGGACCCGCGTCACCTACCAGATCGACGCCGACCCAGGCGGTGCCTTGCCGGACTTCATCGTCGAGCGCGCCTCGCGCAAACTGCCGATGGAGACCATCGCTGGAATGCGGCGCCAGGTCACCAAAACGCGGGGGCGCTACACGGCATTCCTGCAGAAGTACGATCCGTCGCAGGGCGGCAAGGTTCCGGATCAGTTTCTGCGCTGAACTACGCGGCGGACTACAGGCTGCACTTGCGCTGGGCAAAGGCCACCAACAGCTGGCTGCGCTTCTCGCCGCGCTCAGCGCCGCCGACGGCTTCGGCCATCTCGGCTTCTGTTGGCGTCTTTTCGGGCGCGAGAAAGCACTTGCGGTGCACCATCAGCAGCGCCTCGGGCGCCACGCCCAGTACATCAGCGCGCTGCCTGAGCGTATCCACATCCTTGTCGCTTGCAGCCGGTCCCAGCGCACCGCGCAACCGGGTCTGGCGATCGTGGGCATCTGCGTTCATGCGCCAGATCTGGCCCGTGACCGCGACTGCAATCAGTACCACGACCATGGCGACGGGCTTGAGCCACGCTATCGACTGCATCGTCGTAGGGGCTGTGACGTTGTCTTGCGGTTGCGCCCGCAGCGGAATGCCACACGACGAGCACATGTAGGCGTCGGTCGGGTTCGGTCGCCCGCATACGCGGCACGGCATCGGCGGCCCGCTGGGCTTTGGCGCCTCCTTTACTGCCCCGACGGCTTGGGTACCCGCGCCTTTTTCGAGCGTGCGGTTCATCACCGAATCGACGGTGAGCGGCGCCAGTTGGCTGGTAGCGCGACCTTCGATCACGGCCTGCACAGCCTCTGGCGGTCCCTCTTCGGCGGCGCGTCGCTCGGCGGACAGCATCGGCGCGACCGCGGTCAGGCCCGGCGTCGGCGCCTTGCAGCGGGGACAGAACTCCGCGTCGGTGCTGACCTGGCTCGAACAGGTGGCGCAGCGCAACAGTTGGGCGCTCGCGCCGCGTCGCGATGCGATCGGCGCGCCGCAGTGGGTGCACGGCGCCTCTGGCGCGGCAACCGTGCCGGCGCAGGTGGCGCACTTGGCTTGCGCCTTGCGCGGCAGCGGCGTTCCACAGTAGCGGCACTCAGCGCCTTCGTCGCGCGCTGGTTTCTTGCATTCCGAACAGATGACGGCGCGACCGGCCACGGGTCATTCTCCGGTGGAGCTAGTCAGGCGAGACCGCGGTCGAGCGAGCTCCCAGACCCAATTAACTACTCCGTTTCGTTGTCGCGGAAAAGCGCCGCACCCGACGACACGGCATCGCAGTCGCTCTCGGTGGCTTCGGGGTCGCCCGTCATGCCGATCTCGTACGTCGACATCAGGCCGTCGCAGTCCAAGTCCGCGTGCGCTCCGGCGACGTAGCGCGCTTTGGCCAGTGTGCCTGACGAGTCGAAAGTGTACTGGAAGAAATGCGCGTCTTTGATGCCGAATCGCAACGCCGCCCAGGTTGTGTTGTCCCAGTTGCTCGGGTTGGCGTCGCAGCGCTCGTCGTTGTCGGTATCAACGGCGTCGGCACAGCAGCTTGCTGCGGCGGGCGTTGGATTGGCCTTGACCGGAAACTGACACGGCTTGCGCTTGCCGGTCAGGACGTCGGTATGGGGAATCGCGTAGTAGCCAGATGCGCCCTTGCGGATGCCATCCAAGAACATGGTGGCCTCGGCCGCCTTGGCGCCGCGCATGTATTTGGTGAACTGAGGCACCGCAGTCACCGCAAGGATCGCGATGATGGCGACGGCGACCATCAATTCCACAAGCGTAAAGGCAGGCGAACGCGGGGGGCAGCGCGGCGCACAGGATCTGTGACGGGCGGCAATGGCGCCCAAAGGTCGGCAGACGATTCCGCTCCGACGCGCGTAACCGTTTGAATTCTCAAACATCATGCCGAAGCGCGACCCCACGCGCCGCCATCCCATACCTGCGCAATTGTATGAATACCGTAGCATATTACGCAATTAGCCCCCGCTGACGCAACGATGGCGCCAAAGCGGTTGTTTGGCAACCCCGCCTCACCCGGACGCAAAACTTTGCGCAAAGCCTTACGAAAGTTTACAGTTTGGCTGCTCACTGCCCCCGGTGCCAAATGGTCGCGTGCCATGCCCGCACTGAAAGCTGAGGCAATGCTGGTTTGCCGCGCCATAGGGCCTTGCATTACCATGGACGCAGTGCCGCTGTGCCGCGGCTTGTAGGCAGGTGTCGTGGTCGAACCGGCCGCTCCAACCCACACTATTTTGATCGTCGACGACGACCCGCCGTCGCGCACGGCACTTGCCGCGCAGGTCGTGCAGTTCGGTTTCGCGGTCATTGAGGTCGGTTCCGGCCGCGAAGCCTTGCGCACGGTTAGTCGCGAGCGCGTGGATGCCGTGCTGCTCGACGTGGTGATGCCCGATGTCTACGGCATCGACGTGCTGATGCAGATCAAGGCCGATCCGCGTACGGAAAACGTGCCCGTGCTGGTCATGACTGGGCTGTCTGATCGCGACATGCGCCTGTCCGTGCTCGCCGCGGGCGCCGAGGAGATGCTCGCCAAGCCAGTCGACGCCCTCGAACTGCGCGCCCGCCTGCGCAACGTACTGCGCACGCGCTCGCCCGCCCTCGCGGCGACGCCCAACCCCAGGGTCAGTCAGCCCATCGCATTCGAGCGGCCTGCGCGTCGGGCTGTAGAGCCGCCCGTGCCGGCGGCGCACGGGCACGACGACGAACTCGCGGCCTGTTGGCGCGCGGCGGTGGCGGCCTTTGCGCCGCCGATGCTGTCCGAGGTAGCGCCTCGGTTGCTCCTGGTGCGGCCGGACGGCCAATTGGTGCCGCCGCTAGCAGAGGCTTTGTACCTGACTGACCTCGGCGCCGACCTCATCGGTCGCGAACGCCTGGGCGCGGCACAGCGCGCTGCTGCGGCGGGGCGGCGCCAGGACTTGCGCTGCGTCGTGCGGACCATGGGCATGTGCACCCTGCGCGTCGAACCCGTTCAGCGCAAAGGGGCCGGCGGACTCGCCGTGACTGGCCTGGTGGTGGCGATTCTGCCCGATCGCTAGGCCCGCCTTCGCGTCGATGCAACGGCCGTCCGGGGTGTCCTCTGCGCACGCCGTCTACATCCCCATGTAGCCATAGCTCCAGCCGCCGTGGCCGGCCATGTCTTCGTGACTCTTGCGGTAGTGTGCCTTGAGGAACGTCTCGACCGCCGTCGCGTCAAAGCAATCGCCCATCAACGTCCACTGCCAGGTCACAATCGCCCAACGGCGCGGCAAGTTGGGGTAGGGCGTCAACACCCACCGAAACGGACCGCCTTTGTCTTCCGCCGGGCGGCAACGCGCAAAGCCACGCAAGTCATTGACAATTGCGGCTTCGACGCAAGGGTTGTAGAGCAGCGCTGCGCCGCCGTGTTCCAGGTTGTGCAGCCACCGTTGTGGCGGCAGGTAGGTGTACTCGCCCCACTTGGCCCAATCGCTGCGATGATCGCCGCTGCTCGGCGGCGACTGGGCGTAAGTGATGGCGTCGGGCAACGGAATGTGCAGCGCGCCGACCTCTGGGACGTGTTCGATGACGGTCGGCGACGGACAGACCGGCGCCTGTGTTGGCCCCAAGCACACCGGCAGTTGCCAGTCCTGTTCATTGCCCGATGGCACCGGCGCGGCTGCGGGCTTGATGGGCAATAGCGCGCCCTTGGTGTCGCGACAGGCGGGTCCAGTCCCCTCCTCGGTCGCACACGCTGCCAGCATCCCCGCGATGAGCGTCAAACCAACCAGCGAGCGAAACATGGCGCCTCGGCGCCGGCCACGGGTCGGCGGACAGCAATTGTGCGCCGGCTCGCCGCACTTGGGCAACCCCAGCGGCCCGGCTCGTGACAGCAACGCCGCCGTGATCTACAAGCTCACCGGCGCCGCGGTGGCGCTTTGCATGCGTATGGCCCCTGCTTCTACCGTTGCCGAGCCCCGCCTCGCCGTCGCGGTCGCAGTGTGCGCGCCGATCGCTGCGCGACCGCATCTGACCGTTCTGGGCCGCGGAGTTGGATGGGTCGCCGTCGACAAGCGGCCGGGCATGGCGTTGCCCTTGCGAGAGCCAGTGCAGGCCGGTGACGGGGTCTTCCAGCGCCTGCGCAACGTGGCCGGGTCGATCGAGCACGACGTTTCGCTGGCTCAGCGCGCCCTCGACCCCTTGGATGGCGGCGTCTCTGGCGACGCGGCAGCGGCAAGTGGCGTCGCGGTGGTGGCCACGGATGCAGCGGGAGCAGCGCTGTTGGCGCAATGGGAAGCCCAGCGCCGGGTCGTCATTACCGCAGTGGTTGCAGTTTGTCCCTGGCCTGCGCCAGGCGACCGGCTGCGCAGCGACCGGGTCCTGCATGAGCTTGCGCAGCTGGGCGTCACCGCGCGGATCGTCGACCGCGCCGACCTGCGGGCACTTGTGGAGCTAGAGTGGCCAAGCGGCACGCTGTTCGATGCCCGTCGCGAGTTGCGCCGGCTGGGCGTTGACGTTGCCCATCCGGGGATGCGGTCCGGCGTGCCCGCGCCGCCGCGGGTGTTGCTGCACCGCCGCAAAGTCGTCCTCGACGGTCACCCGGTCCGCAGCGAGGTGCCCGCGGTGTTTGCCGCATGGCTGCACGATCAGCCAGTGGCTGTCGAAGCCGCGTTACCTGCCGCAGCCGAGGTCATGGCGCCCGTGTTGCGCGCCGCTCCGATCGATCGAGCCACCAACTGTGCGCGCGTGCTCGACGGCCAAGGCACCGGCTGGTTTGTCGATGCGCTTGGCGATATTGTCGTTGCAACGCGTTACGCGGACCTGGACGCGGCCGATCCGACAGCGATCGAGCGGGTTCGGCGCGCCTGCTTGCCCGACTGCGCCCGCATCGGACAGTGGACGGGCGCGCGGGCGGTGTGGCTGCAGTTGCGGCCCCGCCAGACCAATCAGGTCGTCGACGCCAACCGAGCTGGCCTCAGCGCCGTCGCGCCAGCGTGGCGTGCCGATGCCGAGCCGCCTCCCTACGGCGATGTGTGCGAAAATGGGCTGTGGTATCGCGTGTTCTTTGATCAGGGCTTGGCGACCGGACTATACCTCGACCAGCGCGACAACCGAGCTCGCGTGCGCCAATGGGCGAGCGGTCGCCGCGTTCTGAACACGTTTGGCTACACCGGCGCCTTTGGTGTGGCGGCGGCCGCAGGCGGGGCGCGACGCACCGTGACCATCGACGCTGCAGCGCCAGCCCTTGAAGTCGCACGCGAGAACTTGGAGCGCAATGGCTTTGCCGACCGCGAGCGCCACGATCTCATCCGCGGCGACGTCTTGCAGTGGCTGCCCAAGCTCGCCCGCCGCGGCGACCGCTTTGATCTGGTCATACTCGACCCACCCAGCCACGCCAAAGTCAAGAATCGGCGCTGGGTTGCCGCCAATGACTACCCGAGCCTGGTCGAAATGGCGCTGGCCGCGCTGGACCCGGGCGGCTTTCTGCTGGCCTGCATCAACGACAGCCGCGTCGATGGCGCGCAGCTGCAACAGATGGTCGAGGCCGGTGCGCGTGCGGCCGGCGCTCGTTGGGCAACGCTTGAACATCTGCCGCCGCAGTGCGACTTTCCAGCCGGGCGGGCGCGGTCGCTGGTGGCCGTGCGCGCCGGATAGAGCGGGGCTGTCGGCCCCCAAGCACTTGCGAGCCAACCGTGATTCAGACCTACCGTCAGCACACGCCGCGCATTCACCCGACCGCCTGGGTACACCCGGCGGCCGTCGTCATCGGCGACGTCTGGCTGGGGCCGCAAGTCAGTGTATGGCCGGGCGCAGTCTTGCGCGGCGACTGCGGCGCCATTCGAATCGGCGCCTGCACCAACTTGCAAGACGGCGCGGTCGTGCACACCACCCAAGATCTCAGCCAGACCTTGATCGGCGAGCGCGTCACGGTGGGTCACAACGCCATCCTGCACGGCTGCCGCGTCAGCGACGACTGCTTGGTCGGCATGCATGCGACACTGCTCGATAACTGCGAGATTGGCGACCACTGCATCGTCGCGGCGGGCTCGGTAGTGGCGTTGAACACCGTGGTGCCGCCGCGGTCGATGGTCGTCGGCAGCCCGGCCGCAGTCAGGCGGCCCGTCAACGATCGCAACCTGCGGCAGATCGACTATGCCTGGCAAGCCTATCTGAGCTACCGCGAGCCGTTTATCCAAGGCGAAGTGCGAACGCTGCCCGACGATCACAAGTGGTGGCCGCAAGTCGACACCTGATGTTCGCGCGACGCACCGTCGTCTCGGAGCGCCCCAATCCGCTCCACCAGCTGATCGCCGAGCGCCGAAAGCGCGGCGCCTCCCATGTAGACTTGACGGTCAGCAACCCGACAGCCGTCGGCCTTGGCATTGCGTGGTCAGATCTGCGCACAGCCCTGGACCAGCCCGCCGCCGCGACCTACGTGCCTGCCGCGTTTGGCCTTGCAGAAGCCAGGCGCGCGGCAGCCGCGTGGATGGGACCCGACGTCGAGCCTGATCGCGTCGTGCTGTCGGCCTCGACAAGCGAGGCTTACACCTGGATCTTCAAGATCTTGTGCAATCCAGGCGAGGCCGTAGCTGTGCCGCGGCCGTGCTATCCGCTGGTCGAGTGGTTGGCCCGCCTTGAAGCCGTTGAAGTCGTGCCCTACGACCTGTATTTCGCGGCCGGCCGTTGGAACATCGACCTCGACAGCCTCGCCCGCGCAGCGCCGGGTGTCCGGGCGGTGGTCGTCATTGCGCCCGGTAACCCGACCGGGGCGCTGCTGCGGCGATCCGAACTCGGCTTGGTCGAGACGCTGTGTGCCGATCGCGGCCTCGCGCTGCTGGTCGACGAAGTGTTCGCGGAATCAGCCGGCGTGTTCGGCCCACTGGAATCTGAGGTGGTGACCGCAGCCCACGGCCCGCGTGCCTGTCTGACCTTTGTCCTGCGCGGCCTGTCGAAGACCTGTCTGCTGCCGCAGTGCAAACTGGCGTGGACCACAGTCTGTGGTCCGGATCAGCAAGTCGAGCAGGCGCTGATGCGGCTGGAGCTGGTGGCCGACACGTTCCTGTCCGTGGCGTCGCCAGTCCAGCACGCACTGCAGCCATTGCTAGCTTCGGCGCCGGGGCTCCAGGAGCAGCTGGCGGCAAGACTGCGCGACAACCGGGCCGCATTGGTCGCCGCCTGCGCTGGATCGGCCGTCGACGTGCTGGCTGCCGAAGGCGGCTGGAGCGCGATCCTGCGTCACCCGCTCGCCCCCGATCGCGAGGTTGCAGAGTCCCTGCTGACTGAACGCGGCATTCTCGTCCACCCGGGCTGGTTCTACGACTTGGAAGGTCCGTACGTCGTCACAAGCCTGCTGCCGAGGCCCGAGGTCTTTGCGCATTCTGCGCGCGATCTAGTCGCTGGCCTCGTCGAGGGCGGCGCATGACCGCGATCGCCGCCGCAAGGTTGCCCGCCGACATCGAGCCAGCCGCCATCGAAACTGCTCGAGCGGTCGGGCTTTGCGATCTCCACATCGACACCCTGATTCCGCCACGACTTTGGGGCTACGATCCGCGACAGGCGCATGGCCCGGGCTTGCTCGGCGGTCGCTTTTTCGGGCACCTCGACTTGCCGCGGCTGCTGGCGTGTGGCGTATCGGCCGCCCAGTGGTCCATCACGACCAACCCCTTTCGGACTTCGGCCGGCAGGTGGCGAACCTGGCAGGCCAACCGCAGGCGCTTTGACAGCTGGATCGATTCTTGCGGCACGGCGGTGCAGCCTGTGCGCTCGCCTGAGGAACTTGCCGCGGTGCGCGCGGTCGGCCGCCACGGCATCCTGTGCGCAGTGCAGGGCGCCAATGCCTGGCAGGCCGCGCTGGCCGACGATCCCGGCCTGGATGGCGTCCTCGGCGATGGCACGGTGACGCGGGCCACGGTCGTGCACTTGACCGACTCAGCGCTCGGCGCGACTTCCACGCCGGTCTCGGTTCGCCCCCGCAAAGGGCTGACTGAACAGGGTGCCCAGGTCGTGGCCGCGCTCAACCGGCATCGCGCGTTCGTCGATCTGGCCCATGCGCACCCGCAGACGTTTTGGGATGCACTGGCTGCCTCCGATCGCGATCAACCCCCGATCGCCACGCACACCGGGGTCTGTGGTGTTCATTCGCACTGGCGCAACCTGGACGACCAGCAGATCGCGGCCATTGCCGATCGCGGCGGCGTGGTCGGCATCGTCGCCGCTTCGCTGTACCTGCGCCCGCGCGGCCGTTCTGATGACCTCGACTTGATGGTCGATCACCTGGAACATGCGATTGCGGTCGGCGGCGAGGCGTGCGCGGCGATCGGCACCGACTTGGATGGTGCGATCGTGCCGCCGCCGGGCATGCGCGACGGCTTCGGTCATTTGCGGTTGATCGCGGCGATGCTGCGCCGCGGCTGGACCCACGCCCGCATCGAGCGCGTGTGCTGGGGCAACTTCTCCACCTGTTTCAGCCGTTTGCGGCCAGCCGGCTGGTCGCCCGCAAAGCCGTAACCGTCGCCATGCGCCAGAGGCGCGCCCCGCAGGGCAATGCCTTCCGCAACCGCGTCGCCCCGGTGTACGCTACGCGCGCGCCGCGCCCGACGCCCAGGTGTACTGCCGTGAATTCTCTGACGTTGGCAACCTGCCTCCGCGCCCTTGCTGTCCTGGCGCCTGCCGCGCTGACGGCGTGCGGTGCAACCTCGATGTACGAAGCCGCGCGGGACGGCTCGGGTCCTTACAACAGCCTGTGCGACGCCGCGGCTTCCGAGCACGACCGTGCCGTGCGCGAACTTGACTATCTGCGGCCCGACTTCAAGGCTCAGGTGTGGTCGACAGCGCCCAAGCCCAATGACGATGGCCTGCTGACCGAAGAGAAGCTGTTCGGGGCGTTGCGCGCCGGCGACGTGCGCACGCTGTTCGTGCAAGCGCGCGGCGGCATCGGCAAGTCGCAGTTTGGTAAGGCCCTGCACGCCGAAATGTGCCGCAGCAAGGCCACCGTGGCCTTGGACTTCAAGGATCTGGTCAAGGGCGGAGCGACCCAAGAGGCCGTCACTCGCCTGGTCGCCGCGCAGCTCGGCGTCGGCGCGGACAAAGGCCTGTGGCTCGACGACCTGATGGCGCGCACCGCCTGGATTCTGGTCGTCGATTCGCTGGACGAAGTGCAGCCCGCTGACCGGTCCGCCGGCTTGGAAGCGATTCGCCGCGTTCGCCGCGACAATCCGCACATGCAGTTGGTGCTGCTTGGTCGGCCGTCGATCTACGACCAGTACTACGGCATGACCGACCTGGACGCCGTGCTCGAAATCGCGCCGCTGGATTGCGGCCGTGCCCGCTCTGCCCTGCTGCGCAAGGGTGACGACAAGGCCGACACCGATCGCATGACCGCGTTCGTGTCGGCGTGGCGCCTCGATCGCCAGAGCCTCATCGGGCAGCAGTGCTATCTGCCGCTTTTGGCCACGTATCGCGACATTGAAGCTGTACAGCGGCTGGCCAAGACCTTCGACGCCGCCCACGATCGCGGCGGCCAAAAGCACAGCTTGGCCGAAGTCCACGAGGCGATCCTGGCCGAGCGCATTCGCAAGGAGCTCGCCGAGCTAAAGCTTACTCCGGTAGAGGCCTTTGCCGCTGTCGACAAGATGCTCAGCAAAGACGGCTATGTAGACGGCGAGTGGAACCTGGGATTCTCGGTCAAGCGCTGCATCGCGGCAGAAGGCGGCGACAGCACGCGCAACAAGCACCTGTGTGAGGAGCTCTTCCAGTCCGTGGTTTTCGAGCGGATCGGCGGCAATAAGGGCACCGTCAAAGGCGCGGAATGGCAATTCAGCCACCAGGCCCTGGCCGACCTGTTCGTGTCCCGCTGGCTCGAGGCCGAGCTCGCCAAAGCCGGATCGTGCAAGCCCGTCGACGACCAGGCCAAGATGTTCCCAGGCAAGGAAGTCGCCGGCTACCTCGCTGGCCGGCCGCAGGGTCAGAAGTGCGTCGGTCAGATGGTGCTGGCGGCCTGCGGTGAGGGCGCTCAACCGGAAGACTTGCGCGAACAACTGCGCAAGGGACTGCCCGCCGACCCAGCGGCGCGCGATGCCGCACTTGGCGGCGCAAAAGCGCACACCGCCGGCAAAGGCAACGCGGCCTGCGTCGAGGCGGCCTTTAAGAAGCTGTAAGAGGCTGTGGCCAAAATCCCAGCCAGCTACGGCCAAAGATCCTGGACATCTCGCGGCTTACGTCCTCACTCCCTCGGTCGGCGCACTTCAAGTGCGCCTCGGTCGGTCGCTCCGGGCGCGCTCGCGATCTGCCTGCAGGCTCTTCGACCTCGCCGCGGGCGT
>SXRM01000213.1 GCA_005792545.1 Pseudomonadota bacterium | reverse complement strand
GTTGAGAAGCGTCGCTGGATTTCGGAGCATCGCTTTCTCCACGCGCTGAACTACGCGATGTTCGAGCTGGCGCGCGAGTACAAGGCCGAAGGCATGGCCGCCTACAGCCGGCTGCAGCAGGCCGAGTTCGCCGCCGAGAAAGACGGCTACACCGCCACGCGCCACCAGCGCGAAGTGGGTACCGGCTACTTTGACGCCGTGACCCAGGTCGTCTCGGGTGGCCTCAGCTCGACGACGGCCATGGCGGGCAGCACCGAGAAGGCGCAGTTCTAGGCGGAGCGGCCGGCGATCAAAATCTCGGGCAGATCCTGCGTTAATTCATGGCTCTGAACAATGGGGGGGATGTGTTTACATCCCCACCGGCCGCACCAACGCACTCTGGCCGGTGTCCGGTCGCAAGGGCTCGCTGCGCCGCGGCTTGAAACCGGCCTGGTGCATGAATTCGCACGGTTCGACGGCCGGCACCGCTGGGCTTTCGACGGGCCCGGCGGCCGTGTGATCGGTCGCCCAGAAGTTGGTGCCGCGCAAGTAGTCGCGAAAGTACCGGTACTTGTTGACGCCGATGAGCCGCAGGTACAGCCAGTACAGCGACGGCACCATGCGGTAGTGCCACTGCCAGACCTGAAAGCCCTGAAGCGCCCCAAAAGCCGAGGCCTTAAGCAGGCCCTGGCCAAAGCCGTCCAGGCGTGGGTTGGCAAAGGCACGGCGCGCACGCTGCAAGGCGCGCTTGGGCGAGTAGAACTGTTTGGCCAGCCAGCGGATGCCCTCTTGCAGCTGCTCAGGCGACATCTGCTTGGGCCGCACCACCACGTGGTCCTTGCCGCGGTAGCGGTCGTAGTCGTGGGTCAGCAGCCGCGCCTCTTTGTCGTAGCGCTTCCACGCCCCGGTGCCAGGAAACGGGATTTCGCAGGTCAGCGACGCGTGCATGAGATCGGTGTCGTCCATGAACGCCAGCGTGCGCTCAAAGGTGTCCGGCGTGTCCCAGTCAAAGCCGAACATCCAGTTGCCGCTGGGCAGGATGCCGGCG
This sequence comes from Pseudomonadota bacterium, assembly GCA_005792545.1. Taxonomy (GTDB): domain Bacteria; phylum Myxococcota_A; class UBA9042; order UBA9042; family UBA9042; genus SXRM01. Next base: position 6,993 of record SXRM01000213.1, on the reverse strand, counting down.
CGGAAGATGTTGGCGATGGCCTGCTTGTAGCCTATCGCTTCAGCGCGCTTGCCGACCTTGTCCAGGCTCGATTGATTGACGCTCTCGTAGCCGCTGCTGATGAGCACGCAGCCGGCCGCTTTGGCCAGTTGCAGGTTACTGTCGTCCGCGCTGAACTCGTGGCGGGCCTGTATGCCGAACGGCACTTTCCAGCGTGCAAGCTGCGTGAACAGCTCGCGGCTATGGTCCGGGTCGGCGGGCAGGTTGTCGTCGACGAAGTACATGGCGCGGACAAAGCTGGGACGACGCCGCACCTGCTCGAGAACATGGGCGATGGGATAGGTGCGATAGCCCGCTGTCATGCGTTTGGCAAAGCAGAAGCTGCACGCTTCGGGACAGCCGCGGGTGGCGATGACGGGGTAGTAGAAGGCGCCGTAGCGCTCAATCTTCATGAGATCGACGCGCGGCTGCGGCAGGCTGGCGAGGTCGGGCGCAGGCTCCGCGTAGATGCCGCCGACCTGGTCGGCGTTGGTCAGCATCTGATCGCAGATCTTGCGCCAGGATGCTTCGCCTTCGCCGCGGACGACCGCGTCGGCGTGGCCGAGCGCCTCGTACGGTAGCGCAGTCGCGTGGTGGCCGCCGAGCACGACCTTGACGCCGCGCGCGCGGTAGAGGTCCGCCAGAGCGTAGGCGGCGTTGATGCGCGGGGTCGAGGCCGAGATGCCAACCAGGTCCACAGGTTCGTCCAGGTCCAGGCGTTCGCGCAACAGGTCGACGATTGCGATGTCGAAGCGGTCGGGCGTGACGGCGGCCAGCGAAGCCAGCGACAACGTAGGGACTTCGAGCTCCCACGGCAACGTGATGAGCTTGACGCGAAGGCGAGTGGGCACGGGGTCACGCGGGCGCAGAAGCCCGACCACCCCGCGTTAGCGTAGGCGACAGTGGATGAAAATGTCCACTAAGTCGCCGATCGCGCTACTGCCAGCGAGCCAGAACCCGCTGGATGCGCCGTACCGTCGCCTGGACCTGGGCGCGCCGCGTGGACCACAACACCATCAGCGCCAGCACCAAAAGGCCACTGCTGCTAAGCGCCACGAAGCCCAAACGCTGGTCCCGCAGGCTGGCGCGGACCAAAACGGTCGCCAGATCGAGCAACAGAAAGCCCGCGCCGAGCAACAAGTAGGCCCGCACGCGCAGCGCCGCGCCGATCGTCACGCCGGCCAGGCACGCTGCGGCAAGGCCGAGCGGGTAGCCGTCGTTTTGAGCGTCGCCGATTTGCCAGACCAGCGCTGCGGCGGCAGGGATGTAGCCGAGCCCGGCGCCGACCAATCGCAACGCGCCGCGCACTTCGGACTCCAGGACGTCGGCGTACAAGTGACTCAGCACGGCAACCAACAGGCCGAATGCGCCGAACCAGACCTCGAAACCGGCAAAGCCCTGGGTGATGGCGGCCTGGACCAGCGCCAGGTTGGCGGCGACGGCGCCGAGCGCACTCATCGCGCGACTGCCGCCCAGCTTGCCGAGTAGCCCGTACATGCCGGCCGCGCCGAGCGACCACAGCGCATTGTCGGTGGTGGCCTGCCACGGCAACGCGGCGCCCATGCCCAGCGGGAGCAGGCCCGCAAAGCGGCGCACGGCGTCGGCGGCGTGGTCGAGGTGGGCCCGGCGGGCAGCGACCGTGGCGCCGACCAGCAGGAAGCCGATGCTCAGCAAGACTGCAGCGTCGTCTTCGGGACCTGCGCTGCGCAGCCAGGTTTGGCGCAGGACCGCGTAGCTGCCGACCAGGGCGCATTGGAGCAGGTAGACGTGCAGTGCGCGCCGCTCGACCGCGAACGCCCAAGCATTGGCGATGGCGCACGCGGCTAGGGAAGCGAGGCCCAGGTGGGCAGCGAATTGGCCAGGATCGAGACGGTCTGCGCCGCACCACGCGCCGACAGCAGCGGCACCGCCAACGAGCAGCATGTCGCGGGCTGCTGCCAGGGCAAAGCTGTGGTCCTCCAGGCGCCTGGACACGGCGAAAGCGACGGTCTGGTGCGCGAGGGCGAGTCCGGCGCAAACCGCAGCCAGGGCCAAGGCGGCGTCGTCCGGTTGCGGCGACAAGTCGTTCGCCAGCCAAGGTCCGCCAGCGTAGGCGAGGCACAAGCCGGCAATCAGCGCCGCGGCGGTGGCGGCGTAGCGCTCGGCCAGTGCGGCGGCGGCGTCGAGTTGTACCCAACACGCGGCTGCGGCGACGGCCAAGGCCAGACGGGTGGTGGCGATGCCGGCGTCGGTGGGCAGGAACGCCCACGCCTGTGACCAGTCGCGGACGATGGCGATGCCGAAGACGCTGCCTGCGGTGAGCAGTGCTGCCAAAGTGGCGAGCAAGTAGAGCGGACTGCGATCGGTCGGGTCGTCGCGGCGCCACAAGGCCTGGACAAGGTGTTCGCCAAAGCCCGGCCGGCGCACGACCAGGGCAGCCAGGGCGCCAAATGCAACTGCCGCGCCGCCCAAACCGAGGAGCGACTGGCCCCAGCGCGCGGTGACTGCGCCTGGGCCACCGTAGTAATAGTACGCCTCGTTTTGGGCTCCGTGGTGCAGAAACGGGCTGACACCAACGGGCATCCAAACGCCATTGGGCGGGTCCCATTGCCGCAGTTGCGCGCCGAGCAGGCCGCCTTGTCCCGTCACCAGCATTGCGCCAACGGCCACCAGCACAGCGGCGGGAGCGGCCAGCCAGGGCTGCCGGAAAGAGCGACCTAACAGTATTAGCAGCACAGCCGGACCCAGCAGCATCAGCGGCGGCACCACCGCGAGCCCCCGGTCCAGCGGCAAGGCGGGCATCCACCAGGCATCGAGCAGGAGTAGGACTACCAGAGCCGCCACGCCAACGTGGGCGACACTGTGATAGCGCTCCCCTTCGCCATCGGGCGCACCCAGCCGCGCCGCCACTCGCGGCCCCACACGGACTGCGCCGTGGGCCAGCAGCCATAGGCCGATGCCGACGAGTGTCAGGTTGCGAGCCACCACCAGTGGCGGCAAGGGGCGACCGAGGCGGTTGGTCAGCGCGACCAGCACGATGGCGGCGCCAAAGGCAAACAGGACCCCGACCCGACCGCGCAGATTGACGCCTGCCCAGGCGCGAGTGGCAAAGCCCAAAAGCACGGCGAGTGCGGTGCACGCGGAGCCGACCAAAGCCGCGTCACGGTTCAAACGGTCGGTGCCGCACCACAGCAAGTTGGCAAGCACTGCCATGGCAATGAATCCCAAGGATGCCAGGCCAAAGCCCTGTGCGACGGCGCCATGTCCGGACCACGCGAACGACAGCTCGAAGCGGCCCATCAGCGCGCGTCCCAGCACAGGGACACGAATGGCAGGCGTAGTCACCGCCGCGACCAGCGTGGCCAGCACAGCGGCAACGCCGGGGTAGGCCCAAAGCCACGCTGGCTGCGCCAGCATGGCCACCATGAGCGCTGCGGTACCGGCGAACAGGACGCCGCAATTGACTGGCGCCGCAGATTTGTCCAGCGGCCCACGCGCCACCAGGCCCGCAGCCGCAAGCCAGAACGGCAGGGTCGCGACCACAGTGCTCGCCAACCAGGCCTGGTCGGCCGGGACCTGGGCAGGTGCCGCCAAGGCAAACAGCAGAGGTGACGTCACCACCAGGGACAGGCCGAATCCGACCAGCGACAGGTCTTCGAGCGCAGTCGCCTGCGCCGCATCGCGCTCGCGCTGCCACCAGCCAACGGCGCCGTATACAACCGACAGCACCACCGCCACCATCCCCGGCGCGCGCGGATCGGCAGTCGGCCCGGCACCCAAGACCACCGTCGCCAGCGCGATGGCCGCCGCGACCGCGTGCCAGGTTGGCTGCGCACGTCCGCGCAGATGGGCCAGCACCGCAGTCGCCGCGCCGAAGGCGGTCGTCAGCGGCAAGACCGCGCCGTCGCCGACCTCCAGGTTGCCCAACGCGACCATCGCTGCGGCCGCAAAAGCCAGCGCCAGCTGGTGGCCGTCGCGCTTGCCGGGCCAGGGCAGCAAGTCCGCCAAAGCCAGCAGCGACGGGGCTACGCCGGCCAGGATCCACACCGGCAGCGCGGACCACCGCGGTGCCTGCCAGCGGGCTGCGGCCGCGGACAGCAGGGTCGCCAAGACCAGCCCAGGGGCCATACCGGCCGTTCCAGCCTTGGCTGCCGCCCAAGTCGCGCCCAAACCCGCCGCCGCGACCGACAAGGCGACCAGAAACTGCGGGTTCGGCGCCGCCAGTACGGGCAGCAGCACGGCAACCGCGGCCAGCGCCCCGGTCAGCAACAGCGCCGACCAGCCCAGCCACGAGGCAACGGACAGCCATCTGCGGCCGGCTTCGCTGCTCGCCCGCAAGTGCCGGGCCATCCATGCGGCCGTCGCCAGCACCGCCGCATAAGCAGGCAGCCACGGGCGGCCGGCGTCGGTCGAGGAACGCCGGATCATCACCGACGACAACGGCGTGTCGGGCGCGTCGCCCACCAGGGCAAAGGCGCCAGCCGCCAACGCCGCGTAGACGCCCAAGCCGTAGACCCCGGGCGGCAGCGACCGCATCACGCGCGCGACCGCAATCGGTATAGCCAGCGCCACCACCGGCAGCGCCAACCGCGCAACGGTGCCGCATTCGAAGGTACAAAGGGCATGCGGCTGTCTAGACGCGAAAAGTATGACGCTTCACTGGGCTACTACTACGTCGGCGTCCGCTGCGCCAAACCGCTGAAATAGCCACGACAACCCCACCAGCACAGCCGCCCTGCCCGGCCTGGGACCGCGGACGTCCCCGTCCGCCTTGGACGAACTGGCCGAGGTACTGATGCCGCCCCCCACCGATAGCGCCCCCAAACCGGGTGGGGCCAAACCCGTGCCTGGCGCCTACCTCCACAGCCGCGGCTACCTGCCGCACTTTCACCTCCCCAACGCCATCCATAGTGTGACCTTCCGGCTCGCCGACTCGCTGCCAGCGGCCATCGTGGCCCAGTTGCACGCCCACCTCGACACGCCCGAGGGCCGCGAACAGTACGAAGACGCCCTGGACACCTGCCGCGGCGCCTGCCTGCTTGGCGATCCGGTCGCGGCCGAGATCGTCGTTGCCGCACTACGCCACTTCGACGGCGACCGATACCGCCTACTTGCCTGGTGCGTGATGCCCAACCACGTGCACGTCGTGGTCGAACTTACCGGGCCGACCAGCCTTGGCGCCATTGTGCAGGGCTGGAAGTCCTTCACGGCGAGGCAGATCAACAAGCTTTGTGGCGGCGTGGGCCGGGCTTGGCAGCCCGACTATTTCGACAGGTACGTGCGCGACCAGGCACACCTTGCAGCGGTCGTCGCCTATGTGGAGAACAATCCGGTCAAAGCCGGGCTGGCAGCGCGGGCCGCAGATTGGCGGTTTTCGAGTGCCGTCGAAGGCCCAAGGTAGGCGGACGAGGACGTCCGCGGTCCCAGGCCGACCCGGCGTCAGGTCACCTCGACCGGCCGCAAAGGCACCGCTACCGACCGTCAATCTTAGTGCGAAAACTAAGACTGACCTGACTATCTTAGCTTGTGCGATAAAATCGTCGGAATGACTGGTCGCGTACCCTGGCAAAATCTCTGGCGTTCGTTAGCAGGCGACAAGCCGATGGTCTTTATCGCCGGTCCCCGCCAGTGCGGCAAGACCACTGTCGCCAAGACGATCGCCAGCACCTTCGCGAACAACAACTACCACAACTGGGACATCGCCAGTCACCGGGCGATGTTGTTGCAGGAGCCGACCTTTTTCGTGGCCACGCCACGCCGCGATGCCACGGCGCCATTGGTCGTATTCGACGAATTGCTTAAGCACAACGACTGGAAGAACTACCTCAAGGGCGTGTACGACGAGTTCGCGGGGCAGTGTCAGTTTCTGGTTACCGGCAGCGGTCGCCTCGACCTGTACCAGGCGGGTGGCGACTCTTTGGCAGGGCGCTACCTCGCGTATCAGCTGTGGCCCTTTACCATCGGCGAGTTGGCAGCGTCCGGCGCGGGCGCAAGCGGTCTGGCTGATGCAGTCGGGCAGTTCCTCGCGGATCCCCTGCGGGTCGACCTGACCAACCTTGGCTAGTGTCAGCAGGTCTGGCAGACCCTGGGTGCGTGCAGCGGTTTTCCCGAGCCGTTCTTGACTGCAAGCCGGCAGTCTTGGCGCCGCTGGTCCGCGACCTATGCGCGGACGCTGGTGCGGGAAGATGTGCGGGAACTCGCCGATGTGCGCCGGGTCGCGGACTTGGAGACACTGTTTGCGTTGTTGCCAGGGCGGGTGGGCAGTCCGCTGTCGTTGCCGTCCCTGGCCACCGACCTCAAGGTGGCCTGCACCACGGTCCAGGCCTGGCTGGCGCTGTTCGAGCGGTTTTACCTGGTGTTTTCGATCCCGACGTGGACCGAGCGCCTGGCCCGCGCCATCCAAAAGGAGCGCAAGGCCTACCTGTTTGACGCGGCGCGGATCGAGGACCCGGGCATTCGCTTCGAAAACCTGGTCGCCCTTGAGCTTGCTCGTGCAGTCAGCGCCTGGACGGCTTGGGGCCTTGGCGAGTTCACACTGCACTTCGTGCGAACCAAGGACGGCCTGGAAGTCGACTTCCTGATTGCGCACGATCGCAAGCCTGTGCTTCTCATCGAGGCCAAGCTGAGCGACAGCACGCCAGCCAAGGCCCTTTTGGCCATCCAACGCCAGCTGCGGGTGCCAGCTGTGCAGGTGGTCCAGAACGCGGTGACGTACTCGCTGCACCGCAATGAAGACCAGCATATCCTGGTCACACCCGCCGCGTCGTGGCTTGCCGCGCTGCCTGCCTAGGCGCACGCGCGAACGCTCGCCTGGACGCAAGCCTAGGAGCGTGTCGGAGTACCTCCGACGCGCTGCTAGCGCCGCCGGGACCGGCGGCGTCAACTCGTTGAAACTGGACAAATTCACTTTGGCAAGTTCTCAACGAGTTGAAAAACGCGATAAGCTAGGAGCCTGTCGGAGGCCTGAAATCATGTGTGTATTCGTCATCAAGAACT
>SXRM01000212.1 GCA_005792545.1 Pseudomonadota bacterium | reverse complement strand
GACTGCGCAACCAAAGGTGGCCACATCTGCACGGTCTCGCAGAACAAGAAGCTACGCGACGCCAACTACATCACGGGCGGCGGTACCTGGTCCTCCAACATGGAAGACTGCGACGGGGCGAGCAGCTCGTGTGGCAACGGCTCGGTCGGCGACAACATCAATCCGAACTCTGGTTTCACCTACGCCTGCTGCCTGTAGCGGCCCCATCACGGAACCGCCGGGCTAAAAACAAGCGCGTTCGCTTGACTTGGCCCGGCGAACCCCGTCAAATAGCCTTCGCGGTACACCGCGAAGCGGTTTGGAGCACGTAATGCGCAACGTTGCAGAACTACTGAACAAACGCGCGGTGGCGCCGATCACGGGACGCGTCTTTGCGTCGCTCGTGGTGGCGCTTGCCCTGACCACCGCCTGCGGCGAAGAGGCGGGTGTCGACACCGACGCGGGCGCTACGGCAGATACTGCCACTGGCGGTGGCGACACGGCGCTTGGCACCGAAGACGCCTCGCTGGTCGACACCGGCACCGGCACCGACGCGGCAACGCTCGACCTCGGTGCCGACACGGGCGGCACCGATGCCGCGGGCGAAACGACCACGGGTGACGCCGATACTGGCACCACGGATGCGGACGCGGCGGTCAACCCGTGTCCGGGAGGCGCCGGCTGCTCTTGCCAGCAGAATAGCGACTGCACCGATTCGCAGAAGTGCATCGCGACGCCAAAGGGCCTCAAGTGTGCCAAGCTGTGCTCGACCAGCGCCTGCGGCGCCGACGAGAAGTGCATTAGCTCAGGCGGCGGCGAGCCGGTCGACATCTGCGTGCCCAAGTGGGGCAGCGTTTGCAATCCCTGTAACTCCAACCAGGAATGCGAGAAGCTCGACCCGGGCGCGCGCTGCGTCGATCAAGGCGAGAACGGTGCCTTCTGCGGCAGCTCCTGTAAGGTCGATGGCGACTGCCCGAGCGGCTACGAGTGCAAGGACACCAAGGACGTCGCCGGCGCCAGCAGCACCCAGTGCGTGGTCAAGGGCGCGGCCGCGTGCACTTGCAGCGAGTACGCCATTGCGTTGGAACTGGCGACCTCGTGCTTCAAGCAAGCAGGCACGGCCAAGTGCCAGGGCAAGCGGACCTGTCTGGCTGACGGCAAACCCAATGCCCCCAAGGGCGGCGGCCTGTCCAGCTGCTACGCGCCGGATCCGACCCCGGAACAGTGCGACGGCAAGGACAATGACTGCAACGGTCAGACGGACGAAGCGACCTGTATCGACAACAAGGTGTGCACCGACGACAACTGCAAGGGCGGCGCTGGTTGCGACAACCCGGCCAAGTCAGGCGTGTGCGACGCCGACGGCACGGTCTGCACCAAAGACGATCAGTGCGTCAACGGCGAGTGCAAGTCTGGCGCCGTGCAGATTTGCGACGACAAGAATGACTGCACCAAGGACAGCTGTGACCCCAAGGACGGCTGCAAGTACGCGCCGGACGAGGGCAAGTCCTGCAACGCCGACGACAATCCGTGCACGGTCAACGACGCCTGCGACAAGACCGGCAAGTGCGTGTCGGGTCCGGACAAGGCGTGTACCAGCAGCGATCAGTGCACCAAGGGCAAGTGCGAGCCGACCGGGTCTAATCCCGGCGCGTGCAAGTACACATTCCAGGCCACGTTTCCGTGCAACGACGGCAACGCCTGCACCGACGTCGACAAGTGCGACCAGGGCAAGGGCGACTGCGTGGGCACCGTCAAGACCTGCGACGACCAGAAGCCCTGTACCGCGGATAGCTGCGACCCACTCAAGGACTGCCAGCACTCGCCGACGTTGACGACGCCGTGCAACGACGACGATGCGTGCACGACCAAGGACACCTGTGACAAGGGCGTCTGCGTCGGCGTCACGCTGGATCCGACCAAGCCCAAGGGCATAGGCGGATGTAACGACGAGAATCCGTGCACGACCGACTTGTGCAATCCAGCGATCGGCTGCCAGAACAAGCCTGACAACCAGGACAAGTGCGACGACGGCAACCCCTGCACCCAGGGCGATATCTGCTCGGTCGGCACCTGCAAAGCGGGCACCAACATCTGCGCCTGCACCGCCGACAGCGACTGCAAGAGCAAAGAAGACGGCAACCTGTGCAACGGCACGCTGTACTGCGACAAGTCCGCTGCACCTTACCAGTGCAAGGTCAATCCGGTCACGATCGTCGAGTGCAGCACGGCCAACGACGGCCAGTGCAAGGCGACGACCTGCGATCCGGCCAATGGCCAGTGCGTCACCGTCAACAAGACCAACGGGCAGGACTGCGACGCCGACAAGACCGTCTGCACCGACAAAGACGCCTGCGCAGACGGCAAATGCGTCGTCGGTAAGATTATCGTCTGCGACGACAAGAACCCCTGCACCAAGGACTCGTGCGACGCGATCAAGGGTTGCGTGTTTGATTACAACACCGATCCATGCAATGCCGACGACAGTGCGTGCACTGTCGGCGACATCTGCAAGGGCGGTTCGTGCATCGCGGGCTCCAAGAAGGTGTGCGACGACAACGAAGAGTGCACCAAGGACAGTTGCACCGCCGCCGACGGCAAGTGCGTTTACGACGCGCTAACGACACCCTGTGAAGACGGCAACAACTGCACCATCGGCGACAAGTGCGGCGGTGGCAAGTGTGTGGCCGGTGCCGGCCCGACCTGCGACGACAGCAACCCATGCACCGCCGACACTTGCGACAGCAAGACGGGGTGCGTGAACAAGGCGGACGACACCATCAAGGTCCAGGGCTGTTACAGCGGCGACCCGGCGACCAAGGGCAAGGGCACTTGCAAGCCAGGCTACCAGGCCTGCGCGGCCGGCAAGATCGACAGCAAATGCCAGGGCGAAGTCGTCCCGACGGCCAAAGAACTGTGCGACGGCGTCGACGACACCTGCAACGGCACCACGGACGAAGGCTGTAAGCCCACTGCGTTCTCGGCGCGGATGGGTTCGGCGACGGTGTCGGGCAAGGGCCAGGCCTATGCAGCACGGGCGTTTGTCGGCGGCAGCCAGGTCGTCGGCGAGTCCGTTGGCCAGAAGTACACCGCCAAGTTCGGCTTCTACGCCTGGATCAAGGCGGTGTTGGGCCTGTAAGGCAAGTTGACCAAGACCGGTTCGTCCGCGGGCGCCGCCAGGGATACCCAGACCCTGTGCGGCGCTCGCGCCGTTTTGGCGGCGTTACGTCAGCGGCCGGCGGACCAGTGGCTGCGCGTTTTCTACTCGGCCGATCATGCGCCGCCGCACAGCGAACTCCTGCGCGAACACCTGCGCGCGGCTGCTCGTGCCCGCGTGCCCTACCGACAGGTCGCCGACGCTGAACTAGAACGCATCTGCGGCAGCCGCGCCCACCAGGGCTTGGTTGCGGTGTTTCGGCCACCGGCAGTCCCCAAGGCGGACCTGGCAAAGCTGCGGTTGTTGGGCCAGCAGGCGACGGTGTTGGTGCTGCTCGACGGCGTCGGCAATCCACACAACCTGGGCGCCATTGCGCGCACGGCGGCGTACCTTGGCGCTGCCGGGGTGGTTGTCGAGCACGGGCAGGCACAGGCAATGCGGTCCGCGGCAACCTACCGCACAGCCGAAGGTGGACTCGAGACGCTGGCCGTGTGGCATGTAGATGGCCTGGTCGCCGCGATCGGCGTGCTGCGTCAGGCCGGCGCAGAAGTCGTCGCTTTGGACGTTCGCGATGCGCAACCTTTGACGGCCTGGACGGCAACGACGCGCGCCGCCGTCGTGTGGGTGGCTGGCGCTGAGGAAAACGGGCTCAGGCCCGAAGTGCGTGCCGCCTGCACCCGTGCTGTCTGCATTGAGGGGTCTGGCGCGGTCGAGTCGCTCAACGTCGGTGCGGCGCTCGCCATTGCGCTGGCGCGGTCGCTCAACCGTTCATAGCTCGAATTTCTCGCCGATCTTGTCGTCCATGCGCGCGGAATCGACCACGATGTCGAAGGGGCGCTCTTCCATGGGCGTGCCTTTGGGCGGCGGGATCCATTGCCGCGGCCGGGCGATCAGGGTCGGTGCGAAGTCGGCGCCTGGCATGTCGTCGGGGTGGGTGCCTTCCACCACGTAGCTGCGGCCGATCCCGCTGTGGACGCTGGTGGCCTCAGGACCGTATTTCATGTCCCACGGGTCTTCGAGCACCAGGCGCCGCAACTGGGCGCGCAGGCGTCGGGTGTAGTCCACGCTCCAGACCTGAATCGGTGCAACCGGCTGCCAGCGCGCCTGCCGCACCTCATCCAGCTCCCGGCCGGTCTCGCCACCGATGCCGCGGGTCAGCTCAAACGGCAAGCGCGCCTCGGTGTCCACCGCCTTCTCGTAGCGACCGATGTTGCGCAAGCTGAACTGCGGCATTACGTCGGTCTTGATGGCATCCGCGGTCTTGTCGTCCAGCTCGGAGTCGCGCGCTTCCCGAATCGGCCGGGCATAGGTGTTTTGGAACGCGTTGCGCTCCGTCACCCAAGCGCTCAGTCGGTCAGGCTGGAAGTCGTGCGCGACCAGGACGAAAAAGCCGTCCTTGCGGTACAGGTAGTCGAAAAGCACAAATCGGCCGGCCATCCGCTCGCCGACCCGCTTGTGCTTGACCAGCGACCACGCCAGCGGCTGGCCGAGCAAGTCGCGCGCGCGCGCTTCTTCGACGTCCGGCTCTGCTGGTGCGGTGGGCGCCATGGCCGTCGCCTACTGCCCGGCTTCGTCGCCGGATCCGACCGTCTGGCCAGTCTCGGCCTGCTGGTAGTACTCGCTGGTGTGTTGGCGGGCTGAGACCATGCCCAACGCCAGTTCGATCTCGCGGGTGATGCGCTCGCACTCAGCGCCCTTGACGCCGAGCACCTGAATCGACACTTCGCCGTTGTCGTCGATGGTGAACTGGATTTCGCGGCGGGTGGCCATGGGCGTGCTCCCAGGGTTGGTGCAGTGGGTTGGAGTCAGTCGCCCCAGCTCGAAACCTTGATGTGAATCTGCTGCTTCTCGTCAACTTTCTCTTCTTCGAGCGTATAGCCGCGCTTGGTCACTTCTTCCTTGACCGTGTGGTAGGCGTAGCGCTGCACGACCTTGCGCGTAAACTCGTCCTGGCTATAGCCGGCCGTCATCTCGACGAACTCCCAGTCTGCCACGAACGTCACGTTGCCGGTCTCGGCGTCCACGTTGACGCCGATTTCGTAGGTCTTGCTGGCGTGGATCACCATCTTGGCCTGGGTCTTCTGGCCGAGATAGCCCTTGACGTGCACCAGCTGGCCCTCTTCGGCCTTGGTGTAGGCGAAGTTCAACTCTTTGAGCACCAGTTCCAGGCGCATCAGGTTGTTGATCTTGGTCTGGACGGTCGTGAAGTGGCTCATCCGGTGCAATCCTACGCTGTTCGAGTCACGTCCGCTGGCGGTGCGCTACATTTCCAGGCGCGGCTGGGTGGCGTCGGCCACGATCGGCGCTTCGTCGGGCGGCGAGGCGCGGCGCGCGCGCGATTTGGACCACTCGCGCATCTCGGCCAGGCGCTCGCGCATGGTCTGCGATAGCGGAATGACCTCTTTGATAGCGCCGACTAGCGCCTGGGTATCGATATCGGTGGCGCCGTGGCCGTCGTCAAAGGTGTCGTAGAGCGCGCCGACCACGCTCTCTTCCAGCTCCGACCCCGAGTAGCCAGCCGTGGTCTCCACCAGGCGGCTCATGTCGAAGACCTTGGGATCGCGGTGGCGCTTCTTGAGCTGAATCGCCAGGATCTCTTCGCGCTCGCCACGGTTGGGCAGGTCGACGAAAAAGATCTCGTCGAAGCGGCCTTTGCGCAACAGCTCTGGCGGCAGCATCGACACGTCGTTGGCAGTCGCGATGACGAACACTGGCGAGGTCTTTTCCTGCAGCCAGGTCAGAAACGTCGCGAACACCCGCGCGGTGGTGCCACCGTCGCTCTGGCCCGAGCTTTTGGTGCCGCTAAAGCCCTTTTCCAGCTCGTCGAGCCACAGGATGGCCGGCGCGACCGCTTCGGCCGTCTTGATGGCGCGGCGCATGTTTTCTTCGGACGACCCGACCAGCGAGCCGAACACCTTGCCGACGTCCAAGCGCAACAATGGCATCTGCCAGCCCTGCGAAATCGCCTTGGCTGCTAACGACTTGCCGCAGCCCGGTACGCCCAGCAGCAAGATGCCTTTGGGCGCCGGCAGGCCGAATTCCTGCGCGGCCGGGGTAAAGGCGTGGCGGCGCTTGTTCAGCCATTCTTTGAGGTGGATGAGGCCACCCACCGACTCCATGCCGAGCGTGGTCTCGTAGAATTCCAGAATCCCCGACTTGCGGATGATGTGCTTCTTTTCAGCCAGGATGGTCTTGAGGTTGAAGCCCTTGTCGCGCACGCTGGTCTTGGCGAACACCTGGCGCGCCTCGGCTTCGGTCAGCCCCAAAGCCGCCTCGGCCACTTCGCGCTGCAAGTCCGGCGACTCGAGCACTTTGGCAAAGTTCTTGCCGAAGCGTTGGCTCTTGGCGCCGTTGAAGGCCATCTCGCGGACGATGTCCTCCATGATCGGCCGATCCGGCAGGTCGAAGTCGACCACCACCACGTCTTTTTCCATCTCCATCGGGATCTTGACGATGGAGCTGAGGAAGATCACCGTGCGCTTGGCCTGTGATTCCGTGTTCTTGTATTGAAGGTCGCGCACGCGCCGCGCCACCATCGGGTCGTTAAAGAAAGGGTGGAAGTCGCGCAGCACCACCACCGCGTCGCGGGTCAGGTTGTTGCTGACCCAGTCGAGCGCGCGGATCGGGTCGCGAATGTCACCCGGCACATCGGCGGTGTCGCACTTGAAGCCCTGCGAGCACGACCACTTGATGAACTGGCGTGGCTGCCACTGCCCCACGTCCCAGCGCTCGCGCAGCATCTGCGAATCGAGCACGGCAAGGTCGCGCACCCACTTCTCGACCCGCTCTTCTTCGGCCGACACCAGGTACACCAAGTTGTACTGGGCGCGGATGAGGTAGTGCAGTTCATCCACCGCGGGCGGCACCGGGCGGTTGGGCGAGGCGGCGGCGGCGTCGGCGATCGGGTGGCTGGCCATGCGTACGACTCCTGGTGGCGGCTATCCGGGCAAAAGGCAGTGGGTTTTGACTGGGGCTGCGCGGCAGTGCGCCCGTCATGTCAAGCCAAGATCCTGCTTCAAGGCCTTGACCATGCGCTCCTGCATGCCGAGGTCTTGCGCGAGCACGACCGTGGCATCGAAAACCAATTCAACCGTGTCCGCCAGGTCGCCGGTCTTGGTGCGTTGGCGGTTCAGCTTGTCGGCGGTGTCGCGGGCCAGCAGCGCGTTGCGTTTGGCGGCGATGACGGCCTCGATGAGGTCCTCGATCGCCAATTCCATCTCGGGCGTCACCGTCGCGCCCTTGGTCGGTGCGGGCGCACGCTCCAAGAGTTCAGCCACTCGGCTCTCGGCGTCGTGCAACTGGTCTTCCAGCGACTCGTTGCGGCTGCGCAAGCGTTCCAGGTCCTGCTGCAGGCCCTTGGCGCTAGCGCCTTCGGCCACCGACTGCTCGAGCTTGAGCTCCGCCTTGGCCAGGTCGCGCTGTGCCTGCTGCAGCTCCTCGCGGTGGCGCTCGATCTCGCGCACTTTGGCCTTGAAGTCGGGGTGCTCGGTGACGTCGACTTCCTTGGGCTTGCGGTCTGCGGCCTGCTTGGCGGCCTCGAGATCGGCCTTGAGCGCATCGATCTGGCGGTTCAACTGGCTGACCCGCTCGTTCATCTCGTCGTTGCGCTTGATCGAGTTGTGGAAGTCCTCGAGCAGCTTGCGCTTCTCGCTTTCGAGGTCCGAGAGGCCGACGCCCATCTGCGCCTGACGCAACTCGACCTCCTTGGCCCGCAACTCAGCCTTCTTCTCCTGGATGAGTTCTTCCTTCTCCTGGATGATCTCCTGCAACATGTTGATCTTGCGTTCATACGCGTTGTTGCTGAAGTGGCCGTCGTTGATGTGCGCTTCAAGGGCCAGCACTTGGTCTTTGAGCGCGCGCGCCTCGTAGTCGAGTTGGTCGTACTGCCGCTGCAGTTCTTCGATCTGCCGATCTTTTTGTGTGACCCGGACCTTGAGGCCGGCGATGCGTTCCTGGGCGTCGGCGCCCTTGTCTTCAGTTTCCTTGACGCGCCGCTCGAGCTCGCGCGCACGGGCATCGGCTTCCAGGGCACGATTCTGCTCTTGGGCCAGTTCCTCGCGGGTGCGCTCGAGCTGCCGGCTCTGGGTCTGCGCGTGCTCCTTGAGCTGCGCGTACTTGTCGTACAGGCCCTCATCGGCCACGTTGTTGCGTTCGACTTCCTTGACGCGGTTCTCGGCCTGGCTGGCGCGGCTCATCAGCCGACCGTTCTCGCCTTCCAACTCCGCGATGCGGCGTCGCAGGGCGTCGATTTCGGCGCTGCTGACGGCGGGAACCTGGGCGCTGGGCCGGTTGGTCGCCGACTGCGGCGCCGGCCGGTCGTCGTAGCGGGGCTCCGGACGCGGTTCGGGACGCGGCTCGGGACGCGGGTCCGGGCGCGCCGGCTCCGGGCGCGGCGCCGGGCGGTGCAGCTCCGGGACGCCGCCCTGGCGGTTGACCTGATCGCGCAACGCGTCCAGGCCGCCGACGTGGTTCATGGTCGGGCCGGCCATGCGCGGCCGGTCGACCACGCTCTGCTGACCAGTTTGGCCGGTCGGCTGCCGCTCGCCGGGCGCGTTGCCGTCGCGCAGGAAAATCTCAAAGCGCTCGCCGCACCGCACGACGTCGCCCTTGTCGATGTTGGCGCGCTTGACCGGTTTGCCGTTAACGAAGGTGCCGTTGGCCGAGCCGATATCCTTGATGTAGTAGCTGCGCTCGCCCTCGTCGAAACCAATGCGGCCGTGATCGCGCGAGACCGTGGTCTCGTTAGAGAAGATGCGGCTGACGTTGGGCTTGCGGCCGATGGTGACGGGCTCGATGTCCGGCGCCAACTGCAGGTGCATCATCTTGCCGCTGACGTCACGCCACTCCAGATACATCGCTTGTGCTCCCGTTGCGCGCTACCGCTTGGCGGTGCCGGTGGCGTCGCGAACCGCTGCGTATCGTTGCGCCAACGGGCGCGAAGTGCAAGGGCCGACCGCGGTCGCCGACGCGTCGCAGCGGGGGGGCGCAAATCCAAACCCGAGCGCCCATTCTTTTTTAGGTTTGTAATTTCAAGCCATTGGCTAGCGGCCTTGGCGGCGCATCGACCGCCTGGCGG
>SXRM01000211.1 GCA_005792545.1 Pseudomonadota bacterium | reverse complement strand
CGATGACGGCCAGGATTTCGTCTTCGCGCATCACCAAGTAGGTCTCGCTGCCGAGCTTGACCTCGCTGCCGGCGTACTTGCCGAACAGCACGCGCTCGCCGCCCTTGAGCTCGAGCGGCAGCACGGTACCTTCGTCGGTCAGGCGACCGCCGCCTGCGGCGATAACTGTGCCTTCCTGGCGCTTCTCCTGCGCCGCGTCGGGCAGAAAGATGCCGCCCGCCGTCTTCTCTTCGCCGTCGAGGCGCTTGACCACGATACGGTCAAAAAGTGGTGTGATTGCCATAGTCTTTGTACTCCTGTCGCGCCGCTAGCGGCGGCATTTTCGGTCAACGGGGTTGCCGTTTTGGTGTAGGCCCGCGGGCTGAGCGCGGGTCCTTCGCAACCAAAGGCCGGACAATCGCGTCCGATGGTTGGCAACTGAGCCCGGCTATTCACCTTGTCGTCGCCGCCTGCGAACTGGCACGCTGCGCCAGCCCCAACGGCGCGGCAAAGCTAGGATGGGGTCGCAGGGTGTCAAGGTCGCGATCGCCGCCAGCAGATCGCGCGACGTTGGCAAACGTCGTAGCATCGCCGTACCGACCGCGGCGACTTGCCGCCAAGACACCGACGCCATGCGCAATCGCTATGCCAAGACCCTGCTCTCGCTCGCCTGCCTCGCGCAGTGGACGCTGGCCTCGTTGCCCGTCCAGGCTGCCGATGCACCGCGCAAATTTGCCCTGCTGGTGGGCATCGACCATTACGGTCTTAAGTACACCAAGGATGTGGCAGCCCACGAGCAGTGGTCTTCACTGGACGGGACGGGCAACGATGTCCGGCTGCTTAGGCAAGAACTGGAGCGCCGCGGTTTTGACGTCAAGGTGCTGCTGAACGAGCAAGCTACTCACAAGGGCATCGTCGACGCCTTTGGCGCTCAACTGGTGGACAAGCTGGAAAAAGGCCGCGATGACGTGGTGTTCTTTCACTACTCGGGCCACGGTCAGCAGATCCCGGACGACAACGGCAAGCCGGACGAGGCCGACGGCTACGACGAAGCGCTGGTGCCTTACGACAACAAAGGTACCAAGGACTACGGCAACCACATCCGTGACGACGAGATTGGCGGGCTGTTGGCGCGGGCCGCGCAAAAGACTCAGAACATTGTGATTTCGTTTGACTCGTGCCATTCGGGCACGGCGACGCGCGGCGCTCCGGGCGACCCCAAGAAGCTGCGGACCCGCGGCAGCCGCCCGATGCACCCACCGGCGACGGAGCGCGGCGCGGCCGCCGATGGAACGGCGAGCTGGGTGCCCGCGGGCGAGGCACAGGGAGCGGGCTACGTATTCATTTCTGCGGTCCGCGCGGATCAAGAGGCCAACGAAGACCGCGATCCCGCAAGCGGTTCGCCGATGGGCGCCTACTCGCTGCTGCTCGTTCAAGCGCTGCACGACGCGGGACCGAAAACGACCTACCGCGACCTCGTCGAGCGCATCGGCGCGCAAATCGTGGTGCGCGTGAGCGACCAGAATCCGCAGGTCGAAGGGGACGCCGACAAGCGGCTGTTTTCGGGCGAGTGGTCGGCACCGTCCAAGTTCTTTCGGGTGCGGCCGCTCAATGCCGAAGGCGAGCTGCCGATCGAGGCCGGGTCGCTGCACGGTATGGCGGTCGGCTCGGAACTTGACGTGTTGGCGGTTGGAGCGCGCGCAGACGGCGAAGGCAAGCAGGTGCTCGCGCGGGTCAAAATCACTCGGGTTGACCTTGGGGTGAGCTACGCGGTTGCCGCCAAAGATGGCCAGAAGCTGGATGCCAAGGCCTTCGACAAGGGCGCCCAGGCCCAGGAGGTGTTGACTCAGGTCCAGACCAATCGACTGCGGGTCGCCATCGATGTGGCGCGCGATCGCTTGGCGCCAGTAGTCAGGAACCTGGGCTTTGCCGAGGTGGTCGACAATAAGACGTCGGCCGCGGTGCCGAACTGGGACATGCGCATCGCCAGGGGCGAAGACGGCAGCATCCGCATCCAACGCGCCGACGGATCGCTATTGCCGGTGCCGCGCGGCAAGAACCAGCAGATGGACGCTGCGATCGCGAGCGACGACCCGCAGTTGGACAGCCGGGTGAGTCAGGCACTGGAGGCACAGTTTCGGCGCGTGCGCTTGCTGTCGCTGGACAACAACGATGCCGGTAGCCGCCTCGACATCGCCGTCAGCGCCAACCGTGTCGACGCGACGGTTGAAACGCTGCCTACCGGTCAGCGCCGGCCCAAAATCACCGCCGACCACGGGCCCATCGGCCGCAACGGCGACGCCAAGGTCAAGGCGGGCCAGATCTTGCAGCTGACGGTCGAAAACCGCGGCACCAAACCGTGCTTCTTTACCGTGCTGGAGCTGAGCGCTGACGGCAATATCAGCGTTCTGTACCCACTGCCGAACGTCCCGGGCGACAACAAGCTTGGCGCCGGCGAAAAACGGGCGCTGCCGTATCCGTACCGCATGACGCCGCCCACCGGCAGCGAATTCATCAAAGTCATCGCCAGCGAAGACGATGTTGACTTCCGAGCGCTGGAGTTCAAGGTCCGCAACGAAGGCGCCACGCGCGGCGCCAAGAGCCCGTTGGAACGGCTGATGGGCGAGGTCTTCAGCAAGACCCGCGGCGAGCCCTTTGGCTACGCGCCCGAGAAGCTGTGGGGCACCGACACGCTGCGGTTTGAGATTGTGCAGTAGCGCTACTCGACAGACACAATGCCCGAGCCGGTGCGGCGCTTGCACATGGCCGTGGCAGGCCTAAGCTTGCGACCCTGGACAACACGGTGGCGTCGGGGCCGGCGCCGGTTGTCGATGGATGATGGCGAACCGGCGAACACTCTTGGCCTTGCTCATGGCGTTTGGTCTGGTTGCCCAGGCCTGCTCTGCCCAATCGGGGACGGACAAGGACGCCGTGGCGGGCACGGGCTTTGCCGACCTCGGCGGTTTGGGTGCGCAGGATGGCGCACAACCATTTGACTCGACTGCCAAGTCGGACACAAGTGCCGGGTCTGCGCTTGACGCTGCGATCGCCGACGCTGTGCCCTGCGCCGACGGTGCGACGCGGTGCACCGGCGACGTCCGCGAGACTTGCAAGAAAGGCGCCTGGGCAGCGACGCCGTGCGACAGCAAAGTGCCGGTGTGCCTCAACGGCGCCTGCGTTGCTTGCTTGCCCGGCAAGAAGCGCTGTCTCGCGCCACCAAGCGGCTCGTCTGTCAGCACCAAGGTCGAGCAATGCAACAAAGCCGGCACCACATGGACCGCGGTCGAAACCTGTCCTGCGGGCGGCGTGTGCCTCGACTCAGCCTGTGCGCCCTGCAAGCCCGGCAGCAACCGCTGCGCCAAAGGCCAGCGCGAGACCTGCGATAATGCGGCGAAGGCCTGGGTGGTCAATCCGTGCCCGTCCGATCAGCCGATCTGCGACAAGGGCACCTGTTTCGCGTGCCCGCCTGGCCAGCCGTTCTGTGCCGAACCTGAGCCCGGCCAGGTCACGAGCACGATCGTGCTACAGTGCGACACAGCGGGCGCCAATGCCGAACCGCTAGAGACCTGCAAGCCGCCGCACGCCTGCTATGCTGGCGGCTGCCGCACTTGCAACCCTGCAGAGACACGTTGCACGGCGACCGGCCAGCTCGAGACTTGCGCCGACGACGGGCAAGCGTGGTCAGCGGCGGACTGCCCGGAGGCGACGCCCGCATGTGCCTGGGGCCAGTGCCTGTTGTGCCTGCCTAATGCGCCGTTGTGCGGCCCGCCCGGCGCAGACGGCGCGCCGTCGACCAAGGTGCTCAAGTGCAATGGAGCCGGCGACAAGGCCAGTGTCGTCGAGGTATGCACCGGAAGCCTGGTGTGCGCGGGCGCAAAGTGCGCAGTGTGCGCACCCAAGGCCCAGTCGTGTCTGGGCGACGTCGTGCTCAAATGCGCGGACGCCGGCGGCAGTTGGGCAACGGCGACCTCTTGCGCGGCAGTCAACTTGCCGTGCTTGCAGGGCGAGTGTGTCTGCGCACCGGGTCAAGCAGCATGTGCCCCGCCGGCATTCGGCACGCCAGACAGCCACAAGGTCGCGACCTGCAATGCCGCGGGCGACCAGGCCGCGATCACGCAGCCGTGCCCGGACGACGGCGTCTGTGACAACGGCGCCTGTCAACCCTGCAAGCCGACCGCGGTCCGTTGCCTGGGCGCCAAGGCACTGCAATGCAAGGCGGACGGCAGCGGCTGGCAGGTATTAGAAGACTGCGCGGCCAACGGCAAGTTCTGCAGCGGCGGCGGCTGCCGCGACGTGTGTGACCCGGAACAGCCCAACGGCACCCACCTTGGTTGCTCGTTCTGGGCGGTCAGCCTCGACAACGCGACCGCTCCCGACCCTACACAGGAATTGCCGTTTGCCCTGACGCTGCACAACCCCGGCGCGAACAAGGCGGCTAAAGTGCAGTTCAGTTGGACCGATGCCAACGGCGCCATCAAGACCAAGACCGTCGATGTCGGCGCGAAGTCGTGGACTACGGTGCCGCTGCCGCCGCCCGAGTGGGGAGCGACAGCGCTCAAGCTTGAAGGCTCAGGGCTCGCCAGCAAAGCGATCGCGGTGCAGAGCGACGTGGCCATTGGCGTGGTGCAGCATCTGCCCGGCAACCCGGGTGCGCTACCGTCAACGGGCGCGGCGACGCTGTGGCCTGTCAACGGCTTGGGCACGGCTTACCGCGCCGTGGCACTGCCGCAAAGTGCACTGGACGAACCCGCGTTCGTGGTGGTCACAGCAACGGCAAAGGGCAAAACCAAAGTCACGGTGCTGGCAGCAGACAAGCTGATGCCAGGCGACGGCGTGGCGGCGATCAAGTCGGGTGCCAGCGCCTCGTTCACGCTGGACCAAGGCCAGGTGCTGCATCTGGCGACCGGAGCCGTCGGCGCCGACGTGACGGGCACGCTGGTCGAGGCCGACAAGCCGGTGGCGGTGTTTGCAGGCAATCGCAGCGTCCACGCGCCAGTGACGACAGTCTGCGCTTTCGCGCCCAACACGCCGGCGGGCGCAACGGGTAAGTGCAAGGTGACCGGCGCACCTTGCGTGGCTGACGTGGACTGCGGCCAGGTGTGCTGCGCTGACCATACCGGCGAACAACTGCCATCGCTGGCCCAGTGGGGCACGGTCTATGTGGTGCCGGCCTTGCAGTTGCGCGACTCGGCTAGCAAAGAGGTGGATCTGCTGCGCGTCGTCGCCAGCGCGGACCAGACTACCATTGCGACGGTGCCGCAAATCGCGCCACCCTTGACCCTGGCCGCCGGCCAATTCGTCGACATCGAGACCAAAGTAGATGTGGTGGTTGTCGCCTCCAAGCCGGTGCTGGTGGTCCAGACGATGTCATCGGCGCAGACGATGCAGGCAGTTGGCAACGACCAGGGCGATCCGACGCTGCAAATCATCGCGCCGGTGCAGCGCTACTCGTCCCTGATTCCGTTCGTGGTGCCACCGGGATACGGCAGCAATTGGGTCAACGTCGCATTCCGCACGGGAACGTCGGCGCAGTTTGACGGCGGCGGCCTCGGGGCCGGCAGCGCGATCGTTGGATCCGGCTGGTCAGTGGTGCGGAAGTCATTGGGCGCCGGGCCACACGCAATCGAAGGGGCCTGGCCGCTGGGTGCCACCACCTACGGCTGGAACAAAGGCTCAGCGTTTGGCACGTGCGGCGGCGCCGGACTGCCCTGACACCCTGATTGTGCTTAGGAACTCAGCGGCAGTGGGGTCGCCGCACCCCAATCTGCGCAGCAATTGGCAGTCGAGCAATTTCGCCTTGCCTTCGCGCCGGATCGCGCGCAACCTGCTGTTGGGGCGCGCGCCTTTGGCGGGGGGGCATTATGCGATCATTGTGGAACCGGGTCGGCGCGGACAGCGTCGGCTATCCTACTGAAATCAAAATACTTTGGCCGGAATCGCGGCTGCTGGTCTGTGCTGGGTTCGCCATCGCGACTGCCGCTTGCGCGGCTGAACCGCAGCCGCTGGGCGTTGCAGCTCCGAACACCAGCGGCTTTGCCGGCAACGGGCAGATTGCCGGCGCGACCGGCGGCCAGTCCGGGCAACGGGCCGGCAACCACTCGGCGCTGCAACCGGCGGTCTGCACGGCGAACCTGGCGACATGCAATGGCATCGGGGCAGCACGGGTCTGCGCGACCGATGGCAGTGCATGGCTGGAAACGCAGTGCGCGGTCGGCGCTGCTTGCGAAGACGGCCAGTGTCGCAGCCTGATTTGCCAGCCCGGCAGCCGCGGCTGCGACGGCGACACCGTCGTTCAATGCAGCGCCCGCGGCGTCTCCCACACCAAGGCTGGCGCGTGCGGCGCTTCCGAAACCTGCGTTGGCGGCGAATGCGTGGCCAAGCTGTGCAAGCCTGGCGCGAGGCAGTGTGCTGGCAACGTCCTCGCCACTTGTTCCGCTGACGGTCTGGACTGGCAGCAGAGTCCGTGCGCGAGCGACCAGGCGTGCGACGTCGATGCGCAAACCAAGCTGCCAGCGTGCGTCGCGCAGGTGTGCGCTGCGGGCACCACGGTGTGCAAGGCCGGCAAGGTGGTCGCGTGCGACGGCAAGGGACTCAAGGAGTCGGTGCAGTCCGACTGTGCCGCCACCAATCAGGCGTGCCTCGACGGTGCCTGCGCGGACTACGTCTGTGAACCCGGTCAGAAGGGCTGCGATGGCGTCAACGTCGCGCAGTGCCAGGGGATGGGAACCAACTGGACCATCACCTCGTGCCCGGCTAGCCAGGCGTGCCTCGAGGGTGCGTGCGCGCCGGTCACCTGCGTAGCGGACGAGGTATTCTGCGACGGCAACAGCGTCGCCAAGTGCAACTCGACTGGAACCGGCCACGCGGTCCTACTGGCTTGCACCGCCAAGCAGGTCTGCAAGCAGGGCGCTTGCGCCGTGGCCACGGTGGTGTGCGGCGATGGTTTGTGTGACGGCGACGAGGCCACGAGCTGCGCCAAAGACTGCAAGCCAGTGACCATGCTGTCGCCGGACTTCGATAAGCTGCCGCCGGGATCGCCGACGATCCTGCCCGGCGCTCCGCGGCCGTTGACCAAGCCGGCGCTGCTGCCGTGGCTGCAAGGCAAGGCGCTCAAATTGCACGGCAACACCGTGTTCGCTGTGGACACCGAAAACGGCGCGCTGGTGGTGCTGGATCGGCTGACTCTGGCGGTCCAAACCGCCATCGCGGTCGGCGGCCGACCCGAGCAACTGGTGGTGGACAGCAAGGGCACGGTATTTGTCACGTCGCGCGACGCGGGTACCGTTAGCCGCATCCCGTGGGGCGCTGCCAAGGCAGATGTGACGTGGAACGTCGGTCTGGAGCCGTGGGGTTTGGCACTGTCGGCCGACGAGAAGATGCTCTACGTGAGCCTGGCAGGCGAGGACGCCATCGTGGCCCTTGATCCGGCCGGTGGTGAGGAAAAGCTGCGCGCCGCAACCGTAGGCCGACCTAAGGCCATCGGCATTTCGCCAACTGGCACCGTGTATGCGGTGCACGGCGACGGCAAGATCAGCGCGGCGGCCCCCAGTTCGTTCATGCAGAAGCCCTACAAGCTCAACACCACGGCGCCGCAGGTCGACTTGCGCGTCGCCAACCCAGTGCCGGCTTGCCAGGATCTGGTGACCAAGAAGGTCCGCGTCGCCAACCGAGCCCAATGTATGACCTTTGAGCCAGAGACGGGCAGCCTGATCGTGCCGCACGTACTGGTGGCTTCCGGTTCAGCGCAAGACGTACTGTCCTCGGTGGGAATCAAGCCGCCAGAGGCGCCCCAGCAGTTCGTGGTCAAGTGCTCAGGCGGCTACGGCTCGACGTGCAGCAAGGTGCCAGTGCCGCCGCCGCCGGGCGATCCGCCGTGCGTGGGCACGCCGGTGCGGCCGTACGAACTGGCCATCTCGAAGGTAGCCACCAACAACACCCTGATGCCGACTGCGTCGATGGGCGGCTCAGTCCTGGATGTTGCGTCGGGTCGCAACTTCTTGGCGCGGTTCGACCAACCGATGGACGTGGTGTACTCGCCGACAGCTTCGCTGATTTTCGTTGCGGCCAAAGGCACCAACAACATTGCCGTGTTCAACGGCGCGGCGCCGGACCCGATGGCATGGCCGATCGCCGACATCAAGGTGGGCGACGGACCCAAGGCGCTGGCGATCGCAGGCAACGGCAAGTTGCTGTACGTGCTCAACGCCCACGCATTTACTGTCAGCGAAGTAGACTTGACGCCGTTGGTGGCCCTGGCAGAGAAAGCGGTTGCGGTAGACACCGACCCGGCGAAGCTGCCCAAAGTCGCACCGATGTTGCTTAAGGCCGGCAAGACCGCGCCATTTGGCAAAGACCCGTTGTCGCCTGAGGCTCAACTGGGTCGCAAAGTATTCCACTACGCCAGCAACTCGCGGCTATCGGCCTCGAACCGCTTTGCGTGCGCGACGTGCCATATTGACGGCACTGAGGACAAGCAGGTTTGGTTCGTGTCTGAAGGTCCGCGCCAAACGCCGGCCCTGGCCGAACGTCTGGTCGATACGGCGCCATTCAACTGGCTGGGCACCAAGTACACGCTGCACGACAACATCAGCGCGACCACCGGTCGCATGGGCGGCTCTGGCCTGCTGCCGGGCGAGATGGAAGGTCTCGTCAAATTCCTGGTCGAGGGACTCAAGGCCCCGCCCAACCCGAACATCAAGCCGGAAGGCCTGACGCCACAGCAGCTTGCCGGCAAGAAGCTGTTTGAAGACCCGGCGACGGCGTGCACCAAGTGCCACGTGCCCGGCAGCTTCACGGATGGCGCCCAGCACGATGTGGGCACGGTGACGACGGTCGAGACCCAGGTGCTGACGGCCAACGGCAAGCCGACCAAGGTCCTGTACAACACGCCGAGCCTGCGCGGGTTGTGGTACTCGGGTCCGTACCTGCACGACGGCAGCGCGGCGACGCTCAAGCAGGCGCTGCAAAAGACCTCGACCACAATGGGCAAGACCAACCACCTGAGCGACGCGCAGCTCGACGACCTGGTGGCGTATTTGCTCACTCTCTGAGAGCCAATTTGCCCATGCGCCGTGTGCTCGTTGGTGCGCTTACCGTCGCACTAGCCGCTTGTGCTGCGTCTGCTCCGCCGACTGCCACCAATACGCCTGATTTTCAAGGCTTATCAGGGTTGGAAACCAGCAAACCGTCGACGGACGTCGCGGCGGGTCTCACAGACTCTGCGCCAGACGCGTTGGTCGCGAACCTGGACGCCTTCAGCGAGCTCCTGGGCGACGCAGGATCGACCGCCGAACTGCCTGGCGACGCTTCCAGTGTCGAAGCGGCGGCCGGCGAGGTCGATGACGCGGTAGCCGACGACAGTGAGGCGGAGGCTGAGACGGTCAAAGCGGAGACCGAGCCATCTGATGCCGAACCGGTCGACACTGAGCCAGGCGACGCCGACGGCAGCGGCGGCGACGATTTTGCGGGCGCGGAACTTGTCGACATCGAACTGCCCGTGGTGGACGTCACCGTTGCCGATAGCAACCCCGCGGACAGCGCAGCCGACACATGGCTGGCCCCGATCGGCGGTCAGCCCGGGTCGGGCTGCTTTGGCAAGGACGGCACGGTGACATGCTCGCCGGACGGCAAGTACCGTGTTGAGTGCAATAATGGCGCGTGGACGGCGCTGCAACACTGCGGCTTTGGGCTGTGCGCCGCGTCGCTCTCGCCAGGGGGCGCAGTAGCGACCGTGTGCGGCGTGCCGCCCACCAAAAACCTGGCAGTCAACGACGCATGCGCTCGTTACAGCAAGTGTTTCGGTGGCCCTGGCCATGAGACCTGCGTGCGCGGCGTGTTGTCGACCAGCAACTTTACCGCGGGACTGCCGACGGCCAAGGCGGTCGCCGTTGCCGATCTGGCGTTCACGGGTATTGCGAGCAATCTGGCTTGCGCGGCCGCGGCGACGACCTGCCCCGCACTTGCCGAGTGCCTGTATTTCTTTGCGCAGCCCAAGTGCCAGGGCGCAAGCGCTGGCTGCGCAGGCGACGTGGCGTGGCAGTGCCTGGCGGGCGCGGCATTGGCCGTGCACTGCAAAGGCCTGAACATGGCCTGCCTTGCAGGCGGCGGCACAGCCATGTGCACCGCATCAGAACCCTGCTCCGCAGCCGGTCCGGCGACCTGCAAAGACGGCGTGGCCAGCAAGTGCTCCACTCTGGCCGACGGCAAGACGTGGCTGGAAAAGTCGGACTGCGCGGCCGCCGCAGGCAGTTGCCAGCAGGGCGCCGGCTCCATTGCAGCTGCGTGCGGCGGCCAAGCGGAAACGCCGTGTGCGGCCAAAGACTTCGTGGCGAGTTGCCAAGATGGGGCGGCGTTGACCTGCGCCAATGGCGATACCGTCAAGACGCCTTGTGGTCCCGGGCTGAGCTGCGCTGTCGAGAATCAGTTCGCTCTTTTCGAGAAGGCGTGCCCCGAAGGCCAGGGCTGCACGGTGGCGCTGTGCACCGAAGGCGGATCGTGCAGCGCCAAGGCCAAGTGTAATGGTAGCGAAGTCTGGTTCTGCGAAGGCAAGCAACCGGCGGCCTACGATTGCAAGGCCAAAGGTATGAGCTGCGCGATGGGGCCCACCGGGCCGCGTTGTCAGTAGTCGTGGTAGCTTAGGGCTTGGCGCCTGCCGCGATCCAGTCTTGAACCAGCTTGGCGTCTTCGGCCGAAACACCCGCACCGCCGCCGGGCGGCATCTTTTCGTCGCAAGTGGCGACGCCGGGCGCGATTTTGGCCCATAGCAGGCTGCCCGCAGGGTCGCCTGGCACGACGACGACTTTGCCCTGGCAAGCCTTGCCGGTGGCCTTCCACGCCATCACCTTGGCGTAGGCCACGGTCGCACTGGCACCAATCTGTTCGGCGTGACAATACGGCGAGTTGCACGCGTACTTTTTGACCACAGCGTCAAACACTGTGCCAAACGTCAGCGCGGTCGCCGCGTCAGTGGCCGTGTCCTTGCCAGCGTCGCTCTTGGCGTCGGTCTTGGTGTCCGCCAGCACCACGTCTGGCTTGGCGATGACGTCGTCGACTGCGTCGGCAACGGGGGCGCTGTCTTCCTCCGGCGTGTCCGGCAGTTCCGCGGTGTCCTCGTTGCCGGCGTCGGCAACCTCTGCGCTTGCCAAGTCAGCAGCCGCGTCGGCAGGCGCACCCGCGTCGGCTTTGACGTCTGCTTGGGTCGCTACATCCGCTTTGGCACCATCCAAGCTGCTAGTCGCATCGCTCCCGCTGCCGGGCGTGCCAAAATTGGCCCCGCCGCCCGTGTTTGCTGCAGAACCGGTCGGCGACGCGGCGCAGCCAAGCACGGTCAGAACTGCGAAGATCGCGGCCGCACCAGCCGCGGTCCGGGGCATTACGCCACCAGCTTGGGCATTTCAGCCCACAAGGAGTGCACTGCGACATCGGGCGCATCGACGCGCTTGTAGGTGTGCGCGCCAAAGCAGTCGCGTTGCGCCTGGATGAGCGCGGCCGAACCGCGAGCAGTTGCCATGCCGTCCAGCCAGTTGAGCGCCGACGACAAGCACGGAATCGCGTACCCGGCCTCGGTAGCGCGCGCCACGGTCTTGCGCAGCGCCGGCAGCGTCTCGGCCAGGCTGGCGGCGAGATCCGGATCGTGGTGCAGCAACTCAAGCTTGGCGTCCCGAACCAGCGCGGCGTACAGGCGGTCCAGCAGCGCCGCACGCAGGATGCAGCCCGCGGTCCAGATGCGCGACACAGCGGCAAGGTTGGCGCCAAAACCGTGCGCGGAGCTTGCAGCCTGCAGCAACTGGAAACCCTGCGAATAGCTTGCGAGGCGCGCGGCATAGAAGGCCTTGCGCAGGTCGCCGACTTCCAGCCCCGCAATGGCGGCGGCGCCGCGAGCACCAAAAATGCTGGCGCCATGGCGGCGGGCAGCGAGGTTGGACGAGACACCGCGCGCGTCCACCGCGGCGGCAAGCGTCGGGACGGGAATGCCGAGCTCGAGCCCCTGCTCCACGGTCCAGCGCCCGGTGCCCTTCTGGCCGGCGGCATCAAGGATCTGATCGACCAAGGGTCCGCCGGTCTGCGGGTCCTGGACCGACAGCACCAGCGCGGTGACTTCAACCAGGTACGAGCGCAGCTCCGTCTCATTCCAGGCCGCAAACACATCAGCCGCTGCCTTGCCAGTGACGCCGAGGCCGCCCGCCAGCAGCGTCCAGATCTCGCTAATGATCTGCCTGTCGGCGTCCTCGATGCCGGTGTGCACCATCTTGACATAGTGGCCGGCCCCGCCGGCACCGCAGTGGTCCACGCAAGGACCGTGCTCCGACCGTGCGCACGCAAGCTCAAGCACCGGCCGCAGGCGCTGCCAGGCCTCTACATCACCGCCCGGCATCATCGCAGGGCCCTTGAGTGCGCCCTCCTCACCGCCCGAGACGCCCATGCCGACGAACCGAAAGCCGCGCGCGCGGCACCACTCGTCGCGCCGAACAGTGTCGCGAAAAAAGGTGTTGCCGCCATCGACCACGATGTCGTCGGCGCCCAGATGCGGCGCCAGCGCCTCGAGCACGAGATCGACGGGCCTGCCCGCTGTGACCATGACGATGATGCGCCGCGGCGTTTCCAACGACTGCACGAACTCGCCAAGCGTCGGCGACGACACGAAGCGATCATCGCCGTGGCGGGCCGTGAAGGCCTCGGCCATGTCAGTTTCGCGGTTCCAGGTCGCAACGACCAGGCCGCGCGAGTGAAAATTGCGCGCCAGCGCAGCGCCCATAACGCCGAGCCCGATGACTCCGATATCTGCCTGCTTGCTCATGCTTCCCCCGTGTTAATCTGTCGTGGCCGCTGCCAGTAGTTCTGTTGCCGCCGCGCGATCGATCACCCAGTGCAGGTCACCGCCACTGCGCACCCGCGCTACTGGCAAGCGATCGCCGCCGTCTTTGCCCGTCCAAGCGGCCCGCAGCACCGCGGCCTTGTTGGCGCCAGTCGCCGCGACGACCACTACCCTTGCGCGATCGAGCACGGGTAGCGCGAGCGTAATGCGCTCTGACGGCGGCTTGGGGCTGTCGTGGATCGCGAGGCACAGATCGTCCACGTCGCAACCCGGATGGTCCGGAAATAGTGACGCGACGTGGCCGTCGGGCCCGACGCCCAGCAGCGCGACGTCCACAGCGCCGTCGAACTGGTCACGAAAAGACCTGCCAAAGCGCAGCGTCTCAGCCCTTGCGTCGGCGGAAAGCGCAAGCGGCAGGACCTGGTTCGGAGAAATCGGCACGTGCGCCAGCCAGCGATCGTAAGCAAGGCGCAGGTTACTCTGTGCGTCAAAGGCCTGCCAGTCACCATCGAACCGCGGCGCACAAGGCAACACGCGCTCGTCGGCCCAGGTGATGCGCAGCTGCGGATACGTTGAAGGCGGCAGATGTTCGCGCAGCCAGGCAAACACCGGGCCCGGAGTCGAACCGCCAGACAGCGCCAGGCGACAACGACCCTGGCGGCGTACGGTTGCCTCGATCGCGGCCTTGACCAGCTCTCCGGTCGCTGTCGGGACGTCGGCAGAAACGTGCACGACCGGTTGCGCAGATCCGGGCGCGCGGCAATGCAAAACGATCACGGCGGCCTCCAGCACAGCCTGAGCGCACGCCTAAACGGCTGTTGCTTGTCAGCTCGGCCGGGCAGACGCACAAGGCGCAGCCGAACGTAGCCGAAATCGCGGGGCCTGCCTAGCGCAAGCAGGGGCATTTGCGCAGGCGAGCGCCTCCGCGGACCTCGCCATCGCTATCTGACCCAATGCAGCGCAAACCCCTCGCCTGTCAGCACCTCGGCCGTGCCAGTCGGTGGGTCGTCCAGGGCATCGAGGAGCGCTGACACTAGGTCGTCTAGGTCATCAAGGTGAGCCAGATCGATGCTTAGCGACCGCCAGCCAAACGCCAAGGCACGAGCGCAAGGGCCGATCGGCAGCGGAAGTTGGGTCACCTGCGGGTCGATCAGACCCAATGCCGCCGCCTGAACCACGGACGGCGGCGGCTCCACCGTGCACAGCAGCGCCTGCGAAAAGTCGATGCGCAGACCACCGGCAGGGGGCAACTCCAACGCCCGCGCGGTTCCGGCCGAACGCACGCGGCGCTGCACCAGGGCCAGCAGCGCATCTTCGACCCAAACGGCCTGCACCTCGTCGAGGCCCGCTTGTTGCGGGGCACGCAACGCGCTCGCAGCGTGATGCCCGGCGGCGAGCGCAGCAATTTCCGCGAGGTCGTCGCCGTCAAGCGCGCCCTCGATCGGCGCCTGGCCTGCCAGCGCGGCGATCGCCTCGGACTCGCCAACTCGGCTGCAGACATAACGGCCGGCGATCAAATCGCGGGCAATCGCAGGCCGGATCCAGCAACCGCGTTCGCGCACGGCTTCGGGCGGCACTTGTGCGTCGATGAGGCCACGTGCGCACTCGACGGCAGTGACTGCGGCGAGGCCCCGCCGCACGGTCGCCGGAACCGCATGACCAGCAAACGAAAACCGCGACATGGCCAGCAGCCATTCCGGCACCAAGAACAAATCGATCCACACCGCAGGGCTATGACCCGCAGCCAGCCAACTGCGAAGCCCCATTTGATCGTTGGCGGCGGCGAGATCATCGCCATGCAGCCAGTGTGCTTCAAACCAGTCGCGCAACGCGGGCCGCGCCCGCAGCAGCGCGGTGCCACTGGACGCGCCGACAGCGGTCGCAACGTCCAACTCGCAGTCGCGCAACAGATCACACCAGTCGTCCAAGGCCTGACGCAGCAGCGGACAATCGCGATCAAGCCGGACTTTGTCGAATACTTTCCAGTGGTCCTCAGTCTTGCTTCGCTGCATTGCCATGGTCGCCTCCGCGTCGGCAGTATTGCAGCATGTCGCGGGCCGGGCGAGCCACAGTCGCGTTTGTGACGCTGGCACGGCGTCTTGGCGCGCCCCCCTTGCACGCGGCGCAAAAAGCAGGCACAAGCGCGCCCAGAACCGAGGTGGGCAAAGCAGCCCGGCGTCGGTCCCTTTGACGACAACCCGCTGTATTGACAGTACGTTGACTGGGCGCACGCCACCAGTCCCTGATTGCCGCCCGGTGGGCGACCCGCGCAAGGAGCCGCGATGCACCTCGACACCGCCACAAATTCGCTGACTTCCGCGCGTGCGGACGCCGCGGCATCGCAGTCGCCAGACGCGCAACTGCAAGCGCTTGCGCATACACTGGTCGCAGCATTCCGCGCCGCATACGACGACGACGACGATCTCGAGGACGAGGACGACGACGACGACGATGACGATGAACTGGACGACGAAGCCGACGAGGACGAAGTCGACGAGGAAGAAGACGAGGAAGTCGAGCGCGAGCTGAACTTCGACGACGACGACTACGCGGTCGAGGACGAGGACGAGGAAGAAGAAGCCGGCGAGCCTGCCAGCAAAGATGGCGGCGAAGAGGACACCACTCGACGCAAGGGCGGCGACGATCTTGACGACGAGGATCTGGACATCGACGATGTCGACCCCGACGAAACGCCGGACGAAGACCGCGACGGCCGTTGGTGGGAGTAGAGCGGTCACCGCCATTGCGGTCGACAAAACTCTTTCAAACGAAAAGCCTCTTTGTCGAGCGCTGGTTCGTGCCGGCGTCCAAGGCCGATGAGCCCCAGCGCGGTCCTACCTGAACTGCCGCTCGCCGCTGCGCGCCCAGTGCCCCCTTGGCGCGCGCGCGCTCGCGGTCTGTTTGCGCTGACGCGGCCGTCGGTGGTCGGGCTGGTGTTCTTTACCGGCGTGCCAGCGCTGGCAATCGACAATGGGCGCTTTCCGCCGTGGCGGTTGTCGGCGGCCATTCTGGCCGGCGTGGCGCTTTGCGCGGCCGCAAGTTCGGTGTTCAACGCCTGGATTGAACGCGATCTCGACGCCAAGATGGAGCGCACGCGCAATCGGCCACTGCCCACCGGCCTGGTGACTGCGCGGCAAGCCTTGATCTGGGCATGGCTTTTGACGCTTGCCGGGGGCGCAACGCTGTGGGCGTCTGGCGGCTTTGCCGGGATGACGGCCGGCGTCGCCACGATTGCGTTTTATGTGTTCGTCTACACCATCTGGCTCAAGCCCAGGACACCGCTCAACATCGTGATTGGTGGCGCTGCCGGGGCAGCTCCGCCGCTGATAGTCGACGCCGCACTGCATGGCGGCATCGGATTGCAGTCTCTGTCGATGTTCACGTTGGTCTTTCTGTGGACCCCGCCGCATTTTTGGGCAATTTCGCTCTTTCGGGCCGCGGATTACGCCAACGCCGGCCTGCCCATGTTGCCGCTGACGCATGGTTCGGCCCACACCCGGCTGCGCATCGTGCAATACGCGATCAGCATGACCCCGTTCGCAATCCTGCCTGCCGTCACCCGCCACCTGTCCATCGGCTACGGCGCGTTCGCGCTGGTCGTGAGCTTGTGGTTCATCTGGATGTGTATGCGCCTGTGGCAAGACGGCACCGAATCGCGCGCCCGCAAGGTGTTTGCTGCATCGCTGGTGCACCTGCACGCCATCTTCGCGGCCATGACAGTGGACCTTTTGATCCGTTGATGTAAGCTCCGCGCCGTCGGGCGGGCCCAAAAAGCGCGCCGGACGGGTAGCGGGGGGCGTGACCCGTTGCGCGCAATCGCGTACCATTCGCCGCGTCCGGGCGGGGCAACTCGCGCAATCCGGCAAAATCATTCAGTTCACCAGGATTTCGTCATGGCCAAAGTTGCCCAGCCGCGATCGCAAGTTGCCGTACCCGCAAGGGATGCGGTCGCCCTGCCCGAGCGAGCCGCCGAACACGCGTCCGCCTCGAACTGCCGCGCGTCGTCGCGTCGCTGGTTGCCGACGGTCGGCCTGCTCGCCTGGATCGCAGTCGCGGCGGTGGCTGGATGCTCCACTGAGCCCGCGCCGCGCGACACCCACAACACGATCAGCGACTCGGGCGACATTAGCTCGTTCTTCTACGAGCTTTTGCTGTGGCTTGACGTCGTCATTGGCGTCGCGGTCGTAGCGGTGTGGGCCTGGGCGCTCGTCCGCTTCAAGCGCGCGGCTGGCGATGACACGCTGCCTGTACAGAACCATGGCGACGCCAAGATGGAGATGATCTGGACGGCAATTCCGACCGTCATCGTTATCGCCATCACCGTGCCCATGTTGGTCGGCGTATTCCGGCTGGCCAAGCGGCCCGACCAGAACCAGCAGATCATCGAAATCGACGTTACCGGCAAGCAATGGTGGTGGGAGTTCCAGTACAAGGGCGGCAGCGCCAATGGGCTGCATACCGCCAACGAAGTGCACGTGCAAGCCAACACCGCGGTTGTCATGAACATGACGTCCAGCGATGTCATCCATGCCTGGTGGGTGCCGCGCCTGACCGGCAAGCGCGATGCGACGCCCGGCCGCAGCTACCCGCTGTACTTCACTGCTCGCGAGCCCGGCATCTACGACGGCCAATGCGCGGAGTTGTGCGGCGCGAGCCACGCTTTGATGGGCACCAAGCTGTTCGTGCACCCGCCGGCCAAGGAAGTCGAAGTCGAGTACGCCGGCAAGAAAGTGACGCTCGACAGCTACGAGACCTGGGTCAAAGGACAGTTGGCGCCGGCCGCCGCGCCGACGGGTCCGGAATTGGAACGCGGTGCAAAGCTGTTTAAGGACAAGACTTGCCCGACCTGCCACTTGGTCAAAGGCCTCGAAGGCGCCGAATCGGCCAGCCCGAGCATGACGACCGGGCCAAACCTGACCCACGTCGGCTCGCGCATGACGATCGGCGCCAACACCTTGCCGAACACGCCGGACAACGTCGCCAAGTGGATCCTTGACCCGCAGGCCATCAAGCCTGGCGCCAAAATGACCAAGATTGCGATGTCTCCCGACGAGGCCAAGGCAATCGCGGCCTTCTTGACCAGCTTGAAGTAGTCGCGGCCAACGCCTGCGCCCGACCTCGCAACACCTGCAAGCAGACCGCCGCGCCGCTGGGCGCTCGGAGAACCGGATGGCAGCCATCACCGAATTCGACAAGGCCTTGGAGCCCGTCTACCACCAGGAACGCGAGGTCAAGTATGGCCTGGTCGACTGGTTGACCACGGTGGACCACAAGAAGATTGGCGTGCTGTACGGCGCGGCCGGTCTGTTCTATTTGCTGGTCGGTGGCCTCGAGGCGCTGCTGTTCCGCATCCAGATCGCCAAGCCGGACCAGAACATCTTTGTCGGCGACACCTTCAACGGTCTTGTGACCATGCACGCCACCACCATGGTGTTCATGGCGATCATGCCGCTCATCGCCGCGTTCTCGAACTACTTCGTGCCACTGATGATCGGTGCGCGCGACGTCGCATTTCCGCGCATGAATGCGTTCAGTTGGTGGACCTTCTGCTTTGGGTCAATCCTGCTGAATTCATCGCTGATTTTCGCGGAGTTCCCTGCCGCAGGCTGGACCGGCTATGCGCCGCTGACGACC
Source organism: Pseudomonadota bacterium (assembly GCA_005792545.1). Taxonomy (GTDB): domain Bacteria; phylum Myxococcota_A; class UBA9042; order UBA9042; family UBA9042; genus SXRM01. The sequence goes on along the minus strand of SXRM01000211.1, from coordinate 315 downwards.
AAGGCCATGTCGCCTTCGGCCGGCATCGACTTCTGGTGGGCCGGCCTGACCATGCTCGCCATCTCGTCGATGGTCGCCGGCGTCAACTTCGTGGTCACCATCTTGAACATGCGCGCGCCGGGCATGACGCTCATGCGGGTGCCCGTGCTGACCTGGATGATGATGGTCATCCAGTTCCTCCTGGCGTTCTCGTTCCCGCCGGTCGCGGTGGGCCTCATCCTGCTGTCGTTCGACCGCACCTTTGGCACGGTGTTCTACGAGTACACCATGGGCGGCGACCCGCACCTGTGGCAGCACCTGTTCTGGGTGTTCGGT
>SXRM01000210.1 GCA_005792545.1 Pseudomonadota bacterium | reverse complement strand
TCGCGGCTGCGTTGGGCGCTCCGCTGTTGCTGACTTCGACCGCAGAATACCCGCTAGCCGTCGCGCTGGCGTGGATGGCTGCCGTCGGTTTTGGACAATTCGCGAGCGATGGGCCACGCCTGGGCATGGCGGCATTGCCCGCGGCCGCCGCACTGGTCACGACTTGGGGAGCGCCCCACGCGCGCACGATTGGGTTTGCGTTGGCCACGCTCGGTGCGTACCTGTTGTCGCGTCAACCAGCCCGGTTCGCGGTGGCCGTGGCGCTGGTTCTTTTCGCTGCCCAAGCCCTGCCGCCGCCGCAGTCGGGGACTGTTGTCCATGCGGCGCGTGGGTTTTACGGCGTCCATTCGGTGACCCAAGACGGGCCCTGGGCCCAACTGCGCCACGGCGTGACCGTGCACGGACGGCAGCGGACGGACCAGCGCGACCAGTGCGTGCCGCTGCTGTACTACCATCGCAGCGGTCCCATCGGCCAGCTGCTGTCGGAATTGCCGCTGTCAGCGACTGCAACCGTCGGCGCCGTGGGGCAGGGCACCGGCTGCGTCGCGTGCTATGCCAAGGCTGGGCAGCAGTGGACATTCTTTGAAATCGATCCGCTGGTAGACCGGGTTGCCCGCGACCCGCGCTGGTTCACCTACTTGCAGCACGCGCCGGTGCACACGCAAACCGTTCTAGGCGACGCCCGAACTGCTTTACAGGCGTGGACCGGGGCGCCGTTTGATCTGCTGATCCTCGATGCGTACAGCTCGGACTCGATTCCCATCCACCTGCTGACAGTCGAGGCGATGGCACTGTACTGGCGGCAGCTAAGCCGCGACGGCGTGCTGGCCTTTCACGTGTCCAACCGCTACTTCGACCTGCCGCCGATGGTCGCAGCGCTCGCCAGCGCCAGCGGGGCCATCGCGTTGGTACGAGAAGATGCGACGGTGTCCGAGGCCGAAGCCGCCGAGGGCAAATCCGAATCGGTGTGGGTTGCGGTAGCACGCGATCCCTCCCGCCTGCAGCACCTGCGTGCAGATGGTCGCTGGAAACCGGTGGACCCGGCGGCGTATGCGTGGACCGACGACCGTGCCAGCGCGCTCGACGTGCTGGATGTGCGGTGACTGCGAATTCGGGATCGACACCCGCGCGCATTTTTGCTGTACTTGCGCCCCCCTGCCAGCTTGGCACCGAAACGAGAACCGCGATGCGCAAATGGATTGCTGATTCCACCCTGACCTGTCTTGCGTTCGCCGCGCTTGGTTTGGCGGCTTGTGCGAGTCCGAGCTCGGGCACGGGCAGTGGCGGCGGTGCGGCTGGTGCGGATTCCGCGGCCGCTGGCGACGGGTCGATCGGATCGGGTGATGCCTCCGCGGATGCCGGCGCGATCAAGGACGGCACTGCCGCCGATGGCGCCAAGACCGGCGATGGCGCGGCCAGCGACGGCGGTTCGTCCAGTGACACTGCTGTCGCCAGCGCCGATCTGCCGGTGCAGGACACCGGTCGCAGCAAAGACGACATTGCCAAGAACCTCGCCGAGGTGGCGAAGGCAGAGCAGGAGATCTACAAAGCGTATTGCAAATGGAACTTCAAGTGCGACACGGGGATGCCGTACACCAACGTTGAGGCCTGTGCTGCGGAGTTGATTGCCTCCGGTGGCCTGGAATTCATGGCGTCCGGCAAGAAAGCTGTCGCTTCCGGCACGGCCAAGTTCAAGTCAATCGAGGTCAGTTCCTGCCTCTCGACATTTGATGACAAGTGTACGTTTTTCAAGTCGCCGCGCCTGCACCCGTTCTGTGAGTCGATGTTTTATGGACTGATTTCTGACGGCTTTGCGTGCATCCAAGACCAAAGCTGCACCAGCGGTCACTGTAAGCGAAAAGAAATCAATGATGAGCAGTGCCCGGGGCTGTGCGCCTCGCCCGGCCTTCCGGGCGCCAAATGTGTCAACGACGCCGGTTGCGACATGAACTTCATTTGCAGGTCCGACGGCGAATGCGGATCGGCCTCGCCTGCTCAGAAAGGCGCGGACTGCACCGATGTGGATTGCGTCGACGGGCTCAATTGCCTCGAAGATGGCGGCAGCTACACGTGCTTTGAGCCCAAGGCCGAGGGCGCGGCGTGCTGGGTCGACGAATATGCCTGCAAAGACACAGCCTACTGCCTGACCACCGATACGGAGTCTGAGGGCAAGTGCAAGGCCAAAGTTGCGGCCGGCAAACCTTGCGACAAGGACGGCTGGTACGACGGCCTGAGTGAAAACCCGTGCGTCAAGGACTACGTCTGCGTCGAGCTGTCCGCGAACGCGACAAGCGCTGTGTGCGCGCCGATAGTGCCGGTCGGTCAGCCTTGCGCCGCAAGCGATCAGTGCAAAGGCTACGATGAGGTCTGCGACGGTGCCGCCGGCAAAGAGGTCTGCACCTACCTCCCCAAAAAAGGGGAGGCGTGTGATCCGCTGGACGAAGAGCTGGTGGACGCCGGATTCCTGGCTTGCTTGCCGCCGTTCGTGTGCGATGCCAAGTCCAGCAAGTGCATCGACTTGCCGCCCGTGGGCAAGCCTTGCGCCGAGTTCTACAAGTGCGCGGCGGACTTGTATTGCAACGACACCG
>SXRM01000209.1 GCA_005792545.1 Pseudomonadota bacterium | reverse complement strand
TTCGTCTATGCGGTCAAAGGGATCTGGCAAAACTGGCTTGGGCGCAGGTCCGGCCACGCCAACCGCAACTGGCAATGGTATCACGCGCTACTTCGGCGTCTGCCTTTGCCGAACCCGTACATCGCACACAAGGCGGTGTTCTAACGCGCAGCGAAACCATACGGCGACGAGCCGGATGCGGGAAATCCGCACGTCCGGATCAGTGGGAACCGCAGGCGGGCAACCGCCAGCGGTGACCCGGCCACCCATCTCAGCGCGCGGTCAGCCCAGTTGCACCGCACCGCCGACCAGCCTACGCTGCGCCGCGCGGCCTACCGCTGCCAGGAATCGCCAATGACCGACCGCTTCTCGCTTACGGTGCTGGTGGGCCTGCTCGGCGCTTGCGGGCAGGCCACCCCGCCCGCGGCGGCAACCGACAGCGCGACTGTCACCGACACCGCCAGCACGCATACCGCGCCCGGCGCGGCCGACACCGGCAAAGTCGGCGAGACGACGGCAACCGACGCCGCGACCGACAGCGCCGCCGGCAAAGACACCGCCACAGCAGACGCCAAGCCCGATGCACCCAAGCCGATCGCATGCGCCGACCGCGCCGGCGGCTACCTCGTGGACGGCAAGTGCAGCAGCGGCGGCGCCTCGATTCCGTTCGCGTGCATGCTGGCCAAGGGCTGTGAGCTGACCTGGCAGACCGATTTTCGCAATTGGACCGGGCCCCTGGTCGGCAATGACTACACGCTGGTCAACGCCGCCAAGACCGACAAGATCGTGGGCAAGTTCGAGAGTGCGGCCGGCGGCGCTTACACCTACGAGGGGCCAGGCCTGACCTGCAACGCGACCATGGAGCGCTTCGAGTCGAGCTTTGCCACCGACGTCTGCTGTAACGTCGTCGCCCAAGGTTGTGCCGACGCGGGCAGCGCGTGTGTGCCCATCCAAGAGTCCGCCGGGCCGGCCAACATCGTGACCACCGGCTGCGTACCGCTTGGCGACGCCCCGACCACAGTGGACGCGCCGTGCAACGCCACCCCGGGCGCGCTGACTTGCAAGGCCGGGCTGATGTGCATCAAGGACGGCACCAAGGGCGACGGCGGCCACTGCAAGAAGCTGTGTGTGGCCGCAGGCGACTGTCCGGCCGGCCAGGCTTGCACCATCGCCAGCACCGCGCCCAAGGGCGGCGTGTGCTTTCCAAGCTGTTCGCCTTTCGATGCGGTCGGCGCCGCGGCAGCGTGCTCGGTCGGTCAGGCATGCATGCCGCTGGCCGTCAGCGACGCGGCCGCAGAACGGGTCATGGGCGCGCGGTGCGTGCCGACCGAAGGGGGCAAGGCGGGCGACTCGTGCGGCGCTGGCGCCAACTGCGAAAACGGCGCAGTGTGCATCGCCAAGCTCTGCGCGCCGCTGTGCGACGACGCCCACCCGTGCAAGTCGGGGCTGTGTACTGGGTTTGGTCCGCCCAACGGCCCCGATGTCGGCAAGGGGTTTGGCTACTGCAAATAGCCGTCGCTGGCGCCGCTAGGGCGAGAGTAGCCGCCCAGTCGCGCCCGCAAAACCCAGAAGTCCCAGCCCTAAAACCAGGCAGGCGATCGCTGCCGTGCCGGTAAAACCCTGGTCGGGCGCCAGGTTGGGCTCTGCCTCGCTGAGTTCGGGGCGCGAGAAGCCCGGGTGGACCCAGGCCTGCACGCTGTCGCCGGCCTTGTAGCGGCCAGCCTTGAAGTCGGCGACCGGCACATACGCTCCACCGTCTTGAGATTTGCCGTCCGTGTCCGTCCACCGCAGCACCGCGATGCCGCCATGCTGGGCGCCGCGGGCCTCGATGACCTGCACAACGCTAGCCTGCAGCCGCGTCCACTTGCCGGCTTTAAGCCTGGCAGCTCCGTCGAAGTGCGTCCAAGCCAGCGCACCTGCCACGCCCACGAGGACCAGGCCGACGGTGGCGACGATGCTGAGCTTCACGGCTGGATCGGTGTCTGCCGACTAGCGCGATCAGCCGCGCGACGGGAAGGCCGAGCGCACGTTGCCCTCGAGGTCCTGGATGTCGAGCGGCTTGGGCTTGACCTCGCCATAGAAACCGCGCTGGCGCGTCAGCCCAAACGGAAACTCCACGCCGGCCAGCGTCATCTTGCCGAGCGTGCGCTCGTAGAGCCACCAGTCCTTGCTGTAGGTCGACACGCCGATGGCGTCGTAGTAGGCGAATAGCCCGATGGCGCCCTTCAGGGCCAGTTCCCAGGCCGCCAGGCTGAGCTTGCCGTTCAAGCCAAAGTCGCCGGTGGTCGGGTTGTAGCCCAGTGCGATGTTGGCGCTCGCGGGCTTGCTGGCGTTCAAGCCAATCTTGGCCTTGACGCCGACGCCGGCCTCGGCAATCCACGCGTTGGCGGACACGCCGGCGGACAGCGCCAGGAAGCCTTCGACCGAGATGCCGGTCTCGAGCGAGCCGTCCACCTCGTACCAGCTGCCGCCTTTGTCGTCTTTGCGGCGCTTGACCACGATGTTGTTGAGCATCACCTCGCCGACCTTGAAGGTCACGCCGGCCTGGATGCCCAGGCTGACTGCCAGACCAAAGAACGGCGTAGGAATGTTCTTGCGCCACCACTTGTCGACTTTCTTTTCGGTGCCGGCGTAGAGCTTCTTGACGCCAGACACGCCCAACTGCCAGTCGCCGTCGCGGTTTGGCGGCGTAAAGGTGATGCCGCGGTCGCCGCCGATCGGGATGGTGATTTGCGATGGGTTGTTGTGTTCGCCTTGCGGCTGGCCACCGCCACCGCCACCGCCGCCTGCGGGAGCGCGACCTGCGCCGGCCGGGGTGCCACCGGCCACCGGTGGGGCGTGCTGTTCTTCCGACGCGCCCGCAGCCTGCTTGATCTGGGTTCGCTGGCCACCCTGGGCAGCCTGGGCAGCCTGGTCGGCTTCTTGTTCCTTGGCCGCCGTGGACGCGCCAGCGGCAGCTGCGCCGCCGCCGCCCGGTGCTTTGGGCTGCTTGTCGTCCGGCGCGGCGCCGCGACCGCCGTCGGGTGAAGCCTCTGTGGCCGGCGGTGGCGCCTTGGGATCGGCTGCAGCGCCCGGTTGCGCGGCATCGGGCTTGGCCTGCGACTTCTTGTCGTCCGGGTTCTTGCCGACCCGCTTCTGCACGATGTGCGCGCACTCGTGCAGGAGCACTTTCTGGTAGCCAGCTGAGCCGCGTTCGCCGGCCTGGCTGGAGATGGTGATCATGTCGCCCGTGGCGAACGCCGAGCACCCGCGCTTCTGGCACTCGGCATCGGCGCCCGGGCCAGAGCGCACCACCACGTCGCTGAGATCAGCACCCATGGTGTCTTTGACTTTGCGCACCGTGGCCGCGTCGAGCGCCTCGGTCTTCATGACCCCGGCTGGCGTCGCCGCCGCGCCGCCGCCCTCGTCTTTCTTGCCGCCACCCTGAATCGCCGCCTGCTGCAGATCGGCCTGCGCCTTGGCCGGCTGCAGGTTTTGCAGCGGCGCCGGGCTCTCTTGCACGGGGCCGGCCGTGCGGGCAACAAACGCCCGACGCTTGGCGAGCTTGTCTTCGTTGGACTTGGGCTGGGCTTCCACGGGGCCTCCAAAACCTTGGGCGCGCGCACGCGCACGGCACCGCAAAACATGCCTCTGCGCTGACCGATTGGCAAGGCAATGCCCGGGCATGCCGCGTAGATGGTGGGTCTGCATGCCCCAGGCGCGAGCGGTGGCCGCCAGCTGGTTCGCCGCTACCTTGCGCTTGACACCGCGCCCCCGGCCGCAAACAATCGCGACCGCGAGATCGTCCTGGTGCGCGACCCGACCCGCCCGACCCGCGATCCTGCCTTGCCCGGCCGCCAGTTGCGCGATCGACTGAGCGACCCATGGCCGGTCTCAACCGGCCAACCCCGTGGAGCCGCGCGTGATCAGCGAACACAGCCGCTTTCAGCTAGAGGCGTCGAAACTGGGCCGCGATCTCATTTTCCAAGTCACCGTGTTCGAGAAGGAAGAGCGCAAACGCAAGAAATTGTTCGCCGAGACGCAGTGCAGCGATCCGTTTCACCTGGTCATCCAGTTCATCATTCGCGAAGCGCCAGATTTCGACACGCTGTTGCAGCGGTTCGTCCGCCAGTTGGAGCACCGCGGCTTTGTGCCCATCCGCATGCGCATGCGCGACGGCGCCAGCAAGTGGAAAGACTGGCAAGCCGTGCCCTACGTCGGAACTGGCGGCGCGATCGCGTCGTCGGAGCCGCCCGTGGTCGAACTGCCGCCGCCCGAAGCCAAGCCGGCCGCGCGCGCCAAGGGTCATGCGTAGTCTCACGCTCTGCGCCGCCGCTGCGGCTTTGTTCGCAGCCTGCCCAGGCCTCGCCCAGACCCGCGCCGCCGAAACCTTTGGCGGCGAACCCGTGCAGTACACGGCCGACGACAGCGGGCCGCTGCAGCTTTACGCCAAGTCGTGGGCGGTCGTCATCGGCATCGACGGCTACCACAACCTGCCCAAGCTCGGCGGCGCCGTGCGCGATGCGTCGCGGGTCGGCGAATACTTGAAGTCGCAAGGCTTTGACGTCACGGTGCTGACCGACGAAACGGCGACCCGCGGCGCGATTACCGAGTTGGTCGGCGACAAGCTCCCCGGCAAAGTCGGACCCGACGACCGCGTCTTGGTGTATTTTGCCGGCCACGGTTTGTCGCGTGGCGAGGGCGACACCGCCATGGGCTACCTGATGCCGGTCGAGTCCAAGCGCGACTCGCCGGCCGCGACCGCGATCTCCATGGCGGAATTGCAGCGCTGGTTTGCGCAGTACAAGGCCAAGCACGTCTTCTACGTCGCCGATGCTTGCTATTCCGGCCTGTCGATCGGCACGCGGTCGGTGGGTTTGTCGCCCGAGACCAAGGCCTACATTCGCGAGGTGACCAAGCGGCCGGTGCGGGTGGCCCTGGTCGCCGGCAATTCGGGCCAGGAGGCGCACGAGTACCAGGGCCACGGCCTGTTCACGTACTTCTTGCTGCAAGGGCTGCAAGGTGGCGCCGACGGCAACAAGGACGGCCTGGTGACGACCGACGAACTGGCGGCCTTTATCAAGCCGAGCGTGGCGCAGATTGCTACCCAGCAGTTTCGCGCCAGCCAGCACCCGCAGTTCGCGCGCATGGGCGAAGGCGAGTTCCTGTTTCTGACCCCGCACACCCGCGTAGCAGCGGCGCCCGCTGCGCCACCCGCGGGGCCACAACCGCAGTCGACGCGCAGCGCCGAAACGGCAGCAGGACCGCGGCCAACGCCGACCGCCGGACCCGCCGTCAAGCAGCCCGTGCGCGCTGCCGTGCTGTACTACGACTACGAAGGCAAGGTCGAGGACCTGGTGCCGCTGCGCAAGGGCCTGGCGCAGATGCTGATTACCGATCTCACCGGCCAACCGGGCGTGCAGTTGGTCGAGCGCGAACGCCTCGAAGAAGTGCTGGCCGAACAGAAACTGCAGCACAGCAACAAGTTCGACCCGGCTACCGCAGCGCGGGTCGGTAAGCTCCTGGGCGCCCAGTACCTGGTGATGGGGCGCATCGTCGACTTCATGGGTCGGCTGAGCCTGGAGACGCGGGTGGTGCACACCGAGACCGGCGCCATCGTCAAGGCCGGGCGCGCGCAGGGCAAGCTCGAAGACTTCATGCAGTTGCAAGAGCAACTGTCGGGCGTGCTGCGCGAGGCCCTGGACAGCGTGCGGCCGCCCGCCTTTCCGCCCGCGCCCAAGCCGGTCGCGCGTGCGCCGCGGCCCGTGCAGCGCGAGGTGCTGGTCGCCTACTCGCAGGCGCTGGATGCGCGCGACAAGGGCGACGTGCCGGGCGCCAAGAAGCTGCTCGACAAGGCACTGGCGCTCGATCCGTCGTTCGCGCCGGCCAAAGACGCGCGATCGCGGTTGGGCTGACCAGCCTTCTGGCCAACCATGGCCGATGACCTGCTGACTTCAGAGTTGTTGCGTACCGATCTCGGCGTGGTGCCGGTCGGCTACAGCGAACCTCTGGACGACGGCCGGTTGCTTTGCACGTTGTGTCCGCGGGCCTGCAAGCTGCGCGACGGTCAGCGCGGCCTGTGCTACGTGCGCGGCCGCATCGGCGACACCATGGTGCTGACGACCTATGGCCGGTCGTCGGGGTTTTGCGTCGATCCGATTGAGAAGAAGCCGCTCAACCACTTTCTGCCCGGCTCGGCGATCCTGTCGTTCGGCACCGCTGGCTGCAACCTGGCCTGCGCGTTCTGCCAGAACTGGTCGATCAGCAAGTCGCGGCAGATGGATACGCTCGGTGCGCGGGCAGAGCCAGAGGCCATTGCCCAGGCGGCTTTGCAAGCCGGCTGTGGGTCGGTCGCGTTTACCTACAACGATCCCGTCATCTTCATGGAGTATGCTTGCGACGTCGCCAAGGCTTGCCGGCGAGCCGGCCTGCGTACGGTAGCGGTCACCGCCGGTTACATCAGCGACCACGCACGCGCGGCGTTTTTCGACCATTTCGACGCTGCCAATGTCGACCTGAAGGCCTTCACCGAAGCATTCTACGCCAAGACCTGTGGCGGTCACCTGCAGCCGGTGCTCGATACGCTGGAGTACCTGGGTCGCTCCAAGACCACCTGGACCGAAGTCACGACGCTGCTCATCCCAGGGCTCAACGACGGCGACGACGAGTTGGCGCAGCTGGCGCGGTGGCTGCACGAGCACATGGGGCCAGACGTGCCGCTGCACTTCTCGGCGTTTCACCCCGATTACAAGCTGCTCGACCGGCCGCCGACGCCGCCGCACACACTGTCGCGCGCCCGCGCCATCGCCAAAGACCAGGGCCTGCGGCACGTCTACACCGGCAACGTGCACGATCCGGCTGGAGGATCGACGCTTTGCCACGGCTGCGGCCTGCTGCTGGTCGAGCGCGACTGGTACGAGCTCGGCGTCTACCGCGTGCAAGACAGCCGTTGCCCACGCTGCGCAGCGACATGCGCCGGCGTCTGGACCGCAACTGCTGGCGACTGGGGCCGCAAGCGTCGCGCAATCCGCATAGGCTGAACCGTCCGGCTAGCCCAGCACGCTGCGCGCAACCGCGGCAACATTTTCCGCCGACAGGCCGAAGTGCTTCGCCAACACCTTGTCGGGCGCCGACGCGCCAAAGGTGTCGATGCCTACGCAGGCGCCGCGCACGCCGGCAAAGCGCCGCCAGGGCAGCGTCGAGCCGGCCTCGACCGTAACGACCGGCAGCTCGGCGGGCAACACCGTTGCGCGATAGCTGGCGTCTTGCGCATCGAACAGCTCGTGGCTCGGCATCGACACCACCCGCGCTGCGATGCCCTCCTGCGCAAGCAGTGCCGCCGCCGCCACGGCGACGTGAACCTCGGAGCCGCTGGCGGCCAGCACCACCCGCGCGCCCGCAGCATCTTGCAGCACGTAGCCACCGCGCGCCGCGGCCGCGAACGCGTCGATGCCCGCAGGCCGCTCCAGCTCTGGCAGGTTCTGGCGGGTCAGCGCCATCGCTGTGGGCGCCGTCGTGCGCTGCAGCGCAATCTGGTACGCCGCGCAGGTCTCCGCCAGATCGGCGGGGCGCAAGGTCACCAGGCCAGGAATCAAGCGCATTGCGCCCAGGGTCTCGACCGGCTGGTGGGTCGGGCCGTCTTCGCCGACAAAGATCGAGTCGTGGGTGTACACGAACAGGACCTGCAGACCCATCAGCGCCGCCAGCCGGACGCTGGGCCGCATGTAGTCGTGAAAAACCAGAAACGTCGAAACCACCGGCACGTGCGCGCCGTCGCAGGCGAGCCCATTGGCCACCGAACCCATGGCGTGCTCGCGCACACCCCAATAGATGTTGCGACCTGCAAAATTGCCACGCTGCACGTACGGCTCGTTGGGCAGAATTGTGAAGGTGCTGTGCCCCAAGTCGGCCGATCCACACAACAACTGTGGAACGGCGGCGCCGATCGCGGCAAGCACCTTCTCGCCAGCCTTGCGCGTGGACAGCTGCGCGCCAACGCCGTGGGTCGGCCACTGTACGGCGGCCAACTGCGCCGCGCGGTCCGGACGCAGAAATGCCAGCAAAGCGCGACCGGACTCGCTGGCGGTTGCCTTGGCGTACCAGGCAGAGCGCGCGGCTTGGCGGTTCCCATTGCCTGCCCGCAAGAACCCCAGCACCTCGGCGTCGATGGCAAAGCTCTGCTCGGGGTCCAGGCCGACGTTGAGCTTGGTCGCGCGCACCTCGTCGGGGCCGAGCGGAGCGCCGTGCACCTTGTGGCTGCCGGCCAGCTTGGGCGAGCCGCGGCCGATGGTGGTGTCGCACACAATCAGGTTGGGGCGGTCCAGGCACCCTTTGGCGTTGGCGATGGCGCCCGCCACCTGCGCGCGGTCGTGGCCGTCGATGCTCTGCACATTCCAGCCGTAGGCTTCAAAGCGCTTGCCGACGTCTTCGGTAAAGGTCAGCTCGGTGCGGCCGTCGATGCTGATGTGGTTGCTATCGTAGAACACCACCAGGCGCCCGAGGCCCAGGTGGCCGGCCAGGCTTGCCGCCTCGCTGGCGACGCCTTCTTGCATGCAGCCGTCGCCGGCGATGACCCAGATGCGGTGGTCGACCAGATCAGCGCCGTACAGCGCCCGCAAGCGCTCGGCCGACAGCGCCATGCCGACGCCGTTGGCCAGTCCCTGCCCCAGCGGGCCGGGGGTGGTCTCGATGCCGACGGTGTGGCCGCGCTCGGGGTGGCCCGGGGTCTTGCTGTGCAACTGTCGGAACTGCTTGATCTCATCGAGGGGCAGGTCGTAGCCGAACAGATGCAGTAGCGCATACTGCAGCATCGAACCGTGGCCGCAATCGTCGCCCGGACGCGGCGTCAGCGCCGCCGCC
>SXRM01000208.1 GCA_005792545.1 Pseudomonadota bacterium | reverse complement strand
GGCCTCGAACGGCTGACCATGTACCTGCAAGGCGTGGACAGCGTGTACGACCTGCTGTGGACCATCGCGCCCGATGGCCGGCCGGTGACGTACGGTGAGGTGCATCACCAGGACGAGGTGCAGTTCAGCGCGCATAATTTCGAGCACGCCGACGTGGCCCTGCACCTGCAACTGTTTGACGCGTTCGAGCGCTCGGCGCTCGATTTGTGCAGCAAAGAACTGGTGCTGCCTGCCTACGACTATGTGATGAAGGCCAGCCACGCGTTCAATGTGCTCGACGCCCGCGGCGCCATTGCCGTGACGGAACGTCAGGCTTACATCGGCCGCGTCCGCAATCTCTCGCGCGCGGTGGCCCAGGGGTATGAAGACCTGCGCTACAAGCTGGGTCTGCCGCTGTGCGCACCCGAAGAACGCGACGGTTGGATGGCAGAACGCCAGCGCAAACTTGCTGAACTGGCCCGCCGGCAGGCCGAACAAGCCGCCAAAGCCGCAGCACGCGCCGCCAAAAACGCCAGCGAGGTGCGGCCATGAGCACGGCGCCGCTGTTGATCGAGATCGGCTGCGAAGAGTTGCCGGCGTCGGTCGCGCCCACGGCCGCGCAGTGGTTGCTGGAGAGTCTCGCCGCGGCGCTTGGCGTGGACGGCGGCGACCAGACCTGGCTCGCCACGCCGCGGCGCCTGATCGCGCATTTCGCTGCCGTGCCCGAGCGTCAGCCCGACCGCTACGAGACGGCGACTGGCCCCGCGCTGGCGGTGGCCCGCGCGGCCGACGGCAGTTGGACCAAGGCGGCTGAGGGTTTTGCGCGCGGGCAGGGCGTAGCGGTCGCCGACCTGGTCGTGCAGGAGACGCCAAAGGGCGCCTACGTCGCCGCAAACAAGCACATCGCCGGCAGGCCGCTGGCCGAGGTCGTGGCCGAGGCCCTGCCGCGCCTGTTGCGCACCATGCCGCTGCCCAAGCGCATGCGCTGGGGTCGGCAGCCGGAGGCCTTCGGCCGGCCAGTACACTGGTTGGTGGCGCTGCATGGCGAAAATGCTATCGAATTCACGTTTGCGGGCGTGCAGTCAGGGCGCCACGTCGGCGGCCATCGCTTCTACCACCCGACGCAGCTCCTAGCCCGCGCCGACCTGCCGCGGCACCTCGCCAACTTGCGCGACGCTCACGTCCTCGCCGATCCCGCCGAACGGCAGGCCGAGATCGAGCGTGGCATCGCCAGGCTGGCGGCCGAAGTCGGCGGTCGCTGGCGGTCGGACCCGGCGACCGTGCAGACCGTGGTGTACCTGACCGAGTGGCCGCAGCCGCTTTTGGGCGCGTTTTCGCCAGAGTTTTTGGAGATTCCGCCCGAGGTCATCTTCACGACCTTGCGCGAGAACCAAAAGCTGCTGTTGCTCGACGGTCCCGACGGTCGACTGCTGCCGCACTTTGTCGCCGTTGCCAACACGCTGGCCGATCACAGCCGCGCGACGGTCGCGGCGGGCAACGCCCGGGTGGTCTCAGCCCGGTTGAGCGACGCCCGCTTCTTCTACCGCGAAGACACCAAGCGCCGCCTGGCCGATCGGGTGGCCGACTTGGATGCGCGCATCTGGCTGGCCGGCCTTGGCACCATCGGCGACAAGGTGCGCCGGATCCAGGCGACGGCAGACGCCCTGTGCGCCGCTGCTTGCCCCGAGCATGCCCAGAACGTGGCGCGCGCCGCGCTGCTGTGCAAGGCCGACCTGTCGACCAAGATGGTGTTCGAGTTTCCCGAGTTGCAGGGCACTATCGGCAGCTACTACGCCCGCGAAGATGGCGAGTCGGAGCAGGTCGCCACCGCCATCGCCAGCCACTACCAGCCGCGCTTCGCCGGCGACGCGATTGCGGCCGCTGCGGCCGGCCAGCTGCTGGCCGTCGCGGACAAGCTCGACACCATCGCGGGTTGCTTTGCGCTCGGCTTATTGCCGACGGGTGCGCAGGACCCTTACTCGCTGCGGCGCGCGGCGCTCGGCGTGTTGCGCACGCTTGGCGAGTCTGGCCTGGTCTGTTCGCTGGGCCACGCCGTGGACTCGGCCGTCGCCCAGTTGCCTGTTGCTGTCCGCGACAAGGCGGGCGAGGGCTTGCGGCAAGCGATCCTCGGTTTCTTGCGTGGCCGCCTGGTGGCGCTGTGGGCCGACAGGTTTGGCGTCGATACCACGGAGGCCGTGGTCGAGGCCGGCTTCGACCGCGTGGACACCGTCGAGCCGCGGTTGCGGGCGCTGCTCGACCTGCGCGCACACCCCGACTTTGCGGCGTCGGCGGCCGCCTTTAAGCGCGTGGCCAACCTGGTGCGCAAGTCGGCCGATGCGGGCGACCTGGGCGCCGGCTTTTCCGTGCAGCTGTGCGAAAAGCCGGTCGAGCACGCGCTGCATGCCAAGGTCGCGGAGCTGCAGGCCCACAGCGCCGACGCCATCGCCCGTGGCGACTGGCCGGCCGCGCTACTGACCTTGGCGCAGGTGCGGCCGGCGGTGGATAGCTTCTTTGACGGCGTGCTGGTGATGGCCGACGACGGGGCGGTGCGCCGCAACCGCCTGGCGCTGCTGGCGCTGGTGGCCGGCCTGTTCGCGCCGATCGCCGAATTCGGCCGGTTGCCCGGGTGACGCGCCGCATGTTGCCGTACCCGATAGGGTCAAAGGGTTGGTGGTTCGCCGCGGCGTGGTGTGCGTTCGCCGTGGGCTGTGGCGACGCAGCCGACCTGCCCAAAGATCTCGAGGCCGGCGTGCGCTATCCGCTGGCGCTGACGCCGCTGCCCGGCGGCAATCGCGTGCTGGTCTGGGGTGCCAACTTTGACCGCATGTACCGCGCTGGCAAGGTGCGCGCCTTCGATACCGGCACCGAAACCTGGACCGGAGCACCGCTGGAAGTCACGGGTTTCGTCGGTGGTGCCGCGCTGCAGCTTGCCGACTCGGCCACAGCGTCGGCGCCGCTGCGGGCGCTGATGACCTCGCGCGAGACCGACGACGTCACGCTGGTTTCGTTCGACAAGCCGGCGCCGCTGACCCTTTCGTGCGGCGAACACGATGCCTTCGGACGCTGCAGCAATACCTACCCGCCCAACGGGAACACCAATACGCAGGTGACGGTAGGTGCCGACCCGATGGGGATCGAAGTGCGACCGTGGACGGACGACACGTCGCTCGTCACCACCGTCGCGCTCGGCGACGGGCGGGTGTCGCTGCTCTCGATCGACGTCAAGGGCAAGGTCGCATCGCTCGGCAGCTTGGAACTCGGGGCCGGCATCGTTGGCGTGCGCACCGTCGCGGCGACCGGCGTTACCTATGTCAGCGACGCCCGGGCTGCCGCGCTGCACACTTTCGTGGTCCGCTCAGATCCGGCATCGCCGAACGGCAAGGCCCAGGTGGTGCCGGGCCAGGCCATAGCGATGCCCGCGGGCACCAGCAACGACTTTGGCCACGGCATGGCGCTCAGTGCCGACAGCGGTCGGCTGTACGTCGCCTACCGCAGTCCGCCAGCGCTGGTCGAAGTCGACGTCGCGGCCGGACCGGGCCACAAGCCGCGCAACGTGGTCGCCGCCGTGGTGCCACTTGGCGCAATGCCAAGCGAAGTGGTGCTGGCGCCTACGGGTCCGGGTGACCGCGAGTTGGCGTATGTCTCCAGCTTTGGCGATGACGCGATCTGGGTGGTGGATCCGCAACTGCGGCAGGTCGTCCGGCGTGTGCCCCTGCCGCACGCGCCCTACGGTCTGACTGCGGTCCAGGTGCCCGCGCCGACAGCCAAAGCCAGCGTGCCGGGCGGTTGGACGCTGTACGCCGCACTGTTTGGCGCCCACCGAGTGGTGGCCTTGTCGCTGCCGATCGCAGCAAGCGGCAAGCCGGTGCTGCGCGACATCGGGGTGGCGCCATGACGTCAACGCGCTTGCTGTGCCTGCTCGGCGCGGTCGCTTGGACGGCATGTAGCACCAGCACCGCCCCGGTGCTGGACGGCCTGACCACAGCCCGCGCCCTCGGTGCCCTGTGCGTGCAGGACAACCAGCTGTCAGGCGCGGCCAACTGCCCGAGCGATGCCCGGCTGCGGATGCTCGTCGGTGGCGGTGGCCGTGGCTACCTCGCGCTCGCCAACCCCAGTGCTGCGGTGTTTCTTGACACCGACCCCAAAGTGCCCGGCATCACCCCGTTGCAATTGCCGGGCATGCCCATCGATGTCGCTGTCGATCCGGCCGCCAAACTGGCCTATGTGCTGCTGGGTGGCGACCAGGCCGCGCTGGTCACGGTTGGCCTGCAAGACCTGACCAAGGACCGACTGGCGACCCAGGCCACGCGCAAGCTCCCCTTCGTGCCGGCCGCAGTGGCGCTGCTGAACCGCAAGGTCGGCGCCGCTCCAGCGCAATGGCTCGCAGTGACGGATCCCGCCAACGGGCTGGTCCACGCGGCCCCAGTGGCACAATTGGCCGATGACGCTGCCTGGCAGCAGTGGTCGCTCGGCGGTTCGCCGCGGTCGCTGCTGTACGTGCCCGCCAGTGGCGACCTGTGGGTCGGTCACTTGCACCACGCCTGGGTCAACCGCATCGCTGCCGATGCCACCCCGCCCGGCAAGGTCGTCTCCATCGATCGCGCCTGCCGCAACGGTCTGGATGACGACGGTGACGGGCTAGTCGACAACCAGGACCGCGGCTGCGACGACCCCGACGACGACAGCGAGGCCAATGTCGAGCTCGGTGCTGCGTGCTCCAACAGCGTGGACGACGACGGCAATGGCCTGACCGATGGCGCCGACCTGCACTGCCAGGGCGTTGCCGGCCTGGATGCCTGCCGCAACGGTGTGGACGACGACGGCGACGGCCTGACCGATGCGCTGCACGATCCCGGCTGCGCCAACTGGTCCGACTCCAGCGAGTGGAGCGACAACCCGTCGTGCCAGGATGGCCTGGACAATGACGGCGACGGCAAGACCGATGGTGCCGACCCAGAGTGCGCCAAAGGGGACGAGTGGGCGCCGTTGGTGGACCCCGCCAAGCTGCCGCTCGCTGGCGCGCCGACCTGCACCAACGGCATCGACGACGACGGCGACGGCCACACCGATGGCGCCGATGCAGCGTGCTGGAGTCGTGGTGGGCTATCCGAGCTCGGCCCTGCTCAGTCGCCCGCCGCAGCGCTGGCCAGCACTGCGCACGACCGCGTGGTAGCGGTCGCCCATCAGGGTCGGCGCGAGGTGCTGTTCATCGACACCCAGACCAATGCGCTATTGCGGCCGGTGCGCGGCGAGGCCACGCCGTTTCAGCACACCTCGCGGCTGGACGAGCGCGATGGCGCTTTGGGTCTGCCGACTGGCAACCGGCCCACGGCGCTTGCTGGTTACACCAAGACCGCCGCCGGGTTGCTCGGCGTGGCCACCAGCCCGGGTGGCCTCGCGGTCGCCCAAGTCACCACCAAGGACGATGCGCCGCTGGCGATCACCTGGATCGCCGCCACCAGCGACACCCAGTCCAGCGTGGGCAAGCCGGTCTTGACGATCGACGGCAAGGCCCAGGATCTGGGTGGCGCCATCCCACCGCGTTGGTCGAGCCTGGGACCACTGCGCACCGAGCAGAAGGCCGATGGCAAGTCGTTCTTTGGCATCCAGCCGAGCGCCAACAGCTACGACCATCGCTCAGAGCAGTGGACGCTCGCCTATCACGCGATGCTGCCGGGCTCCGCATCGGGACGCGGCTTGTGGGCTGGTGCCGGAAAACTGCATGACCCGTATGCAGATTTCTGTGGATTGGGCGTCGTTCCCGGTGACCGCGTCGTCCTGTCAGTTGGGCCTGGCTGCGGCGACGTGTCTGCGGTGCAACTGCGTGTGACTGCGGTTGGCGCCGACACGCTGGAACTGGACCCGGCGACCGCCCAAGCCGCCGCCGCGGTGAGCGTCGCCAAGCAGTTTGACACCGACCTGGCCGATCCGGCGCAAAAGCCCGCGGCGCTGGTCACCGTTCAGCCCGCTTGTTGGCGCCACGGTCAGGTGGCCTATCACGTTGCGGCCGACGGCTGGCTATTGCAGGGCAGCCGCACCGGGCTGCTCAGCCGCCGCGGTCGGTTGGGGGCCGTGTGTCAGACCTTGCCGGCTGGCGAACTGTTCGGCGCCCGTGTCGCCGAGCCCGCGCTCAAGCGCGACTCAGCGGGCAAACCCTTGCGGCCGGCCAGTTGCCCGTACGCCGGCGGCTTGCTGGACGCCGCGTTCGAGCCCGCCCCGACCGACAATCCGGTGTTTGCGCACTTGCAACTGCTGCCAGGCTGCCGCTCGCGGGCGTTGCCCGATGGCAAGGTGGCGGTGCAGGTGTTGCCGAGCGTAGATGGCGCGTCGTGGGTGTTCAACCTGACGGCAGGCACGCGGCCGTTTACGGTGAGCATGGGCGCGGAGAACACGGCGCTCGTCGCCGGCGGCGCGCTCTCCTACGTGTATGGGCTCGACGCCGGGGCCGGCGCGCTGTTTGCCGTGGATCCGACGGGCGTCAACAAGACCGTGCGGATGGAGTAGCGGGCGCGCAGAGCGCGAGCGCGATGCGCTTGCGGAGGTCGCTACTGTTGCTAGCCCTGCAGCGCACGCCGCAACGCCGCCAGGCGATGCCCCAACGCGCGTTGGCTGACATGCAGATGTGCAGCTGTAGCTGAAAGATCGTGATCGCACAGCTCGAGTGCAGCTTCGATTTCCGCTGCTGACAAGTCGGTGCTCGGCCGGTCGATGCCGAAAGCCCGCATCCGTGCCGTCAGGGTGTTCTTGGCGATGCCAAGCGCCCGTGCCGTGCCCATCAAGTTCCAGCCATGCTCGCGCAGCGCAGCTGCGACGCGCTCGGGGGTCGCCTGGGCCGCACTTGCAGTCGGCGCAGCTACCCCGGTGGCCGAGGCCGCCGTCGGCGCGCCTGCTACCGTCAACGGCGCAGTCGCCGCCACCGCTGCCGCTGCATTGCGCTGCACCATGGCGCGCGACAGCACTTCCGTCTGCGGTTCGCCACCGTCGACAAACGGCCCGCTGGGTGGCCGCTTGCGGGCGCGGCGAGCGCGGTACAGGGTGGGCGGAATTTCCGCGGTATCCAGGCGACCCGAGCGCACTGCCATCTCCGTGGCCACGTTGCGCAACTGCCGCACGTTGCCAGGCCAGTCCTGCTCCAGCAGGTCGGCCATCACAGCCGGCGTCAGCCACACCAGCGCACCTGCGGTGGCCGGCTGCAGGCGGTCGGCCAAGCCCAGAGCTGTCAGTTGATTGCGCAGAAAATGCACGAACAGCACCGCGACGTCTTCGCGCCGCCGCCGCAAGGGCGGCATCTCGATACTGCACACTTGGATGCGGTGCAGCAGTGTGTCGCGGAAGCGACCTTGTTGCACTTCGGTCTCCAGGTCGGCGTCGGTGGCCGCCAGCAGGCGCACGTTGACCGTGCGCACCGCTCCACCCACCGGCTGAATCTGCCCTTCGTCTAGCGCCCGCAGCAGCATGACCTGGACGTTCACCGGTGTCTCGCCCACCTCGTCCAAAAAACAGGGTGCCGCCGTCGGCCTGACCAAAAAAGCCCACCGTGTCGGCGACCGCGTCGGTAAATGCGCCGCGCTTGTGCCCGAACAGTTCCGAAGCCGCCGCCGCAGGCGCGATGGCTGCCATGTTGACTGCGACGAAAGGCTTGCCCGCTCGCCGGCTGGCGGCGTGGATGGCGCGCGCGACGCGCTCTTTGCCACTGCCGGTTTCGCCGCGGATGAGCACTGGCACCTCCAGGACCGCCAGCTGTTGTACGTCGTGCCGGACCTGTTCCAGCACATCGCTGCAACCGAGCATGCCCAGCCGATCGCTGAGCGCCAGCGGTTCCTGACAGACACCGAGCACCGTCAGCACGCGGTCGCCTAACCCAAGCACGACCCCGCGCTCTAACTGCGCAGCGGTCACGTAGTCATCGCCGCTGCCCAGGCGCCCATTCAGCGTGTACCACACGCGCGAGGACTCCGCGCTCAGGTGTACGCCGCCGCGGCCATCGGCGTGCAGCGTCACTGCATGTCGACTGACATGATGGTCGCCGAGCGGTGTCGCCGCAACGCCCGGCGCTTCAAAGGCCGGCTCCAGTCGCGAGACAACGCACGGCTGGCCAGACATCAGGCCCCGCAACGCCGCGCGCTGGCCAATCCGCGTCAAATCAGGGTGATACGCAAGCGTCAAGCCCACTTCGCGTGCGCCCGACCGCGCGGGGGTGGCCCACGGCGGCAGCGGGGTGGGGTACGCCCCCGAGCCCACGCCAGACTTGGCCTGAACGAGCGGAGCGGTGCTCGGGTCGAGATCGGGGCGTGAGCCTTCGCGGCGGCTCATGGCACACCGTGCGAGCGAAGTTCGCGCCCCCGGCCCCGATGTCGGTTCAACTGACCTTTCACGCCTGCACCGTCGGCGCCCGGGCGCCTCGGCGCGGCGTTGTAGCTGCGCAGCCGATCGCGGTCAAGTGTAGCACTGGAACAGAAATTGGCCCCTGGCAATGCCCGAGAATGGCGCGGTTCAGCTACTCCTCCACGCCATCGTCGGGCGCGCGCTTGGGCCGGTCACCCTTGGGCGCCTCGTCGCTGCGCGGCTCGCGCTCGCCCTCGCCCTTGTCCGCGGCCCCTTCGCCGCCGCCGCTCTCGCCGCGCCCGGTTTCGCGGGGCTGATCCTGCGCGCCTTCGCCGCCGGCTTCGCGGCCGCGACCCTCAGGTGGCGGTGGCGGCCGGTCGCCGCGCCCGGCGCCTTCG
>SXRM01000207.1 GCA_005792545.1 Pseudomonadota bacterium | reverse complement strand
CTAGTAGTGCAATATTTGTAGCAGCCAGCCGCCCGGCCGCCACAGCCGATGCCTGTGGCTGCTCGCGCCCCTTCGCAGGGGCTGCCGGCGCAGCCCATCGCGCCGCGGCCCGCACAGCCGGTGGCCGCACGCGCTCCCTCACAGGCCTTACAGGCCCTGGGTCCGGTAGCCAAGGGCGCGCCTGCGCAGACAGTCGGCCGCATCACCGACCCGTCCGAGGCTGTCACAGCAAGGCCGGTCGCCCCGCGGCCCAACCTGGGCGGGCAACGCCCTGCCGCCGGCCTGGACCAGGCGGCACCCGCACCCGCGCCAGCCCCCGCACGCGCGGAACCGGCCAGCGTGCATCGGGTTCCTCCAGCAACTGCAACAGCGACAGGGCGCGCGACCGCGGTGCCCGCGCTTGATGCCCTGGCCAGCACGCTGGGTCACGACGACGACGACGATGGTGAAGACTGGCCTGGCGATGACGAGGCTGGGTTCGAGATCGAGGATCGCACGCTGGTCGAGGCAGCAGTACCAGACGAGCACGCCGTGGCGACTGCCGCCCGTGCGCCAGCGCCTTTGTTGCACATGGCGACCGGCGCGCCGCCGCCCATGCCGGTCGGTGGCCCAGCTCAATCGCCCAGCGCCGCCCATGCCGCGATGGCACCGAGCGCAGCACAGCCAGTGGTCAGTGCCCGCCAGCGCAGCAACTCGCTGCCTCGGCCGCGGCTGGCGCGCCGAGTTGGAACCGTCAGTGAGTTGCCGACCGCAGTCCGCGACATGACCAAGGACATCAACACGCTTGAGTTCTTTATCGAGCGGGGCTTCTACGACTCGGCGGTCGCGCTGCTCGACGAACTGTGCAAGCGGCACCCCGATAGCGCGCAGCTGCGCGCGTACCGATCGCGTATCGAGCGGATGCCGCGGTCGTGAACGGCGGGGCTGCGGAGCTGATTTTGCGAGACAATCGCCCGCAGCCGTATCGACAAGCTTGCTGCGCGGCGTGGCGGCGCGGCGGCTCGTGCGGCGAGGTGCTTGCCCGATGACCAGCCAGCCCCACAATCTGGATGCGGCCCGTCAGCAAGAAGCAGAACTGGACGCCATCGAGGCCTCGCTGCTGCGCCACGACCAGCAGTTGCGCTTTCGGCACGCCATGGCGGCCGCGCGCCTTGCCGCCGCGCGCGATAGGCAGCACGCCATTCGCCTGCGCGCGCAAGCGATCGACGACATGGGCTCGACTGAACTTGCGCGCGCACCAGCCGTCGAAGACGTCGAGCCGCGCGCACAAATGTCGGCATCTGGCGGTGCGCGCCTGGCCGTGGCCGCGCAGCGCCGCGAGTACCTGGCCATGCTGGCAGCGGCCCTGCAAAACTGGGAACGTCATCTGGCGCTGGCCGAGGCCAGCGTCGACGAAGCTATTCGCGCAGACGAGGGCCGCGAGGCCGCCTGGGTCGAGCAAGAGCCGGCCCTGCGCAAGCCTGTTCTGTCGCACCCGCTCATCGATGTCCTGTCGCCCGACGGGTCGGCGCTCGAAGCGGCAGGTGTCGCTCAAGCGGGACTGCCGGTTGCCGCTCCGCAGTACCCCACTGATGGGGTCGCCGCGGCCGCCACCAAAATGCCGTTGCCTCGCGTGACGGGCCGCCAGTCCACCGCGCTCGCGGCCGCAAGCGAGGCGGAGTTGAGCGAGGTGCCGCAGCCGCGCGGGCCCACCAAGCGTATGACGACCACGCCGTTGTTTCGCCCGGCAGAGAGCCACACCGTGACCGGCGGGCTCGCCGTGCCGAGGTCGACAGCAACGCCGCCGGCCCGGGCAAGGTCTGCGCCACAACCCGTCGCGACCATAGCCACGCCAAAGCCGTCTCCCGCGTCCCCAGCGCCAGCGTCACCCGCAACCACCGCCGCAACCGGGCCAGCGCCACAGCCGCGCACGCGCGTGCTAGTCGACTCGGCGCCGGAGATGGTGGCACGCCATGCGGAGACGGTGTCGCTGGAGCCGAACGGTGCGGAGGCAATTGCCATCGCTGCCCGGCTGCGCGCCAAACGCCGGCCAGAGTCGCCGCCGGTTCGCAAGCGCGAATCCTATGGGCTGCCGAGCGAGATGCCAGCAGACCTGCCGAGCGGCCATCCGCAACCGCCGCAGCGCCATCGCGACGCCACTGCGCCGTTTCTGGCCACGCTGACTTTCTGCGGCCTGCCGCTGATGCGCCAGTCCATCGAGTACGACCAGGTCGGCAGCCACCTGCTGCTGTCTTTCCACGGCGCGGCGCCGGCGCTGCAGACCGAAAGCGAGTTGCTTTGGCGCGACCGCGATGGCACCCGCTATCGGTTCGCTGTTCAGGTGGTGCAGGCGGTGCCTGCGCAGGGTGGCGGAACAGTGGTGGTGCTCGACATCGCCGCCTGGTCGGCCGAGGACCGGGCAGCGATGCAGACCGTGATGGCAAGGCTGCTGTAGCCGGCTGGCCCCGCAGCGTCACAGGCCGAGTCCGTTCAGGGGCCTGAGCAAAGCCCCTACCTTGTTGCCACTACCGCCGGCAGCCGGTCAGCAGCACCGCCACCCCTTCACCCGGCCCAACTGCCGCATCTGCCCCGGCCAGCCGCACGGCAAGCAGCCCGGCAAGTCCGGCCGAACCGGTCGCGTCGGCGGCGATGCCGGTCGCGGACTCCGCCAGCCAATTCGCTTGTGCCAGGTGCGCCTCGCTGACTACGACCGGATAGCCGCCGCTGGCGAAAACACCGCGCAGACACTGGGCCCAATCGTAGGTTTCGTCGTCCAAGATGCCGTGGGCGATGCTATGACCTGGGTGCGGCCAAGGCGCCATTGCCCGGTCACGCTGCCGCAGGGAGTCGTCGAACACCGCTTGAACCGCCGGCGACGTCCAGGTCGCCGCCAAGCGCTGGGCCCGCGCGTCGCGCCAGGCAATGGCTGCTGCGGAAAGCTCGCTCTCGAGCGGCGCAGCGCCCCAGCCGGTCGCGCGCTCGAGCGTTTGCGCGACGCGCTCGTAAGCACGCGCCAGCGGGAAGCAGGCGCGCGTCTGTACTGGGTGGATGCGCGGCAGGCGCTGCAGAATGCCCGCACGCTGCGCTTGCTGCAGGCCTCGATAGACTGCGCTGCACAACGCCCCACCACCGACCTGCAAGAACACGCGGTCCAGCGCGCCCTGCTTGCGTTTGACGATGGCGGTCGCCAATTCCCACCCCAGGGTCTCGCCGCCCTCAATCGCGTGGCCATTCTCAGTGCCCTGACACGCAAACGGCACCGCACCGTCGGCAACAGCCTGCTGAAAGCGTCGGACGGTCGGATCGCCCAATTCACCCGGCGCGCGGCGGCAGCTGTGAACCTTGGCCCCGAGTTCGCGCAGCCGCGTCACCACCCGCGGGTGGGCATCCGGCGGCAGGAACACCCACAGGCGCCGGCCCGCCGCGGCCGCGAGGACCCCTGCTGCCAGCGCAGCATTGCCACAGCTCGCAACCGCCAGCGGCGGCAACCGTCCTGGCGCGCGGTTGCCGCGCAGCACTTCCAGGCCCAACAGCAGACCAAACAAGTGGCGCGCTTTGTGCGAACCGGACACCTGGTTGGTTTCGTCTTTGACCCACACCGGCGCCGCCATGCCCAAGCCTTCAGCCAACGCGTGGCTGTGGTGCAGCGGCGTGACATGGAAGCCACGCCCTAGGTCGAAGGCCTGCACGGCCCGATCTAGTTGTTCGACCAGCGCCACGAATTGGGCGTCGCGCCAGCCGAGCCTGCGCGCGAGGTGCCAGGCGTGCAGGCGCTTGCGCCAGCGAACGAACGGGTTCAAGGCGCCGGCGTCGCCGCGCAGCCCCCGCGATGGGCCGCCGCTGAGTTCGCGCAGCAGGACGTGGTCACCGCCATCGCCCTGCATCGCACAGGTGGCGGGCAACGCCAGTGGGTTCTCGGGCTGCCAGCCGCAACCGCCACAGCGCAACGCCGACTGCAACCCAGGCGTCAGGACCGGCATGCGGCAACCTCTGCGTTCAGGTCATCAATGATTTCGTCCCACACCGGCACCAGCGCCCGCAGGCCCAGCCAGAACGACCGCTGCCTGCGCGCCTCGAAGTCGGGCAGCGCCACGCCCTGCTGTTCAACCCACGTGAAGTACCCCAAGTTGAACAGGCGGTCGCGCCCAGGTTTGTCGAGTTCCTGCACATGGTCGACGCCGGCGCCCGCGAGGTGCTGGCCGACGACCTCTGCAGCCGCGATGGTGTCGAGCCGGCTGCCCAGCCGTTCCTCCACGATCCTGTTGATTTCGCTGCCGTACATGGCCGCGCCGTCGGTGGCGACCGTTACCACGGCGTCCTCGGGGCCGAGGTCGAGGTAGCGCGCGGTCTTGATGGCCGCCACGATGTTGCAAATGCCCGAAATTCCGAGAGACCCCAGCCCGGCGAGCGTGGGGTGCGGCACGCCCCGGCGCTCAGCGAGGTAGGCGCGGCCGATTTCACTGTTGAAGACTGCGAGCAGGCCGTCGGTCGCTGCGTCGGAAACGCCCACGACCAGATCGGTCTGCATGACGTTGTGGATGAGGGGCACGTGCTTGTCGCCTATGCCCTGGATGTTGTGGGCACCGTAGCCGTTGTGCAGCAGCGTCGGACATTGCAGCGCTTCGACTGCGACGGTGCGCGACCCGAAGTGGTCTTTGAGCCAGTCGCCAGCAGCGATGGTGCCGGCCGATCCGGTCGCCGACACGAATGCGGCAAGCCGCCCGCCGCCGTGTTCTGCCGCCCATGCGGCAAAGATGTGGCCAAGCGCCGGACCGGTCACCCGCCAGTGCACCAGGTGATTGGCGAACTCCGCAAACTGGTTGAGGATGAAATGATCGGGCAGCAAAGCCAACTCTTTGCATTTGTCGTAGATTTCCTTGACGTTGGACTCGGTGCCTGGGGTGCGAATGATGTCGGCCGGATCGGCCACCCACTCCTCCAGCCAGGCAAATCGCTCGCGGCTCATCCCCTCGGGCAGCACGGCCACGCCCCGACAGCCCAGGATGCGCGAGATCGCCACGCCGCCGCGGCAGTAATTGCCGGTCGAGGGCCACACCGCGCGATGGCGGCTCGGGTCAAACACGCCTGTCGCCAACCGCGGCACCAGGCAGCCATACGCCGCCAGCACCTTGTGGGCGCCAATCATCGGAAAACGCTCGCCCAGCGCTACCAGAATCGGGGCGCGCACGCCGGTCAGCGCGGTAGGCAGGGTCAAGTAGCCCGGCACCGGGACGCGACCGCGTCGATCGCCGCCGTTGAACCAGTGCACACGGTTCAGATTGAGCGGGTGCGGGTCGTCCGGCCCCACGCGGGCGAGCCACGGGTCCAGGTTCGCGGGCAGCGTCGCGGGCTCGGCGAGCTCGGCAAAGGTCGGTAGCCGCAAACCTTGGGCTGCAAAACGCTGAACCGTGCTGCGGCGGACTTGGGCGTCGACCACATCGGTGGGTAAGTCGTGGGCGGGCATGGGGCTCCTTACTGGTTTCACAGTCGCGCCATCGCGCGGTTGAGCGCCGCTGCGGCGGCACGGGCGTTGCTGCGAATCGACGTCTCTGTGCCGTGGACCAGCGCGCCATCGCGCACGACAACTCGACCGCCGACAAGGACATGGACCGCGCGGTCGCCTCGCATGGCCACGACGTCGGCGGCAGCTGGCTCAGACGGTGTGGGCCAGCCCAAGCGCACGCCAAGCCGCTCGCCGGCCAATACCCAACCCGCGCGCAAGCGGTGCAGCGCCAGCCTGGGCGACTCGCCAAACGCGGAACCGAGTTGGCGCGCTTGGGCGACCTCCGCGGTCATCGGGCCGGCAAAGCCGTCGCTACCGAGCGCGACCCGGCGCGCGTGTCGCAGAATCTGCGCATACGGCAGACCGTTGCCAGCGTTGGACCGTGGGTTGTGAACCAGCCACAGTTTGGACTTGTCCGCCCACGCCACTTCCGCCTGCGACAAGCCGATGCCATGGGCGACAATGCTGCCCGGCGGCGTTGCCTCGCAGGCCAGCAACCGCGTCAGCGGCCCAGCGTGACCGCGTTCGCGCGCGGAGTCGACGTCGGCCGGATCCTCGGCCACGTGCACGTGCACGACCGTGCCCAACTCAACTGCCAACCTGCCCGCGGCCCGCAGCGTGTCGTCGCGAACCGTGAAGCCCGCGTGCACGCCGACGCAGCCGACCACACCAACCGGTGCGTGTTGACACAATCGCTGGCATTCCCGCAGGCCGGCGTAGGCTTCCTCGCCGCCGCTGTTGCGCTCCGTGGCCCCATACGTCAGCAACGCCCGAATGCCGAGGCTGCAACAGGCGTTGGCGACGACGTCCAGCGACCCTTCAATGCAGCTTGGCGACTCGTGATGGTCGAACACCGTGGTGGTGCCGTGCAACAGGGCGTCGGCCACGGCGGCACGGGCGCTGGATTTGAGCGTTGCGTGGTCCAGCGCGCAGTCGAGCTTCCACCACAGGCCGCTCAGCATCGGTAGCAGGCCAGGCTCGGGGTTGACTGGCATCGCAACGCCATACGGCACGGCGCCGCTGTACAGGTGGGTGTGGGCGTTGACGCGGCCTGGCTGGATGTCGGCGTCCGGGCACGCCAACTGCTCGGCCTTGGGCGCGCCTGGGGGGGCGCCGCGGCCAAACCAGCGCCACTGGTCGCCCACGATCCAGGCGCAGTCGCCCCGCCGGTCCGGGCCCAGGATGTAGCCGCTCGCGGTCATGGGCTTGCCGTCGGCCGGTGCGGGTGGTGGTGCCCGACCGACAGCGCCCGCGCTGCTGGCGAGTCGCGCATTGGCAGCGTGGTGCGCTGCTGTCCGTCAAAGGCCCGCAGTGCCCCGGCAACCGCTGCCGCAGTGGGCACCAGGCCAATCTCACCCACCCCCTTGGCGCCAAACGGGCCTTCTGGCTCCGGGTCTTCGATGAGGATCACCTCAACCGGCGGCACGTCGCGGCTGCGCAGCGCGCCGAGCTCGCGCAGCTTGCTGGTCGTCGGCACGCCGCTGTCGCAGTCCAACGATTCGGTCAAGGCATAGCCTAGGCCCATCACCACTGCGCCCTGGATCTGGCCGACGACCGCGGCTGGATTGAGCGCCCGGCCCACATCATGCGCAGCCACCACCTTGGCAAGGCGGCCCTGGTCATCCAGCTCGACCAGCTGCGTGGCAAAGCCAAAGCTGGTGTGGGTCTTGGGCTCGTCCACGTCTGCGCCCGGGGCGGTGGTGTCGTCGATGCGGATCTCACCTGCGAACACCTGGCCGGCCAACGCAAGCAGTGGCTGGCTTTGCAGCGCCGCGCGCAGCTTCTGCGCAGCCGCCTGAACCGCGCGACCCGACAGCAGCGTCCCGCGCGAACCGGTCGTCTGGCCGCAACCGACGGCAAATGTCGTGTCCACTTTGGGCCTGAACGTCGCCGCCGGCAGCCCCGTGACCTCGACCGCGCACTGCACCAGCGCCGTCAGCAGGCCCTGGCCCATCTCTGAAAAGCCGTTGTAGAGGTCAATCGTGCCGTCGGCCTGCACGGCTAACCGCACGCGGCCGAATTCGACGGCGCCGTTGCCAAGGCCGCTGTTCTTGAGCCCGCAGGCGATGCCAACCGCGCGGCCCGCTGCTACGGCTGCCTGATAGTGCGGCAGGACCGCGCGCAACGTCTCGCGAAGGCCCACCGATTTGCGCAGCACCTGACCCGTGCTGTAGCGATCACCGACCTGTAGCGCATTCAAGTCGCGAATGGCCCAGCGGTCCACGCCGGCGCGCTCGGCCAGCAGGTCCAGACATGCCTCGATGGCAAACGCGGCCTGGCAGACGCCAAACCCGCGCATGGCGCCGCAAGGTGGGTTGTTGGTGTAGGCAGCGCGGGCTTCGATGTCAACGACGGGCACACGATAGGGTCCGCAAGCGTGGCCGGCTGCGCGCTCCAAGACCTTGCTGCCAACCGAAGCATAAGCCCCGGAGTCACCGAGTAAACGCGCTCGCACCACTGTCAGCCGCCCATCGGCATCGCAGCCCACTTCGTAATCCAGCGCGATGGGGTGGCGCTTGGGGTGCAACCGCACCGACTGCTCGCGGGTCAGCACCAGGCGCACCGGTTCGTGGGTCAGGGCGCACAGCAGGGCCGTCTGCGCCTGCACGGACAAGTCCTCCTTGCCGCCAAAGCTGCCGCCCGACGCGACCTGCTCGACCTGCACGCGGTCTAACGGCCAACCCAGCATCGCCGCGATGGCGCGCTGGTCGTCAAAGATGCCTTGGCCCTGGCTATACACCCGCAAGCCCAGCGTCGTCGGTTCGGCCAGACACGCTTCGGGTTCCAGGAACAGGTGCTCGATGCGCTGGGTTTGCCAGCGGCCGCTGACGACATGGGCGCTGGCATCGAGGGCACTCTGCGCGTCGCCGCGGCGCAGGATGGTGTGCGACAGCAGGTTGGCGTGAGCAGGGTTGACCTGGTGCGCGCCCGGCTGCAGCGCAACCGCGGGATCGACCAGCGGAGGCAGCGGCTGGTACGTGACTTGCACAAGGTTGGCCGCCTCGCGGGCCGTGGCCTCGTCTACTGCGGCCACCGCCGCCAGCACATCACCGACGCAGCGTACCTCTTCGCCCTCGGCGACAAAAATCGGCCAGTCTGGGTAGATGAGGCCTTGCCAACGTTCGCCGGGCACGTCACGCCACGTCGCCACCGCCTGCACGCCTGGCAGCGCCAGCGCCGCGCCGGTGTCGATACCCACCACCAGCGCTCGAGCATGCGCACTCAACACCAGCGCGCCGTGCAACAGTCCCGGCCGGTCCAAGTCCGCCACGAACGGCCTTTCGCCCAACGCCGCCTGCACGGCAGCCAGCTTGGGCAGCGATTGACCTACTCGGCCGTCCGCTGAAAGCACGGGCAGCGGCACCTCACCCCGCAGCACCTGTGCGTACAACTCCACAGCTTCAAATACCTTGTGGTAGCCAGTACAGCGACAGAGGTTGCCATCCAGCGCCTTGGCGAGGTCTGCCCGCGTCGGGTTGAGGTGGTGGCGCACGAACGACACGGCGCGCAAGGCGATGCCCGGCGTGCAGAACCCGCACTGCACGCCAGCACAGTGGGCAAGGCATGTGGCCAGGGTGTTGCGTTCGCGTTCGGTCACGCCTTCCAGCGTGGTGATGCGGTGGCCGGCAATGCGGTCAGTCTGCAGCAGGCACGTGGTCTTGGGGTGGTCGTCGACGACCACCAGGCAGCAACCACACTGACCCTGCGGCGCGCAGCCGTCCTTGACCGAGCGGATGCCGAGCCGCTCGCGCAACGTGTGCAGCAAGGTCTCGCCCGGGCGCACCGCCACGCACACCGGCGTATCGTTGAGCGTGAAGGCGACTGCGTGCAGGGCGTCGGCGTCCATGGTGGTCCTAGCTGCCCGCAAACAGCGGCACGAACCGCGCGATGGCCGCAATCGCAAACCGCAACTCGCGCAGGTCCACGTTCTCGCCGATCTTGTGGGTGTTCTGCTCTACACCAGCGCCGATGCCAAACATCGCCGGGTGCTTGACCGGGCCTGACACCACCCAGCGCTTGGCCGCGGGCACCGCGAAGCGCGTGTCGTCCACCGGCACCGGCACGCCCACACCGTCGGTTGAGAAGATCCAGCGGTCCACCCGCGGCACCTTGCGCAGGTGGCCGCCCGGGCCCGGGCGGTCCTCGACTTCGGGCGACACCACCCGTCGGTAGGCCTCGACCGCGGCAGCAATGGCCGGATGGTCCTCGGGCGTGACCCAGCCGGGGTAGATTTGGGGGTTGTCGGCCAGCCGACCCGCCCACGTCCTTTCGCGGTATTGCGGCACCGTCACGGTCACTTGCAAGCCGGCGCCGCGCGCCTCAGCCACGGCCGGCAGGGCCTCGACGTCCGCGACCGCCTGCTCCGGCGCCTCGCCGACGGTCAGCCGTCGATCGAACCGCAACACCAGCCGCTCTGGCACTGCGCAATCGCTGGGCGTGTCCAGGTGTGCCCACGACGCCGTGCGCGTGCCGTGGCCCAGGAACGCATGGTCGGCAAAGCCGTCGCGCCGCTCGTAGGCCGCGGCTGCCTCAGCCACGATGCGCCCGCCCCACTCCAGCGGATTGAGGCCCATCCACGGCATCGAACCGTGGCACGACTTGCCGCGCACTTCGACCTCGATCTGCATCCGACCGCGCTGGCCGCGATAGATGCCGAGCGCGCCTTTGACCGCATCGCCCGTGCCCTCGGTCAGCACCACGACATCGGGAATCCGCTCCGGCGCAGCGCCCGGCAACTCGCAATCGACGATGTGCTTGGGACCGCCGCCGTCGTTGTCTTCTTCTGCGACCGTCGCAATACCGACCACGATTGCGCCTTTGAGTGCGCCATGCGGCGCCAGCTCCAACAGAATCCGCGTCGCGATGACCTGCGACACCACTCCGGCCAGTTGATCTGCCGATCCGCGACCCCACAACAGGTGATGCCAGTCGGAGTCTGCCGGCAGCCACCCCAACTCGCCGCGCACAAATTCGCGGTCGACCCGCGCGGCATCCACCATGCCCAGGTAAGGGTCCAGACCACCGCCGGTCTTGGTCCGCCAGCCGTCGCGCAGGGCCCGCACAGTGTCGCTGTGGCCGTCCAGCCAGATGACCTTCTTGTCGGCCGGAGCGATGCCGTCACTCGGGTCCTGGACCGTCCAGCGCAAGTTGCCGAACGCATCGAACCACACGTCTTGCGGATCCCGCACGGCCCGGTGCTGGACGATGGCGTTGCGCAGGCCCAGCAGCCGCGGCCCCTCGTGGTTCGACAGGCCACACAACGGGTCACCGCCGGCCTCCACCGGCCGATTGACGTAGTCATGCGGAATGCGAATGGCCTCGCGCAGCAATTCGGCGGCAAGCGGCAAGTCGCGGGCGGCCAGTCGGCGGATTTCCCGATCCAGGATGTCGGCCATCGGCTACCCCCGTTTGTCCAGGTCTTTGAGCGCCCGCCATAACTTGGGCACCTTGGCGATGGCCAACGCCGCCATGATGACGTAGACCTTCTTTTGGGCTTCGCAGGCGACGTCGAGGCGCACCCGCTCCATCACGGCCGCCGACACCTCGGCGCCGATGTCGGCCGGCAGGCAGTGCAAGTACAGTGCCTTGCCGTCGCGGGTCAGCGCCATGCGGCGCTCGTCACAGATCCAGTCGGTAAACGCCGCGTTTTGGGCCAGCATCCGCTTTTCGATGTCGGCCAGCGCCTTCTTGTCGGTCGAGGCGGCCACGCGCTGCTGCATCAGCGCCATCGGCCCCCAGCTCTTTGGGTAGACCACATCGGCGTCGGCAAAGGCCTCGTCCATGTCGTGGGTGATGGCAAAGCTGCCGCCCGAGCGCTCGGCGTTGTCCCTGGCCCAGGCCATCGTCTCCGGCAGCAATTCGTACCCCGGCGGGTGGGCCAGCACCACCTCGGCGCCCCAACGCGACAGCAGCATCGCCTCGCCTTGCGGCACGCTCAATGGCTTGGCGTAGCTCGGCGAATACGCCCAGCTGATGGCGATTTTCTTGCCGCGCAACGAGCCATCGAAGCGCTGCCGCAGCCACTGCAGGTCTGCGAGCGCCTGGGTCGGGTGGTCCACGTCGCATTGCAGGTTGACGATGGGCACCGCGCGCGGATCGTCGGTGTCGCGCAAATAGCTGTCGATGCCGCCCCTGAGCTCGCGCAACATCGTCTGGCCCTGGCCCAAAATGGTGTCGTGGCGCACGCCTAGCGCATGGGCGTTCATGCCGAGCATCGCGCCCGTTTCGCCTGCGGTCTCGCCGTGGGCGATCTGGGTGCTGATGCCGTCGACGATGACTGGTTGCATGCCCAGCCGCGCCGCCGCCCCGGCCCACGCGCTTTTGGTGCGGGTCGAGTTGTCGAAGAACACCGCGTAGGCCAGTTGCGCCGGCAGCAGGTCGCAGCGCACACCCTGACGGTCCAGGCGCTCAAACGTGGCCGCGACTGCCAGCAAGGCGTCGATTTCGGCGTCGCTGAAATCCTGGGTGCACAGCAGGCTCTTGCCTCGCATGCCATCGAGCGTGGCCTTGTCCGGTTTGGAGTACGTCGTCGGGTGCTTCACGAGCTGGCTCCAGGTCCACGCGTGGCGGACAGGTAATTGTCGGGTTTGGCCGCGTCGATGGCCCCGGCAATGGCACGCAAGTCGTCATCGCCGTCGTTGCCCAAAGCGACCGTGCGGCCATCGCGACGCAAGCGGCCATCGGCGCCGTCGTGGGCAATCCACACGCCGTCGCGCGGCGCTGCGGCTTCGAACGTAGCGAGGTCGGCGTACACGCGTGGTTTATCGCGGTTGGGAGCGCCCTGGTCCGGGCAAAACACTTCGCAATTGCCGCAGTCGTTGCAGGCGTCGGCGTAGACCGCAATCTGGTGCGTGCCAGCCGGCGCCTCGTAGGCGAACACGGCGGCGTTGGGGCACACGGCCAGACACTTATCGCAGTTGGTGCAGTCGAAGAGCTGCAATGGCCGCGGCAGCTTGCGCGGGGGCTTGCGGTTGCGCGCCGCCGCGTAGCGCGGGTCTTTGCCGGCGTGCGCTGCGTAGAACTCCGCGTTGCAAACGTGTGCCGCCTGCACCCAGCGCGCCAACGCCTCGTGGCCGCCGACAACCTGACGCAAATCACTGCCGGTATTGAGCGTGTGTCGCAGGGTCTGAATCGCCAGTGGACCAGCAAGGCCCGCGGCCTCCAAGGCCAACTCAGCGTTGCCATAGGCCTTGAGCGCGAACTCGTCGAGCGTGGTCGCGCCAACCGCCCGCATCCGCGCTCCGAGGTCCGCGAGGTAGCCGTGGACCCGACCGTAGCCGCCGGACTGCAACAGGTCGCTGCACACGGTCGCCGGCACCAGCCCCAGCGCCACCGCATCCGGCAGGTTCTTGCGGTCGAGGCCACCCGAAAACGACAGCGGCAACTCGCCGCCCCACGCCGCCCGCGCTTTGGCCACCAGTTCCATCGCCAGCACGTGCAGCGGCGGCCCGGACAGGTACATCCGCGTCTGGTCGGGGGCAAAAAAGTCCTTATGATTTTCCACAACCAGGGTGTTGCAAAACTTGACCCCAAAGCCGCGGCCGACGCTGGCGGCGACCTGCCGCAGCCGCCCTACGAGGTCGTCGATCTCTGCCCAGCCCGGGTCGGCGTCGAACGCGTCGTCGGGCACCCGCAACTCGGTGTAGCCCAGCTGGTCGTGCAACAGTTCTAGCGCGCGGCGCTTGCCCAGCAGCGTCGGGTTGAGCTTGAGCGTCACCGCCATGCCGACGTCTTGCAGCAAATAGCGCGCAATGGCTTCGATGTCGCCCGGCGGACAGCCGTGGAACGTCGACACTGTCACCGACCGCGACAGCGCGCGCGGCAGCGGCACGTCGCGCAGTGAGCCGATTTCCGCGGGCAGCTCGCCGCGCAGCGCATCCGCCACCGGACGACAGTCCGCCATGGTCTCGAAAAAGCCACGCAGCTTCTCAGACTGGACCCCGGCCAGGTCGTAGCCGACGCTGCAGTCAAACACCACGTCGCGGGCGTCAGCCGGCGTGTCCAGGTCGACCGAGGCTTGAAGCATCGCCATCAACAGCGCGCCCTTGACGTACTCGCGCGCCGAATCGGCCAGCCGCAGTTCCTGAGACCACTCGACGTTGAAACCCACGGTCGCCATGTCGATGCACGGCCGTGGAATCGCCAGGTCGTCGCGGACCTGTACCGTCTTGAACTCAAAGATCCGACAGCCTGCCAGCCAGCCGACGACCAGGTTCTGCGCCAGTTGCGTATGCGGACCCGCTGCCGGCCCGACCGGATTGGCGGCGCGCTGACCGTGCGGATGGACTGTCCAGCTCAGCTCGTCCGCGCCGCGGTGAATCAACCGGCCCGGCAGCGTAAGGATGCGGTCGCCGTCGCCATCGGCCAGCCGCCGGGCCTCAAACAGCATCCGGCGCGCCAGGGTCGCGATAGGGATGGGCCGCAGCGACACGGCGACGCCTCGGGCGGCCGTTGCGGCTCCAGCACCAGCGCGGCGCCGGAACGAACGCGACCCCAGCGTAGGCCCCAGCCGCCAGCCGCGAAAGGGGGGCAAGCGCGCGCGGCGTCACGGTCTTGCCATGGTGACGCGGCCAATGATGCGCCGAGGTCCGTCGACCTGCTCATGCCGCCCCAGGGCTATCGCTAGGTCGCCGCGCGGCAGCAGCGCAGCACCGATCAACTTGTGAGAGGTCTGGGCGCGTCCCGGCAGGGCCGGGACCGAGCCCTAGTCCGGCCGCGCTGCCGACGCGG
This sequence comes from Pseudomonadota bacterium, assembly GCA_005792545.1. Lineage (GTDB taxonomy): Bacteria > Myxococcota_A > UBA9042 > UBA9042 > UBA9042 > SXRM01. The sequence continues at coordinate 18 of SXRM01000207.1, read as the reverse complement.
CCGGACCGGAGCCCCGTT
>SXRM01000206.1 GCA_005792545.1 Pseudomonadota bacterium | reverse complement strand
GGACCGCGAAAAGCACCTGCGCGGGCCAACTGGATTGGCGCCGTGAGGTCCGGCGATGCCGATCCGCTGGAGGCGTCGCACCTGCTTTGGCGGGCCATTGCCCACGAATACGAGACCGTCGCCAGCGGTGCCGCAGCTGGCGAACCGCCAAAGCACGAAAAACAGGTCGTCGACCTGCTCGATATCCTTGCCGGTCGCGGCAAGTCCAGTCACTCAGGCGAACGCGAACGCTACGCAACCTGGCTGGACGACTTGCTGGCAGTCGCCTGCGCTTACCTGACCAATGTACCTGGACACGACGACCCAAGCACCGCTGCCCTAGACCGGGAGCTTGCGCACATCCGCAGCGAACTGGGGTTGGCTTGGGCGGCGACCTCCAATTGGCTGCAGACGGCGCCCGAGACAACCGGCCACCTGCGAGAGGATGCGAGCGCGGACGCAGCGCTCGCCGGCACGGGCCCAGAGGCAACGCGCGACTGGTTGCGGGGCGGTCACGTCGTCTGTCTGAGACTGGCAAATCTGGCGGCGCGCCTCGGGGGCGAACTGCGCCCATGGCCAACTGCGGAGGGCGCATCTGCTCCGCTGACCGATTGGCTGCGCGTCGCGGCAACGGGCGATGTGCCTGCGACCGAAGTGCCGATGTTGCAAGAGTCTGCGCTTGCGGTTTGGCAAAACGCCGTAGGCGAGCTTGGTGCGCTGCGGATGCACTTGCCGTGGCACCTGGCCGCAGCGGTGCAGGACGCTGAGACGGACCTGGCGCGATGGGTGCGCGCAGCGGAGAGCAACCTGCGGCGGCGACAGTTGCTGTTGGGTCGCATTCACCATGCTGTTGCCGACCACGACGAACGGGCGCTGGAAACCGCTTTGTCGTTGGCCGGCGAGGCGACGCCGCCAACCTCGACGGCCGCCGAACTGCTGGACAAGCACGACGTGGAACTCGTCAGCCGGTTTTTCTTGCGACGGCTGCGCTTTGACGCCAACGACCGCCTGCCCGCACGCCACCGGCTGACCGGCCGCGCCTACTATGCGCCTTTGCTGGTAGCTATCGCCAGTGGCCCATTGACGACCATTCAGACGGACTACCTGTGGCGGCCGCTCATCGGCGACCCCGGTCTGCAGCCAACGGGACCGGCCAGCAGTGCAGACCCCAAGCTGTGGCTGTTGCTGGGGGTGTTCTTTGCGGTTGGCGCAGTCGTGGTCTGGCAAGAACTGCAGTCGCGCCTGGGCGCCCTGCCGCTCCGGCAGATTGCGCAACGTTCTTGGGTTCCGCTGCTGGTGGTGCTTGCCTTGAACTATGGGCTCAACGCCATGGTGTGGTGGATAGCCGCAGAAAACCTCGATGTGGTACGAACGGTGTTTTTGTGGGGGACGATGTCGTTGTACATCGGCGTGTTCTTTGGAAAGCTCATCGAAGGCAACCAGGTCGACGAGGGCGGCAGCGCGGCGGCGCAGCGTGGTGGGGCGTCCTAGCCCGGCACGGCAAGTCGCGATGTGACCCGAGGCCGGTTGGCCCGCAACGCAGAGAGGTGAACGGTGTACAGTTTCGAGGACAGCACGTTTGGCGACGCCATCCAGCTCCGGGCGCCCAAGGTGATTGCCGACCGGTTCTTTGCCGCGCTGAACGCGTCGGGTGGCGCTCCGGCAGTGCTGCGCAACGCGTTGTTCGAACTTGCGGAGGGGATCGTCGGGTATCTGGGCGTGATGGGCTGGTGCGACTGCCGCAAGCATGGCCGGCTGGGGCCAGAAGTGGTGCGCATTGTCGCACAGAAGAAGCGCGGACCGTCCTTCGGCGATCGCATCGCGCTACTGCGCGAAACCTCGCGCGACGGCCGCAGTAGCATTTTGAGCTTTGGCCTGCTGGATCAGTTCGACGGCGCGAGCACGGACAACATGGCCGTGTTTGTGCGCGACTGGGAGCTTGTCAAGGAAGCAAGCAAGGCAACCGCACGCGACCTGGCGACCTTTGTCGAGGCAAACCGTCGCCGGAAACAGCCGGCCCGGGCCAAGCTCGAGACGTTTCTGAACGCGGTTGTCGAATACCGCAATGCTTGCCACCACCGCCAGACGGGCGACCTGGCCGTGGACAATGCGGCCGCCGACGTGCTCAACGCCTGTCTCGAGGCCGCGCTTGCCGAGTTCATTCAGCTACCGCCGGTTTGGCGCGCGCTGACCGAGTATGTTTGGGTCAAGCCCGCAGTCGGCGAGCAAATCGTGGTCGCGCCTGAGTCGAACGGGACGCGCAAGCTGCGGTTGCGGGTCCAAGAGCAGCGCGGCCGCGGCAGACCGGTCGTGATCGCCGCCGACATCACCGACGCGGCCTTTAGTCACGACACCGGCTACCTCGTCCGCACCACCGACCCCGAACCGCGCCCGCCGTACCTGGTGTTTGCGTTCGATGCCGACTATTGGCCCATGGCGACCAAAGAGGAGTTGGCAATAGTGCCTGCGTTGCCCCCGTCCGCGGCAGCCGCGGTCGAACCTGCGCCGAAGCCGCTGGCGAAATACCGGGCCAAGTACCGATCTGTCATGGCCGATGGCGTCATCACGGAGGCTGAACAGCTGGCACTCGATCACTTCGCAGATGCCTTGGAACTCGACGCCCAGACCCGAGCCGAACTCGAGCGCCAAGTACTGGCAGACCTCCAACCGGTGGCAAGTGTTCAGGAGGCGATTGCCGAGGAAGCCTCGGCCTGCCTCGACGAGGACCCTGCCCCGCCGCCCGCCGAGCCGCCGCCCGCCGCGCTCAGCGAACAGTCGGACGCTGATTCGCATGAAATTGCACTGGAACTGCCAAACTGGATTCGCCAGGGCCGCTTCATCCTGGAGCTGTCGCAGGGCGAGTTTGGCGCGCGGTGTGGCGTCTCTGCGGGCCTGGTGTCGCGCTGGGAGACCGGCAAGGGTGTGCCCAACGACCAGCAAGCGGCTGCGTGCGCCGAGGTGCTGCTGCCAGCGCTGGTTTGGATGTTTCGTCTGCAGTTTGGGCGCGGCCAGGCAGACGTCGCCGCAATTCTCGGCATGACCTCCCGCGCAGTTGGCGTCGCCGAAAAGCGCGGCGGGCCCTACCCAGCCGATGCCCGCGATACCGCCTTGCGCGAGCTGGCGCCGGCCCTTTTGCGAGCATCGCTGTGGGAGCTGGGCTGGGACCTGAACGAGGCATGCGACGAGGCTGGCGTTGAGCCGGCTGCGCTTTCATCCTGGCTCGAGGGTGCGGCCGTTCCCCTGTTGCCGGCCGTGCAGTCTGCTGTTGTCGCCTACCAACACAGGTTGATCCGTGATCTGGTTACACCCGAGTCAGGCCGCGTTTGCACCTGCGACAAAGCGGCGACGGTCGAGCTAGTCGCCGGTCTTCGCGACCGCATCGCCGCGGGCTTGGCTGCCGTGTTGGGCAGCCAAGTGCTCCAGGAAGACTGTGGCAGCGGCGCCTGGCTGTTCCGCTTGCCCAACTGGGAGCAGGATGGCCTGACTTGGGGCGTTTGCTTCAGCCTGGAAGCCAAGCTGGGCAGCAGGCCGCTGCGCGACTACCAGCCGGTGCTCGGCTGCGGTATGCGCCCCACGCAGGAACTGCAAGGCGACCGCCACGCAACAGCGAGCGCAAGGCTGGCGACAGGCCTCGTGCAGCACTGGCGCCTGACCCACGGCGACTGCGGCGGTTTGCCGGCAAACAGCGCCAGCCTGCTTTTCAGCAACGCGTGGTGGCCCAGGGCCATCCATGCGCGTCCCCTGGCGGCCGAGACCACGCAAGAGTGGACGCAACGCGTGGTCGACCGAATGGTCGCGTTTGGCCGAGCAGCCATGCCGGCGCTGAACGCCTTTCGCGGATAGGGCTGGCAGTCGCCGACCAGGCTGGCGGAGCGCACACCGCGCAGACACACCGCATCAAAAGCGATGTCCGTCAACCGAAACGAACAAGGCGGCGCCGATGTGGCCACCCCAGGTCCATGCCGTGGCACTGCGCCCGACGATGGCGCCGGCGCGCAAGGTCCACATCGGCGACAGGCTGGCCTCAAGGTCGGTGGTCGCGCTCCACTGCATACCATCCCCGCTGACGGCCATCACCCAACCCTGAACCAGCGCCCAGTCTGGGTTGCAGGCCAGCGACAGTTCGGCACCGGCAATGCCCATGAGTGGCCGACGGCCGGTGTCCAGCTCCCTGGGCTCAATGGCGGCGCCAGCTGTGGCGAGCAGTTGCCAGCGCTCAGTAGTGGCCGAAATAACTCCGAGCGCCTGGTAGCCCACGCCTTCCGCGCCAGGGACCGCTGCGATTCGCGGGCCATGCTGTGCTCCAGCGGCAAAGGCAAATCGCCGACCATGCGCCGCAAACGCAAGGTGCTTGAACGACAGCCAGGCGTGGTCCAGAAAGCTGAACGCGCCATCCGGGCTGACTCGACCATACTGGAGGTCGACACCGATCTCGTGACTCCGCGCGAGGCCGATGTCCAATTCCAGATCTGCAATGGTCCAGACTGTGCTCGGGGCGGAGCGTCCGCCGCCCAGGGTCAGGTTCAGCTCGGCCGAACCAGGCACCTGCACGTCAAGATCCTGTGACAGATAGGCGGTGCGGTTGACGCGGCGCTGCAGCGCGCCTTTGCCAAGGGCCGCGGCCGGAGCGACGGCGCCGAACACCGACAGAAACACGGCAACCCATCGCCTTGACGGCAAATAGCGATGCCACCGCACGGGCTTGCGTGCACGGGGCCGGCGCTTGCGCAAACTGAACATGCCGCAAAGGGTACATCAGCGTTGGGGGCAGGATCAACGTTGCGGTCGGTCGATAGACGCCATCGGGGCGACGCGCGCCCTGCTTGACAGCCGCCATTCAACCGGCGCAGCATTGTTGATGTACTCCCGTGGCACAGGCCCTCCGGGTGCGGATTAGCTGGGCGTCGGTCGCTCCCTCTGGATGCGACTTAGGCAATGATTTGGCTACCGATTCGGCTACCGATTCGGCAAGGAGGCTTCAATGGCAGAAGTACACGTTGACTTGAGCCCGATACTACGGGCCATCAACCACCTGGACGAGCGGCAGCACCATCTGGCCAAGCAAACCCAAGTGGCCATCGCGACTGTCGAGCAATCGGTCGAGGTCGTGCAGGGCGATGTGGCAAAAGTCTCCTCCGCGCTGGCTGAGTTCGCTGAGGCCTTTGAGGCTTTTCGGCAGGCGGACGCCAAAGCCAAAGCCCTGCACTTGGCGGAAACGCGGCTGGTCAAGGTGCGTCAGGAGATCGACTCGCGATTTGGCCACTATGCGGAATTGCGCAGGGCGGCAACTGGCGTGCTGCAGGCGATAGACCGCGAACTCGTCGCCGAGGCATCGCTCAATGCAGTGACGGAGAACCTGCTCATCACCACCCCGAACTACTGGCTTGCGCCAACCTTGGTGGCACTGGCGTCGTGGGTGCGCAATGATCCGGCCGTTGCCGAACGCGCGATGCAGTTGGCGTGGGAGCGCGACCGCAACAAGGTTGCACTGTTCTACGGCTTGCTGTACCGGCGCGCCGCGCGCGACACGGCTTCGACAGCGTGGATTCGCGCCTATTTTGACAACCAGAACCCGGACTCGCTGGATCGCGAGTTCGTGGTCATGCTCGACGCGGTTGCCAATGGCGTGTTTGGCAACGAAACGCGCGGCATGGTCTATGAGCGGGTGCGGCACTGGTGCCAGTCTGCGCCAAACGCAGCTGAGTTTGCGGGCGTGCAGGCGCGCCGCTGGCTGGCTATCCTCAACGCGCGCGTGATGCCGCTGGGCAAGTCAGAGTTCGCGGGGCTACGCCGTCTCGCGCGCGCATGGCCCGAGATGGAGCGGTCGCTGGCGATTCGACGTATCTTTGCGGGTGTGGTCAACCTGTTCGACGACATCGTCAGTTCGCAGTTGGTCGTGCCGCCTACGCTGTTGCGTGCGGTGGATGAGATCCTGGACAAATTGGTCACGCGATTCGACGACGAGGAGCTGGAGCTGCGCGGCCGTGACCGTCTGTATTCACCGATTGTGGATCACGACGGCGACGAGCCTGTCGCCAAACGCATCTTCCAGCAGGAATCAGCTGCTTTGCAGGAGAAGACGGACTTCTTCGCCCTGCTGGCCAATGCGGCGGCATTCTCAGAAAGCGCGGACGCGTCGGTCGCAACCAAGCGGCTGGCCACCGCAATCAGCCGGGACTGGATCCTCGATGCCGCCGGCCAGTTGGCGACCGAGGCCGCAGCAAGCCTGCCTAAGAGCTTGACGTTCAACCTGGAATCCTGGTCGGGCAACACCGCCGACGGTAGCAACGCCGAGGAGTTGCGCAGCGACATCAGCAGCCACTTTGACGGGTTGGCGGTGCGGGAAATCGCGGAGGTCAAGCCGACGACGGGCTGGAAGTACACACTCTTCGTGGGACTGCCCATCTGTCTCATCGTCATGGCCAGTGGTTACGCGCTTGAAGGTCTGGTCGCGCTAGGGTGTGTCGGCGCCGTCGCGGCGTACTTGTACAAGACTGCTCAGGACACGGCGGAAGCCACGAAACAGCGGATTCGTGCGGAGCGCGAAGTCCAGGCAAGCGAGGTGCGGACTCAGGTCAGCGAGGCTTGCCAGGATCTGCTGACCTACCTCGCCGAATTCGCCAGCAAGCAGACTGACCTGGACGAACTCAAGGGCCTGCTCAGTGATCTCGACAGCGCAGACGCCGTCGATCAAGTCACGGTGTACGACGGCAAGTCCGGCCAACCGGAGGCCGCGCCTGCGCGCTCGTCGGCTCCGGTCGCGACCAATCGAGTGATGGCCGCATGGCCGGCCAACGAACTGTCGCCACCCATCAAGCGCGTTTCGGCAATTGCGGGCGCTCGCAAGGGTAGTTCGCGCTGACCCGGCGCTAGACACGCACACCAAACGCCGGGCGCGCCACGACCATCGACGACAGCTGACGCGCACCAGCCCCTGGAGAGTCGCCATGCAGAACGCAGAGGTCGAGAACTGGCTTCGCGCCAATGGGTTTGCACAGGCTGTCGGCCGCGTGCCGGCGCGCGTCGAATCGCCAAGCGATTTGGCGACCCTGGCGCAACCAGAGTTGGCGGCCTTGCTGGGCGACGCGGCACTTGCCGCGCGTATCATCCAAACCGCTTCTGCGCAGTTTGCCATGGCCGATCGGCACGGCCAGGATTTTGATAGCGAGGCGGCAAGGGCCGCAGCGCGCGCCGCGCGACGTGCGGAACGCTTGCGCAAAGTCGGGGGAGGCTATGACACCAATGAAAACGCCGCACCGACTACGGTAGCGCTCGCTCCGCTGCAATCCACGCCTTTGCCGCCTGCAGTGCGCCCAGCCGCGGAACCGGGCCAGTCACAGTCGCCGGCAGCAGCCCCCAAGGCCGATCAGCCAATGGCCCCCGCAGCAGCCCCCAAGGTCGAGCGCGCCCAAGCACCCGAGAAGGAACAAGCGATAGCGGAACCCACCGCGGCGGAGGTGTTGCGTTTGGATGGCGCAGGCCCGACCGCGACCAGGCCCACACCAGCGGCGAGTCCGCAACCAGGCTTCGAGCGGCCACAGCTGCCGCGGCCCGTCAGCGGCCTTACCGAACCACCTCCTGCACAGTCGAACAAGCAGGTGCTGGCCGTCGGGGTGATTTGCGCAGTCGTTGCCGCCGTTGGCGGTGCGCTATACCTCGGAAGCAAAGAAGCGCCACCGCAACTGCCCGCCGCGGCTACCGCGGATCCGCCTGCCACGCCGGACCCGGCGCGCCCGGCTGAACCGCTCACAGCATCTCCGAGCCCCCAAAGTGCAGGGTCGGCGGCCGGTGCCGCCCCGAGTCCCCAGGCGCCGGCTGCGCCCGCGGCACCGGCGCCAGCCCCTGTGGAGCAGGGGGCCAGTCCACCGGGTGTAGTGGTGCCCGTGGTGACGCATCCGCTGGCAGAACTCGCGGCGGGCAATGCCCTGACAACCCTGCTGAGCACCAATGGGATTACCGAGCCCGCTGGGTTGTGGCGGCTGGACATGGCCGCTTGTGCCCGCGCCATTGAGCTGCGCGAGGCCCACAGCGATGTGCGACCAGGGCTGGATCAGCGCGTGGGCAAGAATCCGGAGACTGGCAAGTGGGACACCGTGCTCGTCTTTGAAGGCGGCCGACTCATCACGGTTGGTCAGTATTCGTCGGGTTGCGCGAGCGTGCTTTCCGCGGCACGGACGGTCCTCGGGGCACCGGAGAGCGCCGATCTGCCCAAGGGCGGGGTCCTGTTGGAATGGGGCGTTCCGGGCGGCCACTTGCTGGCCTACGTAGCTGTGGATGTGCAGGAAAATACGGAGTGGTGGTTGCACGACCCGTCTGCGTTTCACGCCAAGCAAGCGGCGGAGCGGACGCTGTATCAGGCCTACTCGTACAACGACCATGCGAGCGCGGTTGCCAAACCCAAGGATGCCCCTGGCAGCGCGCTGGCCGAGGCCGCCGACGCCTACGCCAAGGCCCTTGAACTCGTGCCGAACTATGGCCGCTGTCGTCTGCGGTTGTGCAAGGTGCAGACGCGGCTGCGCGACTACCAGGCAGCGCTTGCGTCCTGTGGATCGGCCGCGACATCGCAGATCCCCGAGGTCGCGACAGGCGCCAGTAAGCAAATCAAGGCCATAGAGAAGGCGCAGGCAGAAGGCGTGCCACCATAGCTGAGTCTAACGCCGCGTGTAGACCAGCGCTGGCCGCGCCGCAAAACGTGCTACGGAACGTCAAAAAGCTCGCAGACGCCAGCGAAACCGTTGGTGATGGACTCTAGACGGGCAAGCAAGTGCCACTTGCCGCTGACGCGCCGGTCGCGGTGCAAGTCGACAACCCGGATCGCAGTGGCCGGCGGCAACTGCGCCTGGTCGCTGGCGAGACACAAGTTTGCGGGTGACTCTGCCCCCGCCTGGAGCTGAAAAACCACCCCAGATGTGCGGCCAAAGTGGACCAATTGCGACGGGGGCTCGTACAGAAAGCCGACGAAAGCGACGCGATGGACTTCTTGGGGTAGTCGGTTGAGGTCGACGTGAAACGACCGCCAACTGCCCTCGCGATCGTTGCCAAGATAGCGAACTGCACCAGCGGCGTCGCCCGGCTGGTCGAAAAACGCCACGTCGCGCTCGTCGCGCACCCGGTGCCCGGCGTCGAGTAGAAACGCCGCGGCCTCGAAGTCATAGCGTCTATCAGGAACCGCGCACCACAGCCTGAGCGCGAAACGCCCATTGGTAAGCGACGGCCCCAGCTCAACACTTTCGGCGCGGCGCACCCGGGTGCCAGTCTCCGCCGGCAGAGTCAACCGTACGCTGGTCGCGACGGTGGTGTCACCGCCCGCAAGCGCATTGGTGACCATGTCGGACAGCAAGGACAAGCCCTGTGCGCCGGCAACGAACATTTGCATGCGCCGCAGGTCGATGGGCAAATCGCCAGGAGCGACCTTGCTGGTGTACAAGTACAGTTGGCCGCCGGGCTTACGATTGCTGTTGATTTCGTTGATAAACGTAGACCACTCTGCGAGTACCCATTTCGATTCGATGTTGGCCTTGTCGGTGCCGATGAGGACCAGGATTCGCGCTGACTCGAGACCCGCGCTGATGGCGCGCTGGAATTCCGCTTCGCCGTGGCCAACGACACTGTACTTGCTGAAAAACACGCTGAAGCCGCGCGCGCGCAGGCTCTCGTACACCTCGTCGGCCAATTCGACGTCGGCGGGAACGTTGCGGAAGGAAATGAAGATGTCCCACTCGGCGCTCATGGTTGATCCTGGAAGCTGGCGTACGGGCAAAGCCACCGTCGGCGGTACGTGATATTCGCGTGGGCGACCGGGCCACAGGACGTCCTATGCGCCAGGTGGACTAGGTTGTCAATGACCAGGGTTTGGCCAGCGAGAGCACAAGCGAGATCTGCGGACCTGAGGCCGCGGCCACCAGCCGACACCGCTACCCGCCCACCGCCCGCCCGCCCCGCTGGGCAGCCGCCACCAGCACCTGCCGCCGCCAAGTCCCGTACTGCACCGCGGTAAACACCACGGCGACCACTGCGCCCGCGCCCGGCAGCACCTGTGCCACCAACACCAGCCAGTGCATTAACCGCAACAGCCACCGCGTCAGCAGGCGCCGGCCAAGCGGAACGTGCGCGCGCGCAGGCCCCAGCAGGCGCAACTGCGCGACCAGATGCCCGACGATGTAGCCAAGCACTGGAACCAGGCTCAATG
>SXRM01000205.1 GCA_005792545.1 Pseudomonadota bacterium | reverse complement strand
CGTCCCAACGCCGTAGGTGAGCGCGGTGCGCTGACGATGTACGGCGATCCGCGCACACCGGTGTTCGACTTCACGCGAACCTGACGCCGCTGGCGGTCTGGCTTACGGCCGCACGTCGCCCGTCAAGTGCCGAAGTTTGAGCACCGCCAGGTCACGGTTGGCGCGCTCGCGCTCGGCGTTGGCTTCGGCGAGGCGCACCGCCGTTTCGGCTTCGTCCACTTCCAGGTGCGTCGCCACGCCCGCGACCTGCGACTTGCGGGCAATTTCCGCCCCTTTGCGCGCCACCTCGGCCTGTCGGTCGGCGATGCGCACGACGTCGTCGGCAATCACGATGTCGTGGGCCGCCTGACGAATGTGCGCCCGCAAGTCGGCCTCCGCCTTGCCTGCCTCGGCTTGCACCCGCGCCAGAGCAGCCTTGCGCTCTTTGAGGTCGGCGTAGCGCACTCCGCGGTCATACAGCGGAAACACCAGGTTGAGATTCGCCGCCCAGATCCAGTGGCTGTCCACGAAGCCCTTGACGTCGCTCCACCGCAGGTAAGCAGAGGTCGTCACGATGGGCAGCCAGCGCAGCTCGGCTTCGCGCACCAGTGCCTGTTGGGCCGCGATCGCCTGGCGCCGCGCGGCGAGATCGGGGCGTTGCTCCAACGAGCGCACGATCCAAGCCTCCATGTCACCGGTCGGCATTGCAACGGGAGGCGGCGCCTCGATGTCCTCTGGCGCCGGATCGCCGGTCAGGATCCCGATCGCCTCCAGCAGCTGTCGGCGCGCCAGCCGCGCGCGCAGCACGTCTTGCTCGGCCCTGGCCTTTTCGACTTGCGCACGCAGAAACGGTAGCTCACCTTCGGTGCCGATGATCTTGCGCTTTTCGATGAGCGCCAACCGCTGGTCGGTCAGCTCGACAGCGCGCTTCGCCGCGGCCATGATCCGATCCAAACCCGCGATGTGGTAGAACATTTCGCTGACGCGGTAGGCGACTTCCCGCTCGGCCGCAGCGACGCCGACGCGCTGAGCGCCGATTCCTTTCTCCTGCGCCTTCTCGTAAAGCAGCGGTGCCGCGGCGAAAAGCGTCTCATCCACCGCGAGCACGCCGGAAAACTGGTTGTAGTCCTGGATGATGACCGGATCGCCCATGGCGCCCGGCGGAATCTTGACGTCCAGGCCCACCTGCTTGCCGATGAGCTGCGCGGCGCCGCCGACCAGTTGGCCGAAATCGAACTTGGCCTGGTCGCTGTTGCGCGTATAGGTGCCGACGGCCTTGAGGTCCGGCAAAAAGGCGGTGATGACCTTGGCCCGCTGGGCTTCCGCTTCGCGAATGCGCGCATGGGCAACCTTGAGGTCGCTGTTGTTGTCCATGGCACGCGCCACTGCCGCCGGCAGGGTCAGTCGAGCGCCAACCGCAGGCTCGGCATGCGAAGTCGTTGGCCAAGCGACCAGAACCAGGCTGATAGCGCCCGCCAGCAACCACGCCAGCATTGGCACCAGCTGCTCAGCCGCAGCGCGCGCCACCGGGGTCGGCAGAACGACGGTGCCCTCGCCGTGCGCTGGCTCCACGTCGCGCGACTTGCCTCGGCCCAGCAATCGCGCAGGCAGCTTGCGCAGCCAGTCGGTCCACAGGAACACGCTGGGCAGCACCAGCAGGGTCAGCACGGTCGAAGTGATAACGCCGCCGATGACGACGATCGCCATCGGTGACCGGAATTCCGAGCCTGGGCCGCGGTTGACAGCGGTCGGCATCATGCCGAGCACCATCGCCGCCGAGGTCATCAGAATCGGTCTCAATCGTTTGCGGCCGGCTTCGATGATGGCGTCGACGCTGGTTTTGCCCTCGCGCTGCAGTTGCAGCGCCGCATCGACCAGCAAGATGCCGTTCTTGGTCACCAGGCCCATCAGCAGGATGATGCCGATGTTGCTGCCCATCGACAGGCTGTTGTCCGTCATGAACAGCGCCAGCCAGGCGCCAATCATCGCCAGCGCCAGCGATAGCATGATCGTCACCGGATGCAGGAACGACTCGAACTGCGCGGCCAGGATGAGGTAGATGAACAGCACGCCCAGGATGCCAGCGGTGCCGAAGCTCTCCGCCGACTCCTTCATCTGCTTGACCTGACCGTCCATGCGAAAGTAGTCGTCGCCCGCGAACTGATGCTTGGCTAGCTTGGCCTCGACCTCCTCCACAATCTCGCCCAGCGAGCGACCGCGCGGCACCGCGGTAACCACGATCTGGCGGGTGCGATCTTGGCGCTCGATGACCTGTGGCCCCGCCAGCGGTTCGACCGTGGCAATTGCAGACAGCGGCACGAAGCCACCCTGTGCCAACGGGCTGGTCTGCGGATTCTGGCCGAGCAGCGCCGCGTGCATCGGCTTGCCTTGCACCGGTATCTGCAGCTGCATCAGGCGGTCGAGGTTCATGCGATCGGCGTCGTCCAGCCGCACATGGATCTTGACCTCCTTGCGCGACCCCGCCTCCAAGCGCAGCTTGCCGGCGTCTTCGCCCTCCAAGGCCGCCCGCAACGTGCGCGCCACCAGTGCCACTGGAATGCCCAGGTCGGCCGCCTTGTGGCGATCGACACGCACCGTCTGCTCCGGCTTGCCCGGCGAATACGTGACCTGAACGTCGCCAACGCCAGCGGTCGACTTGAGCATCTTTTCGATGGCGATGGCGTCGCGCTCCAGCAGTGCCAGGTCTGAGCCGCGCACCTGGATCTGCATCGGCGCACCCGCAGGCAGGCCCTCGACAAACGGCGGCGGCGTAATCGAAAACCGCACCTTGGGCAGGTGCCGCGCGTAAATGGCGCGCACTTCGTCCTGGATTTCCCACAGTGTCTGCTTGCGCTCGGTTTTCTGGTTGCACACCACCCGCAGCTGGACCTTGTTGATTTCGCTGTTGACGCCGATCTTGCTGTACGTGGTCAGCACGTTCTTGTTCTTGAGAACGTCGAGCTCGGCCGCCAGCGTCAGCCGCGCCGACTCCTGCAAGGAGGTGCCCGGGTCCAGTTCGACATCGACCACAAACTGGGCGCGGTCCTCCAGCGCCACAAAGTCGGTGCCCATCAGACCGGCCAGCTTGCCAGCGCCGACCAACGCAGCAACCGCGAGGCCCACCGTAATCACGGGGTGACGCACAGACTGCCGCAACACCGCCGCATAGGCCTCCTCAGTCGCCTCGTGAATGCCCTCAAAGAACCGCACCACGATGTTGCGCTTGGCGCCATGGACGATGGTCGTGGCCAGGCGCGAGCTCAGCATCGGATCGAGCGTAAAGGCGACGAACAGCGACAGCAGCACCGCCGCAGAGATCGTCAGCCCAAACTGCTTGAAGAACTGGCCGACCACGCCGGACATGAATGCGACCGGCAAGAACACCGCCACAATCGTCAGCGTGGTCGCCAGCACCGCAAGCGCAATCTCGCTCGTGCCTTTGCTCGCGGCGACCTTGGGGTCCTCGCCCGCTTCCAGATGTCTGAATATGCTCTCGCGAACCACCACCGCGTCGTCGATGAGCAGCCCGATGGCCAGCGACATCGCCAACAGCGTCATCATGTTGAGCGTAAAGCCAAGCATGTCCATGACAAAGAACGTGCCGATGACTGAGGTCGGCAGCGCCAGCGCGGAGATGAACGTCGATCGCAAGTCCAGCATGAACAACAGGATGACCAGGATGGCCATCGCGCCGCCGTAGACGATGGCAATCTCGACCTCGTGCGCGTTCTCTTTGATGAACATCGCCTGCTCGATGACCGGCGCGGCTTTGTAGGCCTTGGGCAGCAACGGCTGGATTTCCTCCAGCTTCTTCTTGACCGCATCGTTGACCTGTACGGTGTTGGTCCCGGACTGCTTGATGACCTCAAATGCCACCGCGTCACGGCCGTTGGAGCGGATCGCGGTGCGGACGTCTTCCCGGCCGTCGGTGACCTTGGCAAAGTCGCCCAGCCGCACCTGGCTGCCCTGTGGCGTAGTGGTGATGACGACGTCGGCCACCTCTTCGGCGCTGCGCAAGTCGCCGGACAGCCGCACCGAGACCTCGCGCGCACCCTGATCAAAGTGGCCTGCGGGCACCGACAGATTCTCGTAGCGCAGCTTGTCGATGACAGCCGTCAGTGGCAGGTTTAGGGCGTCTAGCTTGGCCCGGTCGATAGCGACTTGAATCTGGCGGTCGCGGCCGCCGATGACCTCAACCGAGGCGACGCCGCCCACGCGCTCCAGCTGTGGCCGCAGCGTGTCCTCGGTGATCTTGCGCAATTCGTCGTTGGTCAGACCCGCGCCGGAAGTGACGTAGGTCAAGATGGGCGCCGCACCCACGTCGATTCGGCGAATCGATGGCTCCCGCGCGTCGCCCGGCAGGTTGGGGCGGACCGCGCCCACGCGCTCGCGCACGTCTTGGGCCGCGCGATCGATGTTGGCGCGCAGCTTGAACAACACGACCACAACCGACACCGATTCGCGCGAAAACGATCGGACCGTGTCCAGGTCGTTGATGCCGGCGACCGCGTCCTCGATAGGCCGCGTGACCTGGCTCTCGACTTCGCCAGGCGCCGCACCCGGGTAGATGGTGGTCACAGTCACGACCGGAAACGTCACGTCGGGGAACAGGTCGGTGCCCAGCGACTTCCACGACATCAGGCCCAGCACCAGGATGCCGAGTTGGACGACCAGCGTGAAAACCGGCCGGGCAATGGCGACATCGGACAGTGTCATGGCGACCCCGTGGACACCGGCAGGCCGGTGCGCGTCAGGCGATTGTGGAGTGTGGTGCTACGGCTGCTTGGCCGGCCTGGCTGCGGGAATCACGTCGCCCTCGCGCCAGTTGACGCCCGGGTTGGCTACCACGCGATCGCTAGCCGCCAGCCCTTTGCTCACCAGCAGCTGATCCGCGGAGCTGCGCAGTACAACGATGGGCTTGCGCATCAGCTTGCGGTTCGGCCCCTCGACGAGCACGGCTGCTTCGCTGCCGGTGAGCAGCGCCGTCTGCGGGATGGCCAACGTCGGCGGTGACGGCACCTCGATGGTGGCCTCGACCATGGCGCCGGCGAACAGCTTGCCTTGCCCATTGGCGATAGTGCCCTCGATAGGAACCCGTCGCGTCAGCGGATCGACACTTGGAATCACCGCGTCGAGCTTGCCCAAAGCCCGATGGCCAGCCGCCGTTTCAACCGCGACCGTCATGCCAGCGTGGATGCGCGCAGCGTCGCGGTCGGTCAGGTGCGCAGCGAACTTGACGTTTGTCAATTTCTGAATGACAAACACCGGCGGCGACATCATCTGCACCACGAACCCGGGCGCGGTCGGCGCCTGGATGACCACGCCATCGATGGGCGAGACCAGCTGCGTTTCACCTTTGATGACCTCGACATAGCGCTGCGCTGCCTGGGCCTGCTCGATAGACGCCGAGATGGCGCTGGTCTGTCCCTCCGCCGCCACGACCTGCTGCTCGGTCGCCGCGCCGGCTTCTTGCAGTTGCCGTGCCCGCTTGAGGGCGTCGGCGGCTATCGAGCGCTGTGCCTGCGCCGCCTTCTTGCCCGCCTGGGCCTGCATGGCCTGGGCTTCCAGGTCGCGCGCATCCAGGCGGGCCAGTGTGTCACCCGCTTGAACAACCTGGCCGCGCCGGACCAGTACGTCGGTCACCCGGCCCGGGACCTTGAAGCCAAGCTGAACCTCCGCTTCTGGACGCAAGGTGCCAGTCATCCGCAACGTCTCCGTTGCCGGCCCGGCCGCCGGTGTCATCAGGCTCGGCGGTTCACGAACCAGCGCTTCCGCGGCCTTGGCCTGGGCCTCTTTGCTGACAAGCTCGAGCTTGGCCAGTCGGTCGGCGACCTTGCCGCGCAATACCCAGCCAAAGGCGCCCAGGCCCAGCAACGCGAGCGCGATGAAAATCTTGGTCTTCATGGTCGGACCTCAGTAACCAGGTTTGAGCGCGTCAGCAACCTACGCCGCGTCTTCGAGCGCTACCAGCGGACCCGGCCGCCACGGCGTCGCTTCGCCGGCAAGCCGCGCGAGCACGGTCAGCGGATCTGCGAGCACCGCGTCGAGCACCTGGGGCGGCAGCAGCATTCCCAGGACCAGAATCTTGCGGAAGTAGTGGATGTGGTTTGCGACGTCGGGAGGCTGCGCCTCGCCCAGAATGCGCCGCACGTGCATGAAAAGCAGCCCGGTCGCCATTGCAGCCAAAAAATCGGGCGGCAACACCGGTTCGTGCGCCGTTGGCACCGGCTGCGCCGCGATGGTCGCCCGCATCGCGTTGTGGATGGCGTCGATGAACTCGTCGAACAGGAACGCGTAGCTCGTGCCAATTGCGCCGCGATACACCATTGCCAGTTGCGGCCGCCGCGACCAGAAAAACGCCAGCAAGGCCGAGTCGTGCCGAGCGAACTGCTGAATCAGCGCGATCGGGTCGCTGCATTGCGGGTCAACGCTGCACGCGTGCTGCGACAGCTGCGCCACTACCTCGTTGAGGAACTCGCGCGCCAGGTCGACGTACAGCGCTTCCTTGGACTCAAAGTACAGATAGAACGCGCCCTTGGAGATGCCGGCGCGGTCGGCGATGGCGCTGACCCTGGCCTGCGCAAGGCCGTGCTCGCCGAACTCGACCAGCGCGGCCGCCTTGATCAGGCCGGGAAGCTCAGGGTTGGCTGCGCGTGCCATGGGCTGCCGTGGGCGCGGATGCGCGGCGTGGGTTGGTGAAGTGAGGCAGGAGTGACCGGCAGGTCAATGACCAGCCGGTCACTGACTTGCGGGTCAGTATAAGCTGGCTCGCGTCGCGGTCAAGCCCTCGCGTCCACTGGCAGGATGGTTCACCAGCCGTTCGGCTGCGGTCCTGGCGGCTCGGGTCAGGCCTCAGCCGCTGGCCACAACCACCTACCGGCGCCGGCGCCGGCGCTTGCGCTGGCCACCGCCACCCTCGGCCCGTGGTCCAGCGGTCTGCCCTTCGACGGTCAGGGTCACGGTCAGGGTGCCCATGCCGCCCTTGGTCCGCAGTTGGCGCATGGCATCGGCAGCAGCGGACAACACCAGCTCTGCAGCGGTCTCTGCGCCACCGCGCTGGGTGACGCTGATGCGCAACTCAACGGGAGCAGACGAGGCCGCTTCCGCGTCACCGCCCTCGTCATCGCCGTCGTCGCCACTGTCGTCGTCCTCTTCGTCGTCCTCGGCTTCGGGCAAGACAGCGGGCGCAGCGGTCTTGCGCAGCGCGGCCAACTCCTGTTCCTCCGCGGCGTCCAACTCTTCACGCGAAGGCTGCTGTCCCCGGCCCAGCAGCACGCCAAAGCGCGGGGGCGGCAGGCCGGAGGTCTCGCACACTCTGGCCCACAGCCGCTGCACGGTGCCCTCGCGCAGCACCAGCAGAAACCCGGCGATCGTGCCATCGGGCGCCATCGCGTTTTCGAGCGCCGTCTGCGCGTCTTGCATCGCTTTGGCGGTCACGGCATCCACAGCGCTGACCTGGCCGTCGCGCCGGGCGGCCGAAAAGCGCTGGTGACCCTCCGCAATTTGCCCGCGCGAAACGGCGTAGCCGCTCCACAGCACGTTGGCGTACACGCGCAGGTAGGGGTTCTGGTGGTACTTGAATTTCAACAGCCCATCGGCCTCGCCGGTACCGGCGCCATCCTGCTTGCTGGTCGGCAAGCCTGACAGGCTGCGCTCCAAGTATGTGACCTCTTCCTTGCTCAGTTGCATGCCAGTGGCGGGCTTGGCCATAGGGCGTCTCCAAAAAGTTATGTGATTTCAATGGTTAGGCGAAGCAGCAGCCTCGCGGGCAGCTGCAAAGGGGCTGCAATGTAGCAACGCGATCGCGCGATGTGCAAGGCCGGAGCTTGCTGGTTCAGCCCCGCCGCCCCTGCGCCCCCAACCTGGCCAGAATCCCTGCAAGGCGCTGATATTGACCGAGGTGGTTGTAGGCCTGGGCCGCGATCCGCAGAATTCGCAGTCCGCGCCACGAAAACACCGGCACTTCAATCTGATGCGTGCTCCAAAGCCAGTCGTGCAACGGGTCGCCCCAGCCGCCGCAACCGCCCGGCACCGCGACTTCGTCGGGCAGCACCACGGCGGCCAGGTGCGACAGCATGTCGTCCGGCGCAGGCGGAGGCGTGCCCACCGCGTCGCACAGCAGGTCCCGAGCGGCCAGCGTCAGCGCCCGGTTGCGCGCACGGTGCTCGTCCCAGCCGCCGGGCCATAGTTGGCCAATCGCGTCCAGCGCATCCGGGATCGCCAGCCACGGCGACGGATCGCGCGTGCCAGTCCAGTCGAATTCGACGCGAAACCGCGAACGGTCGGTGCGCAGCGAGTTGGCGCCGTGCGAAATCACCAGCGGGCGGATGTGCTGCTGGCGGTCACGCCGCACATGCAGCACCGCGGAGCCTTTGGGAGAGCACACCCACTTGTGGCAGTTTCCGGTCCAATACGCCGCGCCAAGCTCGTCGAGGTTGACCTCGATCATGCCCGGCGTGTGGGCGGCGTCGACCAGCACGTCAACGCCTTGCGCTTGCAGCCGTTTCACCAGGTCGGCGATGGGCAACACGATGCCGGTAGGGCTGGTCACGTGATCGAGCAGCGCCAGCCGTGTCCGCGGCGTCACGGTGGCCAGGATCGCCTCGGTCGCCTTGGCAGCGTTGGACAGCGGAAACGGCAATTGTGCGACTACCGCCTTGCCGCCGCGCCGGTGCAGTTCGACGTCCACGGCGTTCTTGCAGGCGTTGTAGGTATGGTCCAAGACCAGCACCTCGTCGCCCGGGCCAAAATCGAGCGAGCGCAGGACCGTGCCCACGCCCTCGGTCGCGTTGCTGATAAGGGCCAGGTCGTCCGGATCGCAACCCAGGAACGCGCCCAGCCGCTCGCGCACTTGATCCAGCGCCGGCTCAAGTTCGCCGATCATGAAGGCGCAGGCCTGCCGTTCGAGGTGCCACTGCCACCGCTGCTGCGCTTCCAGCACCGGTCGCGGACAACCGCCAAAGCTGCCGTGGTTCAGGTAGTCGATGCCGGGCGCGTGCAGCCACAGGTCGGGCCGCCGCGGCGATTGCAGGTCCATCGCTTGGGCTCCTGGTCAGGTTCAATGGCCGACGACGGCCTGGCGCACCCGCTTCATCACGTCCGGCAGCGCGCCCTCTTGTGCTTTGCGGATCATGAAGTTGGGGACGCTGCTGTTGGGAATCGCCAGCACCTTGTAGACGGCACGCGTGCGCTTGCCCTCCGCGTCAAAGGCGGTAAGAGTCCAACTGCCTTCATTGCGTTTGTAGTCGCCGCGCAGAAACTTCCAGCTGCGCTTCCACTGCGGCGGCCCGCCGGTCGACGTCGCTTCGGTGACGCTCACCAGGTCCGAGAACGGCGCCGGCATGTCGAACTTGACCTCGCATACCGCGACGCCACCGTTGCGCGAATGCATCTTGCTGTCGATGATGCGCGGCATCACCTTCTTGTAGTTGCCGCAATCGTCGATGATCTTCCACACGGCTGCCGGTGGCGCTTCGATGACCGCCTGCACCGTGGCCTCGGGCAGGTCGGCGCCGACGTCGCGGGTCGAGACCACGATTTCGCCAGCAGCGAGTTTGTCGTCTGCCCCTGCTGCCTGCGCGACAGAACCGGGAAGACTGACGACCAGCAGCGCAAGCACTGACTGAATTCTCATGGGTTTCCACCGTAGCCGCGCCGGGCGCGGGGCGGCGACTGTACCACGGTTGCCCGGGCGCGACAGTCGGATTGACGCAGCGCGATCGGCGCGCCTACGCTTAGGCAAGCCGCCCGCACCTGGCCGCAAACGCAACGAGGCAACCGATGTTCACGATCGACCGCAACCGCAACTACCCGCAGTTTGGCGAGGAGCACGAGCAGCTGCGCAAGCTGGTGCGCGACTGGTGTCGCAAGGATCTGCATCCCCATGCCCACCAATGGGAAGCGGCGCGGCTGTTTCCGCGCGAAGTGTTCACAGAAGCGGCCAAACGCAACCTGCTCGGCATCCGAATGCCAGAGGCGCTGGGCGGCCTCGGCCTGGACTGGTGGTATACCGTCTGCTACGCGGAAGAGATGGTCAATTCGGGTCTTGCCGGCCTGACGATGGCGCTGCTGGTGCAGAGCGACATGGCGACGCCGGTCATCCACGAAATCGGCGACAGTTTTCACCACGACAACTACCTCAAGCCCGCTATCGCTGGTCAGGCGATTGCCGCGCTGGGTATCACCGAGCCCGATGCGGGCCGCGACGTGGCCGCGATCAAGACCACCG
>SXRM01000021.1 GCA_005792545.1 Pseudomonadota bacterium | reverse complement strand
GCCGCGCACCGCCAGCGTACGGATGGCATGCATCACCGGCTCCGCCGCTGTGCAGTGCAGGTA
The DNA here is from genome assembly GCA_005792545.1 of Pseudomonadota bacterium. GTDB lineage: Bacteria > Myxococcota_A > UBA9042 > UBA9042 > UBA9042 > SXRM01. The sequence goes on along the minus strand of SXRM01000021.1, from coordinate 4,453 downwards.
CTCGGTCGCAGTCGGCAAAGCGCGCTGGTCCAGCAGGCGCAGCGCCGGCTCTTGCGCCAGCCACGACAGCGGCGCGAGCACACTGGAAACGGTGGCCATCGAACGCTCCGGGAAGGTCTAACGAATCTGCAGGTGGCCGATCGTGGCGCGGTTGTCGCCGTGCTTGATGACACCGGCACCGGTCGCCGACAGCAACGGCATTCGCTGGTCGCTGCTCGGGTTGTACAGGCCCAGGATGATCTCGTTGGGCCCGCTGTTGGTGCCGAGCGGCACTTCCTGCTCGAACTCGTCGGCGATGAGGTCGCCCGGCATCCAGTGGTTGGTGGCAAAGCAGCCGTTGCACGACTTGTTCTCGTCTTCGCTGGGGTCGGGCTGCGTCAGCGGCCAGCGGTCCAGGTGCAGCGGGTGCGGGTGCATAAAGATCTTCCAGCTGGTCGGCGTCGGCTTGACCACTTTCCAGTAGAACGTCATGCGGTACTTCTGGGCGCGCTGCACTGCCGCGTCGGCGAGCTTATAGCCCACCAGGTGCAGCGAGTTGTCAAAGTTGACTTGGATGCGTCGCAGGCCACTGACCTTGTTGAGATCCTCGGGCTTGATGAGCGACTTGCGCAGCCAGTTCTGGTCTGGCTGATCGGCGCGCAGGAAGTTGGTCGCCAGCACCAGCCGCGACGAGCTGCTGTCCATGACCGCGATATGGCGGCCCGCATGGTTCTGCCGCATGGCGTGGTTGAGCTCGCTGAACGCCTCTTTGGGCAACACCACGAAGCGCTGCACCGGCTTGGTCGCGGCGGCGCGGAAGTTGCCTTCGCCCTGCGCCTTGTCGAGCACGATCCAAGCGCGCGCCGGATCGTCCGGACCCAGCGCCAGCGGCGCCGACACCACCAATGCGCTCGCGGTGTTGTCGACTACGGTCGCGGTCTGACCGTTGGGCGCGTAGACTGCCGCGCCTTTCCACTGGCCGGGACCAAACGCGGCGCCGTCGAGCGTCAGCTTGTCGCCATCTGCGGCCGTGACCAGGCCAAACCACGCGGCCGCGTCGCGGTCCTGGTTGCCGTCTTTGTCCAGGTCGGAGTTCCAGCCGGGCAGGGCCACGATGCGCGGCGGGCTGCCCTGCGCTCCGGTTGCCAGCCGAATCGCGGTGTTCTCGTTGGCCAAGAGCGACAGCACCGCGGCGCGGTCGTCGAGCAGCGGCATCGACTGGGTATAGAAGTTGTTGTCGCTGCCAGTGCGCGCGCCGTGGGTAAAGGTGCGCGGGGCGCCGCGGTCGTCGTTGCCGGCGCCACCGGCAGAAGCGATCAGCTGCACCAGGTGCTTTTGCGAGAAGTGCACCGCCAGATCGGGCAGCAGCTTGCCGTAGCCCGCCGCAAAGAACAGGCCACCCGCAAACAGCGCCAGCGCCGCGTTGCGCGGTCGCTCGATGTGGCCCAACAGATCAATGCCGCCGCGCAACCGTGCCGCCCACGCCGGATGACCCCCGACCAGGCGGTTGAGGGCTAGCGCCGCGGCCACCACCCACAGCACTGCCGTATCGGGCGCGGCCACCAACACCTGTGCCAGGTACTTGTAACCCTCGGCCGGCGTAGCAGCTTCGGCCACCCAGCGGCCGGCCAGCGGACCAAACAGCACGAACAGCGCGAACACCCCGGCGGCCACCGTCGGCCAGGCCAGCGCTTCGGCACGGCCTTGCGCCCAGCCGATAACCACCAGCGCCAGGGCGAGCGCAAGCCCCCACACCGCCAGCAGGTACACCGGGAACATCCAGGTCCCCGACGCCTGCGAGGCGCCGATGCCCAGGCCCGCCAGCGCCAGCCAGGCGAGTGCGCCAAACACCAACCCGGCTTGTTGGCGCGCGCCGCGCACCAGCGGCGCAAACAGCGAGTCGGCGTGCTCTGCGCGCGCAAACACCGTGCGGCCGAGCGCGGCAAAGGCCAAAAGGCCTAGCGGCGCCCACAACGCCGACGATCCCAGCCCGGCGCGCAGCGCGCCGCCCCAGCCGGCGTCGGCGTTGAGGTGCGCAAAGATCGACAGGCCGCTGCCCAGCGTCGCCAGCGCGCAGATACCCAGGACGGCGTGCGCCACTAGCGGTTTTTGCACCAGTCCGCCCAAACGCTGCAGCCCACGCAGCCATCTGCGCTCAACTTGATCCGTCGGCGTCCAGGCCGTCGCTGCGGCCGTCACCGTCAGCAGCAAGGCAAAGGCCGTGCTCGCCGCCAGCACTTCGGGCCGGGTATCCTGGATGACCACCCAGGCGCGGTCATAGGCATAGCCGGTCGTCTGCGCGCTGGTCTTGAGTTGCACATCGAGCTTGGTTCCGAGCGACACCAGCACGTCGATGGCCCACAGCAGGCCCACGCTGCCAAGCGCCCACGCCGCCATGGTTCGCGCCTGTAGCCCGGCGACCACGCTGCGCACCGTCGCAAACGGTCGCGCGGCGCCAATCGCAAACGCCACCACCGACAGCAGCGCCACCGCCCGCAGCGCCCGCACCATCTTGAGCTCAGTCGGCCAAGCCGGGTCGCCGGTCGCGCCTGCCGCCGCAATTGGCGGGTCAAAGGCAAAAAAGCGCGTAACGGCGTCTGCACCCTTGCCGATCTCGCGGTGCAGCAACAACGTAGACAGCACCACGAACAGTGCAGCCAGGCGACCCGAGACCTCGCCGCGCAACAGCGCCACCACCAGCGCCGCCGCCGCCACCGCCGCCACGCCGGCGACCGGCACTACCAGGTGATGGAACTGGCGAATCAGTACGCCGACGACGACAAACGGCACCACCAGGCCCACCAGCAAGGCTGCGCCGACGGCAAACTGGCGCTTGTCTTCGGCCTTTTCGGCCAGCAGCAGCGTGCCGACACCCAGCGCCACGGCCGCGCCCCACGGGTAGACTCCAAAGCCGGCCTGGCCGACGAACCACGCGAAGTCGCGATGGTACTGGTCGGGGCCGTTGCTGAACGGGTTCTGGGTAAAGCGCCAGCCGCGCAGCACGTGAACCCAGTTTGGGTCGGCGTCGCCGTCGGTCAGCACCCGCCAAGCCGACCAGGCCAGTAGCGCCACTGTTGCGGCGGTGACACCCAGAATCTGCAGGCGCGCGTCGCTCGCGGCCAGCACATACGCCACGCACATGCCCGCAGCCATGGTCGCGCCACCGAGGCCTCGGCTGGCTAGCAGCACCAGCGCTCCGGCGAGCACCCACAGCGGCCAGTCGCGGCCCGTCCGCCGTTCGTCGCGCAGGGCGCCCTGGCCCAGGCCCAGAGCCACCAGCGCCGCGCCGAGCATTGGCCCCGCTTCAAAGGTGACCAGGCGTCCTAGCCCCAGCGTCTCTGGCAGGGTGGCAAACACGCCGAGCGCCGCCCAGCCGCCCATGCCGCCCAACAACCGCCGCGCGCCCAGCACCACCACCAGGCCCGCCAGCAGCACCAACAGTGCACCGCCCAGGCGCGCACCGAACTCGGTCGGGCCAAACATGTTTAGCGTCAGCGCCGCTGCCGCCGCGTCCAGCCACGGCAGCGCCTGGTTTTGGCTGTCGCGCTTATGCACAGGCCAGCGCCAGGGCGAAGGCGTGGCGGCCTGCACCACTTGCGCCGCGTTGGCCTGGGTAGCGAAGGACTCGCCGCCAGCCAAAAGCGGCCACATCGACTGCATGTCGCCGTCGGCGTCGATCCAGCCAGCCGTGCTGGTGTTGCGGTAGGTCGCTCCCGCATTGCGGGCCCGCGCTTGGGCCAGCGCCTTGCGCAGCGGCTCGGCTGGACCCGGGTGGACCAGCACCAGCGCAATGCCGCGGTTTTGGACTTCGATGGCGACCACCTGGTTGGCCAGTTCGTCCAGACCGCCGCCCAGTTGTTGCTGCACGGCCGCCGCGTCGACCACCAGCGCGTGGGCCACTTCGCGACCGAGCTTTTGCTGCGCCGCTTGCAGCGCGACCAGTGGCGACGCGTCGGCCTTGGCGGCGGCGCGCACCAGCACCGCCGTCTCGCCCAGGTGCTTGCCGAGGGCGACCAGCAGCTTGTCGCCCGGTCCCTCGACGACGACCACCTTGGGCGGGCCGGCCATGCGCCGCGCTACGGCCGCGCGGTCCATCTCCCACGGGTCCAACAGGCCCGGCTTGCCCAGACCCGGCAGCAGGACGGTGACCAGCACCAGCGCCGTGATCGCCAGCTGCGGCGCGGCGCCCAGGTTGGCCAGGCGCGACAACCAACCGGCAATTCTGGAGGTTTCGGGCGTCTGGTCGATCATGGCCTGTGCGGAGCTCAACAGTAGCCGGCGGCAAGGGGGGCGGCAATCTAGCATGCTGCGGGGGTTGCGCAAAGGCTGCGCATTGCGGGGGCGCAGATCGCAGAGAGTGCGCTTGACCACGAAGGCATAGCTAGCAGAATCAACTGGTTGGCGACATGCCTGTTCGGTTATGTGTGGTCGTCATGTAAGGCCGCTGATTTACAGACACTTTGAAGGCAGTCTG
>SXRM01000204.1 GCA_005792545.1 Pseudomonadota bacterium | reverse complement strand
GACTGGCTGCGGCGCTTTCCTTCCAGCTCCCACGCCGACGCGGTGGTGCGTGAAGTCGCAGCCATGCACGAGCAGTCGGCCAACATGCGGGCCGCGCGGGCCGACGCAGAGCGCCTGACGCAACTGACGTCGGCGGGCGCAGGATCTTTCACGACAAGCCGGATAACCTGCGCGTGCACGAGGCGGCCTGGCTGGTATTCAGTGCCGCGGATTGGGATCACATCGCCGACATTCGGGTGCACTTGCGCGCCAAGGGCAAGCAGACCTACCAGCTGGCGCGCCCTGAACTGTCCGGGCCACTGCACCGGCGACTACGGGTGCCGCAGGCGCTGGTTGCCGAACCGGGCTTCGAATACTTCGTCGAAATGACGCTGACCGAGTCCGGTGAGACCAAGGCGCTGTTCGCGACGCCGCGCGCTCCGGCCCCGGTGCTGGTCGCCGACCCGTTCGCCGAGGTCGGACGTCGTCCAGTAGACGCGTCGACGTTTCGAATGGTGGGCGAGCTGGTCGACTTCAATCGCGGCCGCGGCGACGACCAGTTCTTGTATGCCGAGGTTTCGGTCGGATACCGGCTGCAAGACCCCAAGCTCCTGTACGCGTTCGAAATGGGCTACGGGTTGCTGACGGGCGAAGGTGGCGCGGTGGCAGCGGGTCCGGTGTTTGAGTTCGGGACCAACAAGCCCGTCAACCATGCCAACGGACCCAAGGCCGGCCAGCCGATTGCCAAAGATGACACGGTGGACCCCCGGCGCTCGGCCTTCAAGTATGGGTATCTGCAGACCGAGTGGGCTTTCCATGCTTCGTTTCACGGCATTACGCGCCTGGTTGTCGGCCTGGGCAAGGACGGCATCGACTCCGGCCTGGAGTTGATGGGGCGCATCGGCCCGGAGCGCGGAACCAACCTGCGGCTCGGCTTCGCGACCCTGGCAGACACCGGTCGCGCCGGCTCGGTGGCGCTGACGACCAATGTCGTCGAGAACCTGCCCATCCAAGGCATCTTTGAGGTGACCAACCGGCCGGTCGGCGAGGACATCGGCGTGCGCCTAATCGCGCAGGCCGACTACAAGCTCAACAAACACTTTGGGTTGACGGGGCGGCTGGGCTACAACCTGCGCACCATCAACCACGCGGGCGCCAGCGGTGGCGCAGGGATGGTGGTGTCATGGTAGCGCGCCCTCAGCACCTCTTTGTGGTCGTCCTTGGCCTGATTTCCGCTGTAGCTGCCCCGGCCTACGCCGCTCCGCGCTTGCTGCACGAGGCGCCCGCGGACGCGCCAGCAGACAAGCCGCTGGAGCTGGACTTCGCGGTCACCGAGACCGCGGATATCAGCGGAGCTACGCTGTTCTGGAAGCCGCTCGAGGTCGGCAACTGGCGAAAGGTGCCCATCGAGCTCAGCAGCACTGGCGTCTGGCGCGCGAGCATTCCCGGCGACGCCATGGATGACCCCGGCGTGGCCTACTACGTTGTCGCACACGGCCGCGATGGCGGAGAACTGGCCCAGTTTGCCAACGCGACCGACCCACATCCGGTGTACGTTCGCGGGACCGCCATGCGCACCAACGAAGCCGTCGCGCTCCGCGAACGCGGTGGCAAGCGCAGCGACTTTCGGGTCAGCGGCGAGTACGTGGACTACCGTGTGGTAGGCGTTGAGGCGGGATCCCCAGACTTTGGTCCACGCTACCGCGATTTTCAGCTCGCGTATCGCTATTAGGTGCTGCGCAACGTCGAGTACATCGAGGCCGGCATCGGCACGCTGCGCGGCCAAGCCTCGACCTTTCAGCCAGGTATCGAGACCGGCGTGGGCACGGGCTTTGACCGTGGCTGGGCCGAAATCGGCATCGCGCCATCGCAGTACCTAGGCGTCGGGGCCCGGCTCACGCTGGGTGGCGACGAGGAGACGTTCCGCATCGGACTCGCCGGGCTGCTGCGGCTGGGCATGGCGCAGCGGTCGCGGCTGCAGCTGGAAGCCGGTGCGATTACCGGTGTCGGCTTCCGGGTCGTCACCGGCTTTCACGTGATGACGATTCCCAAGGTGCCCATGGCGCTGGAGGTCATCCTGACCACCGAACCGAACGAGACCCGCGAGACGGCCGAGCGCGGGCGCTTCAAGATTGGCTACGAGTTGACGCCGGGCGCGACGGTCAGCGCTGTCATGAGCTACCAGGCTCTGCGCGGAGCGGAGCACGGCTTTGGTGGCGGCGCTGAGGTCGGGTTTCGGTTCTAGATCCCCGCACCCGGCGACACCACACTCGGCGCCCCAAAAAGCCCGCGATCGGCCAAGGCCAACACGATGCGGCGCACCGCGCTATCGACGCCGGTATCGTCCAGCGAAACCTGAATGCCGCCATCGCTCGCCGCCTGACCCACGGCGACTTCGACCCAGTCCGGTCCAAAAGCGTGGACCGCATCTGCCGGCAAGTCGACTACCGCGACCAGACCGAAAGCCACTAGGCGCTCAAACAACCAGGGCAGCGCCTGGGCTGCCTCCCCGGGCACCTGGCCGAGCGCTTCACCGTCGACCAGCACCGCCGAGACGCCGCGCTGGAACAATCGCGCCTCCAGCGTACGCGCTACCGCAGTCTGCAGTTGGGGGTCTGGCGCATGGACGGCCAACACCGCGGCGCGGTGCCCCAGCTGCGTTGCTCGCGCGGCGCGGTCGATGCGCGGCAGCTCTTCTCCGGCCTCCAGATCGGCGGGTTGCTCGCGGCCGACCATGCCCGCGGCGACTGTGGCGTTGCTCAGCGGGTCGATAAGGACAAAACAGCCGGTGTTGCGGAACTCGGCGTAGGCGTCGAGGTAGAGCGCCTGCGCGGCCGCGATGCGCACCTTGCCAATTTCGTTGAGCTGCAGCGCCGCGGCCGGCTTGTGCTCCAACGAGTTGACGTCGACGCGCGCGTGGATCTGCTGGATCTTGGCGCGGACAGTCCGCGTGGTGTGCTTGATGAGGTACGGCCGACCCGGGTCGAGCGGCGCCGTATCCATCCACACCAGGTCGGCGTCAAAGACCTTGCGCGACCACGGTTCGTGGCCCGGATGCACCAGCATGTCGCCGCGGGAGACGTCGATCTCGTCCGCCAACAACACGGTCACCGACTGCGGCGCAAAAGCCGCGTCCAGGTCGCCATGCAACGTATGGATGCGTTTGACAGTCGATTCCGTGCCGGCGGGCAGGCACTTGACGCGGTCGCCGACCTGCAAGCCACCCGCAGCGACCTGACCGGCAAAACCGCGAAAGTCGAGGTTGGGTCGAATGACGTACTGCACCGAAAACCGCAGCGCTGACAGGTTGGCGCCGCCCTGGACATCAACCGACTCGAGGTGATCGAGCAGCGTCGGGCCCTGGTACCAAGGCATGTTCGCCGAGGTCTCGACAACGTTGTCGCCCAGCAGCGCCGACAGCGGGATGAACGTCGGCGCTGGACGACCAAGCCGCGACACAAACCCTTCAAACTCGCTGCGGATCTCGTCGAAGCGGGCGTGGCTGAAGCCCACGAGGTCCATCTTGTTGACGGCAACCACCAGATGGCGAATGCCGAGCAGCGCGGCGATGAAGGTGTGACGGCGCGACTGCACCAGTGCACCGTGACGAGCATCGATGAGGATGATGGCGAGATCGG